>JBIQJW010000013.1:3026-25180 GCA_044507145.1 Actinomycetota bacterium
TCGCTCCCCGGACCGTAGTCGGTGAGGAACGTGACCGGGGTGGGCTCCCGCATGGCCCCGAGGCTACCGCCCGCGCGGCGCCGGCACAGCGGGCCGGACGACCTGGATCGCCCGGCCCGCGGAGCCGTGGTTACCCGCGCGCCACCCGCACCAGCGCGAACGAGCTCGCCGCCGACCTCGTGACGGCGGTCGCCGCCACCTTGGTGCGCAGCCGGTAGGCGACCGCCGGCGCGAGGCGCACGACGGTGTTCACCCGGCCGGTCGACCCGACCTTGGCGCGCGCGACGGTGGTGATGCGCACGCGCGCACCCGACCGCACCCTCCGCTGCACCAGTACGGTCTTCCCCGCCAGTGCCCGCGGCAGCGTGAGCCTGACGCGCACCGCCACAGTGCGCCCCGCGCGGGTACCGGCGAACGTGGGCGCCAGCTTCACCGGCGTGCGGACCACCGCCACGGGAGCGGCCGGGGCCGGGCCGGCCGGGACGGGGGCGTCGTTGGACGGCGGCTGCGACGTGGGCGACGGCGCGATCGGCGGCGCGGGCTTCTCGATCACGATCGGAGGCGGCTCGGCCCCGGGCACGTACGGGAGCGCCGGCGCCGTGTCGGGCACCTGGGTCCCCCGGGCCTTGAGGTCGAAGGCGTAGGCGTAGCCCATCAGGTTCGGGTCGTCCCAGGCGCGGCCGATGAGTTGCAGGTTGATCGGCTCGCCGTGGTCGTTGACGCCCGCGGGGAAGATCATCGCGGGGATGCCCGCGGCCGAGTGCGGCGGGTCCACCCGTCCGAAGCTCGGGTTCGGGCCGTCGTTCATCAGGACGTCGCTGAGC
This sequence comes from Actinomycetota bacterium, assembly GCA_044507145.1. Lineage (GTDB taxonomy): Bacteria > Actinomycetota > Thermoleophilia > Miltoncostaeales > Miltoncostaeaceae > JAVJSF01. The sequence goes on from JBIQJW010000013.1 coordinate 3,851, forward strand.
AGGCCGGCGTATGCCACCGCGTCCACGCCCTCGGCGTCCATCCACGCCGCGATCCGCCGCTTGTACTCCGCCTTGTGCTCCTTCCAGGCGGCCACCTCGGCAGGCGTGAGGGCGCCGTCGCCGGTGTAGGTGGCGCGCCGGCTGTACGGCAGCCGCTTCTGGGAGGTGATGATCTCGACCGGGTCGCTGTACGGCGCCTCGGGGTGCGCGTCGAGCCACTCCAGCCACCCGTGGTAGTTGCGGTCCGTGCCGGCGGGGGACGGCGGCGCCGCGGGCTCGGCCGAGATCGGCTTGAGCGTCGCTCCGGCCGCCTCGAAGTACCGCAGCGCGTCCAGCATCGCCTCCGACGTCCCCGTGGTGCCGAACGGATCGACGAAGCGCTCCGGGATGTAGCCGATGACCTTCCCGCGCAGCGCGTCCGGGTCGAGCGTGGTCTTCCAGTCCGCGGGGCGGTGGGCGTCGGCGTCCGCGGTGAGCGGATCGTCCGGATCGGTGCCGGTGACCACGTTCAGCACCCGGGCGAGGTCGGGGATCGACCGGGTGATGGCCCCGGCGTAGTCGTTGAGCCATGTGAGCGGCATGACACCGGACAGGCTCTGCATCCCGTCGGTACCGCGCAGCGACACCAGGCTGGCCGCGCTGGACGGCCCCCAGAGGGAGTCGCCGGTCTGGCTGCCCAGCGCGAAGCCGGTGAGGCTGAGCGCCGTCGCCACCGCCGAGCCACCGGACGATCCGATCGATGACTTGGAGGGGTTGTAGGCGTTCCACACCTGTCCCCAGGCGCTCTCGCTGTAGTGCCCCGAGTTGGCGTACTCGGCCATGGTCGCCTTGCCCAGGATCACCGCGCCGGCGTCGCGCAGGCGCGCCACCTGGAAGGCGTCCTCGTCGGCCATGAAGCCCTCGAACGCCCACGACCCATTCGTGGTGGGCATGTCCTTGGTGTCGTAGAGGTCCTTGGGCGCCACGGGGATGCCCAGCAGGTCCCCGGTCTCTCCGGCGGCGCGCCGTTCGTCGGCCCGTTTCGCCTGGGCCATCGCGTCCTTCGCCACGTACGTGAAGGAGTGGAAGCCGAACTGACCGGTGTCGTAGGCGGCGATTCGGTCGAGATAGGCCCGGGTGATCTCCTGCGAGGTGGTGCGCCCGGCTTCCATGTCCGCCTGCATCCGGGTGATCGTCTTGCCGACCACGTCGTAGCGCGAGACGGTGGTGGGCGGGCTGATGTTCGGCGTCGCCTCCGGCTCCTGGGGCGTGATGCCGGCACAGCCGACGCCCGAGGCGTCCCAGTTGTCGAGGCTGCAGATCTGGGGCACCGTGAGCCCCGTGAAGTCCGGGTCGGCGGCCAGGGCCTGAAGCTGGGCCTTCACCAGCGCCACCTGGGTGCCGGCGTCGCCCGCGGTCGCCTCGCGCAGGCCGATCGCGACGAAGTGCGCCAGCGACCGCGTCTCGCCCGGCTGCAGCGTGAGGCGGTTGGAGTAGCCCTGGAAGTTGGCGTCGTGACCCGTGGTGGCCACCGGGTTGTCGAATGCGCGGTGGAGCCAGTTGGTGGCCGAGAGCAGGCCGCCGCTCGCCTCGCCGATCACCACCCCGGAGGGGCCCTGGGCGCTGCGGCCGCCCTGGGCGGCGACCTGCGAGGCCACCAGCGACCACGTGTCCCCGGGTTCGATCAGCGGGTCACCGTCGGATGTCTCGACGACGCGGCTGGCGTTGGTGCCGGTGTCGTACCCGGTGGCGCCGCCGAACACGACCTCGACGGTGACGGGCCGGCCGGTGGTGTTGGTGAACGCATCGAACCAGCGGGCCCAGTTGGCCGTGCGCTCGATGTGGATGGTCCGCTCGATGAGGACGCCGCCGAGGTTCACGGCGGTGGTGGTGCGGAAGGTGCTGTGCCCGTCGTAGCGCAGGCCGAAGCCGCGCATCAGGTGGCCGTTGAGGCGCAGAGACGGGTCGCCGGCGAGCCCTCCGGTCACGCGCACCTGGATGCCGCCGAAGCCGCGCAGGGCCCCGGAGACCGACGTGTCCCGGATCGAGCCGGTATCCAGACCGGGCATGTGGGCGTCGTGCACGCCCCAGCGGTCGCCGTTGGCGGCGGGGACGGCGTTGTAGGCCGACGCGGTGCCGGCCACGGCGAGGGCGGCGGCGACACCGGCGACGACCGCCGGGCCGAGCCGGGCACGCATGACACGGGAGCGGCGGTTCGGACGGGAGAACCTGGGCAAGACGACTCCTCCGACGCGGTTTCGTGGCAGGGGCGGGCCCCGCCGGCGACGGCGGCGTCGGTGGCGCCCGGCGCCGACCCGCGGGGGAGCGCGGGACACCGGGGGCCCTGGGCCCGGATGGTGCGCGCCACCGGTGGTGCCGGTGGCGTGTCGCACGATCAACCTACGGTCGGTCCCCGCGCGCTTCCTTGGCCCACGGGCGGAGCCGTACGCCGTATGGGTTCGCCCTCCCGGCGCGCGGCGCCGTGCGGCTCAGCGACTCAGCGTCTGCGCGAGCACGTCGACCAGCCCGGGGATGGTGTGCTCGGGCGCCTCGGCCGCCACGCTCAGGCCCGCCGCGCGCGCGGTCTCACTGGTGATCGGGCCGATGGAGACCACCGCAGGGCCGGCGTCGGCCAGCCGGGCGCGTGCGTCGTCGTCCAGCAGGGCCATGAACGCGGCGACCGTGGACGAGGCCGTGAACGTGACCGCGTCCGCCGACAGGGCCGCCTCCACCAGCTCCGGGCCGGCCTGCTGCGCGACGGCCTCGTACAGGAGCAGCTCATCCACCAGGGCGCCGCGCCCGCGCAGCCCCTCGACCAACGCCGCACGCGAGCCACGGGCGCGGGCCACCAGCACCGATGCGCCCTCCAGCGCCGCCTCCTGCAGGGATTCCAGGATCCCCTCCGCCACGAAGCGCTCGGGCACCAGGTCCGCCCGCACGCCGTGTTCGGCGAGGCGCTCGGCCGTCGCCGGCCCGATGGCCACCACCGTGGTCCGGGGCGACAGGGCGCGCGCGTCGCGCCCATGCGCGGCCAGGCGCGCGAAGAAGGCGTCCACGCCGTTCACGCTCGTGAGCACCAGGTAGTCGCGGTCACCCACGCCGTCGAGCAGCGCCGCATCGTCGGCCGTCTCGGGCAGGGCGCGGATCTCGATGGTGGGCAGCTCCACCACCTCGGCGCCCAGCGCCCGGACGCGGTCGCTCAGAGCGCTGGCCTGCGCCCGTGAGCGCGTGACCACCACACGCCGCCCCAGCAGCGGGCGCCGCTCGATCCACCCGATGGTGGGCGCCAGGCCGGCAACGGGCCCCACCACCACGACGGCCGGCGAGCCCAGCCCGGCCTCCGCAACTGCACCCGGCAGCTTGGCCAACGTCGACACCACGCGGCGTTGGCGGGGCGTGGTGCCCCACTGCACGGCCGCAGCGGGCTGATCGGGCGCGCGGCCCCCCGCGATCAGACGCTCGGTGATGAGCGCCAGGCGGCCCATGCCCATCAGGATCACCAGCGTCCCCGGAACGGCCGCGAGGGCCGCCCAGTCGGTCTGCTCGGACGGCTTGGTGGGATCCTCGTGGCCGGTCACGACCGTGAAGGACGTGGCCACACCGCGGTGGGTCACCGGGATGCCGGCGTAGGCGGGTGCCGCGATGGCGCTGGTGATGCCGGGCACCACCTCGTAGGCCAGGCCGCGCTGCGCGAGCGCCTCGGCCTCCTCGCCGCCGCGGCCGAACACGAACGGGTCCCCGCCCTTCAGCCGCACCACGCGGCGGCCGGCGGCGGCGTGCTCCACCAGACACGCGTTGATCTCGTCCTGGGTCATGGCCACGTCCCCGGGGGCCTTGCCGGCGTTGATGAGCACCGCATCGGGACGGCAGTGGTGCAGCAGCGCCGCGGTGCCCAGCCGGTCATGCACCACCACATCCGCCCGTTCCAGGGCGTCGCGCCCGGCGACGGTCAGGAGCCCGGGATCGCCGGGGCCGGCGCCGACCAGATGCACGAATCCGCTCACCCGCGTACCTCCGCCAGTTGTCGCGCCACCAGGTCCGCCAGGGCCTCGGGCTCCTCGATGGGCCCGCGCGCCCGGGCGCGGGCCGCGACGGACCCGTCCTCCGAACCCGCGAACGCCAGCAGGTCCAGCTCGCCCGGCGCACCCGGCGTCGCGAGACCCCCCACCGGGGCCATGCAGCCCCCGCCCAGGGCGGCCAGCAGGCGCCGCTCGGCACGCAGGCAGGCGTGCGCCACGGGGTCGTCCAGCGCGGCGCACGCGCGCGCGGCGTCGCCCTCCAGCCGCGTCTCGATGGCCAGCAGCCCCTGACCGGGCGCCGGCGTGCACACCTCGGGGTCGAACGGGCTGACGTCCTCGCGCGTGATCCCCAGGCGGCTGAGGCCGGCGGCGGCGAGCACCAGCGCGTCCACCTCGTCCCCGATGCGCGACAGGCGCGTGCCGACGTTGCCGCGCACGGGCACCACCTGGAGGTCGGGGCGTGCCGCCAGGAGCTGCGCGGTGCGCCGCGGCGATCCGGTGCCCACCCGGGCACCCTCCGGCAGGGCGTCCAGACCTCCGCGTGCGCCCACCAGCACATCGCGGGGATCCTCGCGCGTCGGCGCGGCCACCACCCCCAGGCCCTCCGGGAGGTCGGCCGGGAGATCCTTGGCCGAGTGCACCGCGAGATCCGCGCGCCCGTCCAGCAGCGCCTGCTCCAGCTCCTTGACGAACAGCCCGCGGGTGGGGGCCGGACCGCCCCCCGCGGCGCTCCAGCGGTCGCCGGTGGTCACCAGCTCCAGGGTCTCCACGGTGTGGCCGGCCGCCCGCAGGGCGGAGGCGATCAGACCGGTCTGTGTGAGCGCAAGCGGCGACCTGCGCGTGGCGATGACGAGGCGGATGGCGGCGACCCGGTTAGGAGTCGATCCTCGCCTCCGACAGCCCCAGGAGGTCGTTCATCGTGGCGATGCTGCGCAGCGCGTCCTCGTCGCCGGCCTCGGCGGCCTCGCGCATCCACACGGTCGGCCCGTGGAGCAGCTTGTTGACGATCCCGTGCGTGAGCGCCTCGACGCGCTCGCGGTCGGCTGGAGAGAGCGACTCCCACTGGCTCTCGAACCGCTCCAGCTCGGCGCGGCGCATCCGCTCGGCCTGGTGGCGCATGGTCATGATGGCCGGCGCGGCCATCATCCCGCGCCGCCAGGCGACGAACCCGTTGACCGCATCCACCACCAGGTCCTCACCGCGCTCGGCCTCGAGGCGACGCCCGTTGAGGTTGGTCTCCACCACGCGCTCGAGGTCGTCGATGTCGAACAGCGCCAGCCCCTCGATGGCTCCGGCCGCCGGGTCGACGTCGCGCGGCACCGAGATGTCGATCACGACCATGGGGCGCCCGCTGCGCGCGGCCATGACCGGGCCCAGCTCGTCGGGACCCAGGATGGCGTGGGGGGCGTCGGTGGACGAGATCACGATGTCGGCGTCGGCCAGCTCGGTGTGCAGGGCATCGAAGCCCACGCCGCGGCCGCCGAACCGTCCCGCGAGCTCGCACGCGGTACCGACGGTGCGGTTGGCCACCACCACGGTGCGCACACCGTGCCGCACCAGCGCCTGCGTGGTGAGTTCCGCCATCTGGCCGGCGCCGATGACGAGGACGCGCCGCCCGGGCACGTCGTCGAGGACCTCCTCGGCCAGGTCGACGGCGACCGACGGGACCGACGCGGATCCGGTGGCGATGCGGGTGCAGCTGCGCACGCGCTTGCCCACCTCGAGAGCCTGGCGGAACAGGCGGTTGAGGATCGGGCCGACGGTGCCCTCCTCCCCGGCGCGCTCCCACGCCGTGCGCACCTGGCCCTGGATCTCGCTCTCGCCCAGCACCATCGAATCGAGGCTGGACGTCACGCGGAAGAGCTGGGCCGCGGCCCGCTCGTCGCGCAGGATGTACTGGGCGCAGGCGAGCTCGCCGGCGGAGATGTTCGTGCGGCTCACGATCGCGTCGGCCAGGATCGGTTCCGCATCGGCCGGCGTGGGGGTCGCGATGTACAGCTCGGTGCGGTTGCAGGTGGACAGGGCCACCACCTCGCCGATCTGCGGGCGCTCCTGCAGGTCGCGCAGAACCTGACGCGCGGCGACGTCGGACATCGTCGCCTTCTCGCGCTGAGCCACCGGCGCGGTCTTGTGCGACAGGCCCAGCACGAGGAGGTTCATGCGGGGACCTCACCACTGATCTCGAGCACGCGCACGGCCAGCGCCCGCGCACCCTCGGTGTCCCCGTCCGCCAGTCGCTGCACGACGTCGGTCGCCATCAGCCGCTCCACCGCGTCACGCCGGCTGGGCATGTCGAGGTACCGCACCTTCAGCTCCTCGCGCACGTCGCGCAACAGGGAGACCAGCGCGGCCCACTCGTCGCCGTAGGCCTCCTCGAGCTGCTGGCGGATGTGCTTGGCCACCACCGGGCTGGCACCACCGGTGGAGACCGCCAGCGCCAGCTCGCCACGTCGCACGATGGACGGGACGATGAAGTTGCACATCGGCGGGACGTCGACGACGTTGCACAGCAGGTTCAACGCTTCGGCGTCCTGCCACACCATCCGGTTCACCGCGTCGAGGTTGGTCGCCGCGATCACCAGGAAGCAGCCCTCGAGGTCCGACGGCTCGTAGGCACGCTCGTGGTACTCCAGGATGCGCCCGGCGTCGATCAGTTCGCGCAGCTCGGGGGTGACATCCAGCGACACCAGGCGCACCGCGGCGCCGTGGTCCAGGAGCTTGCCCACCTTCTCCGTGGCCACCGGGCCCCCGCCGACCACGAGGACACGCCGACCCTCGATGTCCACGAACATGGGGTAGAAGACCTTCCCGGGACCGGGCGGCAGGCTTGGTGCGACACGGTTACCGCTCATCGGCGCGCCTCCCGCGTGGACATCCGGGACGGGTGCTGCTGATCGCTCATGAATCCACCGATTCCAAGTTGGTTGCGGCCACGTCTCCGGCCGAGCCCCCCGCGCCATCCTGACGCTGCCGCTGCAGACGTGCCAACAGTTCCGACTCGCGGGAGAGGCGGGCGCGCTTCATCGCGGCCACGATGATGTACACGACGAGCGCGAAACCCATCACGCCGTAGGCGGAGACCACGTACTCGACCTCGCCGGACATCAGTCGCCCTCCAACTGAAGCTTGAGCTTACGCAGTTTGCGCTCGCCGCGCCGCTGCACCAACTCGATCTGCAGGATCGCGAGGAACAGCACGAGGAACGCGATCTGGCTCACGACGAACCAGCCCAGCATCGAGTTGGGCATGTTCGCGCCCGACTGGGTGAAGACGATGGGGTGCACGAACGAGCGGGCGATGCGCACCGAGTAGAACGACAGCGGCACCGAGGCGAATGCGATGAGCGCGTAGATGGCCGAGTAGCGCAGGCGCCGCTCGCCCTCCAGAGAACTGCGCAGCACGAAGTACGCCGCATAGAGCAGCAGCACGATCAGGAAGGTGACCAGGCGCGGGTCGTCCCACACCCAGTAGGTCCCCCACGACGCCTTGGCCCAGATCGACCCGCTGATGACGACCAGCACCGACATGACCAGGCCGATGCCGATGGAGATGCAGGACACGTCGTCGTGGCGCTCGTCCCGGGTGCGCAGGTACAGGATCGCGTACACCGCGGCCACCAGGAACGCCACCAGCGACGTGATCGCCACGGCCACGTGGAAGTAGAAGATCTTCTGGATCAGGCCCTGATCGGCGTCTTCGGGGGCGATGACGAAGATGCCCACCAGCGACACCGCGAGGAGGATCCCCGCGAGCCCCGCGGTGACCGCGATGAGGCGCCCCGAGGGCGCGTCAGTCGTCGAAGACATGGTCATAGATCGCGTACGCCACAAGGCAGAAGACTAGTGCATACACCCCCAAAAACAGGCTGTATCCGCGGTATTCGGCCAGGCCGATCGTCCCTTGTGTGGCCGCGTGCGTCGCACCGGCGGCCGCGATGATCACCGGCACCAGCGAGGGCAGGAACAGCACCGGCACCAGAAGCTCGCGGGCGCGTGAGAACAGCGCCAGGGCCGACACCATCGAGCCCAGCACCGCGATCGCCACGTTCGCCAGCAGGCAGACGCCGGCGATCAGCAGCAGCGCCAGCGGCTCGGCGTCGCGGACGAAGAAGAGCCAGGTCATCGGCACCACCACCAGCTCGACGGCGAGCAGATGGAGGTAGAGCGAGACGGCCTTCGCGGCCATCAGCACCGACCGGGACACCGGCGCGGTGAGGAGGGCGTCGAGGACGCGCTGCTCACGCTCGGGCACCCAGGCGCGCCCCACCGCGAGGACGGCGGTGAGGGCCATGGTGGCCCACAGGATGCCCCCGGAGAAGGGGGTGATGTTGGCGACCTGCGCCGGCAGCCCGTCGGGGGTGTTCAGGTCCGAGACACGCGACCCGAAGCCGAACTGGAACAGCAGCATCAGAAGCGCCGAGAACAGCAGCATCGCCACGATCGTCTGCCGCGTCCGCAGCTCCAGGCGCAGGTCCTTGCCCACCAGCGCCGTGAACTGACGCCGGCCCGAGGGTGCGCGGCGGGGTGCGCGGGTCATGCGATCAGCGCCTCGTAGCGCCGGCGGAACGCCGCCGGATCCCCGGCCACCGGTTCGGCCAGGACGCAGCGGCCGCGGCGCATCACCATCACGCGGTCGGCCAGGCGCAGGCCGTGTTCCACGTCGTGGGTCACCAGCAGCACGGCCCGCCCGGTGCGCCGCTGCGCCAGCGCCGCGTCCAGCAGCGCCGCGCCGGGGGCGTCCAGGCCGGCGTGCGGCTCGTCCAGCAGCAGCAGATCCGGATCGTGCATCAGCACACGGGCCAGACCGAGCCGTTGGGCCATCCCGCGGCTGAAGGTCCGGACGGAGTCGTGCGCCCGCGACAGCAGGTCCACGCGTTCCAGACCGTCCAGCGCGAGGTCCCGCGGGCCGGGCAGCCCGTGCATGCGCGCGAAGAACTCCAGGTTCTGCTGCGCGGAGAGGTCGAGGTACACCTGCGGCTCGTGGCTCAGGAGGCCGACGCGGGGACGGGCCCGGGCGGCGTCGTCGGGGCAGCGGTGCCCGCACACCTCCAGCTCACCGGCGTCGGGACGCAACAGGGTGGCGGCCATGCGCAGCAGGGTGCTCTTGCCGGCCCCGTTGGGGCCCAGCACCACCAGCGACTCACCCGCCGCGAGATCGACGTCGACACCGGCGACGGCCGCGCGCTCGCCGTAGCGCTTCACCAGGGCGGTCCCCCGCAGCAGCGTCACGCGAGCGCCACGTCCAGCACCACGAAGGCGAAATAGACGATGGCCAGCAGCATGTTGGCCTGCCCGAAGGCCGCCTGGATGCGCCCGGTATCGCCCGGGCGGACGATGGCGTTCTCCACCAGCAGCACCGCACCGCAGATCGCGACGCCGACGAAGTAGGCCCATCCGGCGTCGGCGGCGATGCCGGCGCCGGCCAGCAGCGCGATCGCCGCCAGGTGCAGGGCGCGGGTGATCCACAGCGCGCCCGCCTCGCCGAACCGCGCCGGGATGGAGTGGACGCCGTGGGCGCGGTCGAAATCGATATCGAGGAGGGCGTAGATGACGTCGAAGCCGGCGATCCAGGCCGCCACGCCCAGGCCCATCAGCACCGGGGCCAGGGGCAGCTCGCCGGTCACGGCGATCCAGGCCCCCATGGGTGCCAGCCCGATGGTGAGCCCCAGCACGAGGTGGCAGGCCCAGGTCACGCGCTTGGCCAGCGGGTAGAGGACGAACGCGGCCACCGGCACCGGCCACAGCACCCATGTCTCGCGCGGGAGCTGAGAGACCGCGAGCAGCAATACGGCCAGGCTGATGGCGCTGAAGGCCACCACCTGCCCCCGCCGCAGACGGCCCGAGGGCAGTTCCCGGCCGGCCGTGCGGGGGTTCGCGGCGTCGATGTCCGCGTCGATCAGCCGGTTGAGCGCCATGGCGAGGCTGCGGGCCCCCACCATCGCCACCAGGATCCACAGCGCCGTGGCCGCCGGCGGCATCGCCATCTCGGCCATCAGGGCCGCGGCCGCCGCGAAGGGCAACGCGAAGATCGTGTGGGCGAAGCGGACCAGGCCGAGCAGGGCGGGCACCAGTCCGAGACCCGCCGCGGGCTGCACCCCGGAGGTGGTCGTCACGGCGGCGATGTTACCGGCGCGCGTCCGGCACGGGCCGCATCCGCATCACCTATCCGGGTCGCTCGGCCCCGGCGTACCGGGCCGGGCGCCCGGTCACCAGCCCCCAGAACTGGTCGCCGTGGTCGAAGTGCCACCACTCCTCCGCGTAGGCGGTGAAGCCCTGCGCCGCCATGGCCCAGTACAGGAGCCGGCGGTGGTCACGCGCGGGCCCCGGGACGTCCTCGAGCGCCCGGGCGCCGGCCTCCGGCACGAACGCGTCGAAGTCGGTGCCCAGGTCCAGGGGCGTCCCATCCGCGTCGCCCAGGGTCAGGTCCACCGCCCCGCCGGTGAGGTGCGGCGGTGGCGCCAGGCGCGAGCGCGAGGGCGGGGTCACATAGCGGGCCGCGGCCTCCTCGAGCGCGTCGGCCGGCCACTCCGGGTGCACGGCGGTGAGCTCATCCAGGTAGGTGGCGAACAGGGCCGCCTGGGTCTCGATGGGGCGGTACCCGTCCCACACCACCAGTGTCATCCCGTCGGGCAGCGATGCCGCGACGCGCTCCAGTCGCTCCGCGACCCCCTGGCGTATCCACCCGTGCTCGAGCGCCCCGGGCAATCCCTGACGGTGGTACCGCGGCACATCGTGCACCCGCGGGCCGATGTCCGCGATCGGAACGAGCGGCTCGTCGACGGGCTCGATCTCCACCTCGCGCCACTCGTGCACCGCGACCATCTGCGGAAGAGCACGCGACGCGCTCACGGCGTCCATCGCGCGGCTTCCACGTGGGCGCCCGGGTCGGCACCGGCGGCCACGGCCACGAAGGGCGCCACCAGATCCGCGGGATCCGGAACCGTGGCCGGGTCCTCCTGAGGGTATGCGGCGGCGCGCATGCGCGTGCGCGCGGGACCGGGATTGATCCCCACGCACCGGATCCGCCGGTCCGCCAACTCTGCGCGCAGCATGCCGGTGATGCCGTCCAGCGCCAGCTTGGACACGCTGTAGGCACCCCACCCCGCGCGGCCGGCGGCGCCCGATGTGACGTTGATGATCGCGCCGCCGTCGGCCAGGCCCGGGAGGATCCGTTGGGTCAGGCGCAGCGTTCCGGACACGTTCACCGCCATCACCCGCTCCCACGTCTCGGTGGGATACGCGGCCAGCGACGCACGTTCGCCGAGCAGGCCGGCGTTGTTCACCAGCACGTCGAGTCCGTCCCACACACGCAGTGCGGCGTCGGCGGCCCGGTCGACCGACGCGGCCTCTGCCAGGTCCAGCGCGAGGGCCCGCACCTGGTCCCCGTGTCGACCGAGGTGGTCGAGACGCCGCGCGGTCACGATCACGCGCGCCCCCTCAGCGACGAACGCCCCGGCCACCGCGCGCCCCATCCCGCGGGACGCACCGGTGACCAGGGCGCGCACACCTTCCAGGCGACCGCTCATACCGAGGGGCGCCCGCCGGTGATCAGTCCAACTCCTGGCGGTCCGGCACCGGGGCCTCGGGAGGCTCGGGTGCTGCGGCACGCACGTCACTGTCGGGCGAGGTGCCGGCGACCGAGGCGACGTACGCCGCCACGTTGTCGGCCTCCTGGCCCTCGACCATGTTGCGCGGCATCGGCGGCTGGGCGTACTCGATCCAGTGCCGCACCACACCCTTGAACTGATCCGGGTCGATGCCCACCTCGCGGGATGCGCGGAAGGCGTCGTCCAGGTCCGGCCCGGCGTTCTCACCGCCGGTCTCGCTGCCGGTGGTACCGGCGTCGGCCAGGGTGTGGCACGCGCCACACGCCTGGAACGCCGTCTTCCCGGCCTCGAGGTCGGCGCTCTCGCTCTCCCCGCCGCAGGCGGCGAAGCCGAGTGCAACCGCACCGATACCCAGCGCGGCGACCAGCACGCGCCCCTTCCGAAGACGAGAGCTCATATGAGGTAGACCAGGACGAAGAGGAGGACCCACACGACGTCGACGAAGTGCCAGTACAGGCTCGCCGCCCCCAGGGGGGTCGCCCACTGGGAGGAGAAGTCGTGTGCTCGCTTGACACGGATGAAGCAGAAGAGCAGCAGAGTGAAGCCGACGAACACGTGCAGGCCGTGGAACCCGGTGAGGGTGTAGAAGGCCGACGTGAACGCGTGGTCCTGCGGCGTGAAGCCGAGGTGCACGTACTCGTTGATCTGGATGATCAGGAACGTGCCACCCAGCATCAGGGTGACCAGCAGCCCGCGCTCCAGAGACTTGCGGTCGTTGTAGTGCTTGAGCCGGTGCTCGGCCCAGTGCAGCGTGAAGCTGGATGCCACCAGGATGGCGGTGTTCACACCGGTGAGCAGCACCGGGAGCGTGAACGGATCGCCGGCGGCGTCCAGCGGCGGCCACTCCTCCGCGACGTTGAAGCGGATGAAGAAGTACGCGGCGAAGAGGGACCCGAAGAGCATCACCTCGGAGCCGATGAACAGCATGATCGCCAGCATTCCCATGCTGAGCTGGCTGCCCCGCGACGGCGGCGGGGCCGCCGTCGGGACGTTCACGGTCGTTTCAGCGGTCGACATCGGCTCAGCTCCCGGACGGGGCCGCGGGGGCCTCCGCGTCGACGACCACCCGCTCCACCGGCACCTTGCCGGCGGCGGCCTGCGCAGCGGCGAACGCGTCGTCGCTGTCCAGCGGACCGCCCGGGGCGACCGCGAGCACGATGCTCGTGGCGCGGTACTCGCGCAGGGCGACCTTGACCGCGTCGGTGACGCCGCCGTCCAGCACCTCACCGCGGGCGTTGACGCCCTGGCGACCGAGGTCGGCGAGGGTGTCCTGCACGCGGGCGGTGGTGGCGTCGCGGCGCTCGCCGGCCTCATCGGTCCAACCGGGACCGTCGAGATCCAACGGTGCCATGACCACCGCGGTGAGCGGGGTCTCGGCGCGGCCGACGATCAGATCGCTGATCGCGGGCGTGCCGAGCGCACGGTCGGCGAGGACCGCGACGCGCTCGATGCCCCGCGCGGTGAGGGGGCGCACGGCCTCCTCGGGACGCACGACCACACGGCTGAGGCCCAGGCCCGTGACCTTGCGCAGACGGTCGACCAGGTCGTCGTCCATCCAGCGCGACTCACCGGTCGGGAAGGTGACCAGGAGGATCTCCTGGATGTCCTCCTCGGCGATGACCGTCGAGGCGGCGTGGAACGGGTCGCCGTCCACCACCGTGCCGCTGGCGTCGATGCCGTCGTCGGCGAGGACCGACAGCGTGAGCGCCAGGCGCCGCTCGGTGGCGCGGCGGTCGCCGCCCTCCACCGGGCAGGCGAACGTGAACCGCCAGTAGCCCTCCTGTGCACGCCGGCGCACCTCATCGATGAGGGGCTGCGACGCGGCGGTCTGGTTGGCGATGACCAGGATGGTGCGGTTGGGCACCTCCGTGGACTCACCACCGCCGACCTCCTCGGGGGCGAACACCACGGCGTGGCGCGCACCCGGGATGCCGAACTGGTACGGGCCACCCACCACCTGCGGCGGGGCGTCGAAGTTGAACACCGACGGCGGCGACGACACCAGCCACTCCAGCGACCGGGCCCGCCAGGGGTTCCACGGAGCCTTGTCGCCCTTCTTCAGGGAGATGATCAGGTTGTAGATCACCAGGAGGGTCGCGATGCCCATCAGGAGCGACGCGGCGCTGATGAAGATGTTCAGCGGCTCGAAGCGCTCGTCGTACGTGGCGACGCGACGCGGCATGCCGTGCAGGCCCAGCCAGTGCATCGGCAGGAACGTGGCGTTCAGGCCGATGTACATGAGCCAGAAGCTCCACACACCGAGGCGCTCGTTGTACATCCGCCCCGTCATCTTCGGGTACCAGTAGAAGATCCCGGCGAAGATCGTGAGCAGCGAGCCCGCGACGAACACGTAGTGGATGTGGGCGACGATGAAGTAGGTGTCGGTCACCTGGATGTCGGTGGGGATCGTCCCGAGGATGACCCCGGAGAGACCACCGATCACGAACACCGAGATGAATCCGACCGCATAGAGCATCGGCGTCTTCAGGTGGATCTTGCCGCGCCACATGGTCCCGAGCCAGCCGAAGATCTTCACGCCGGTCGGCACCGCGATGATGATCGTGGTGATCATCATGGGCACGCGCAGCCAAGCCGCCATGCCGCTGACGAACATGTGGTGCGCCCACACGCCGAATCCGAGGACCGCGATGGCGACGGTCGAGAACGCGATGGCGCGGTAGCCGAAGATCGGCTTACGCGAGAACGTCGCGATGACCTCGCTGATGATCCCGAATCCGGGCAGGATCATGATGTAGACGGCCGGGTGGGAATAGAACCAGAAGACGTGCTGATACATGATCACGTCTCCGCCCTGGGCGGCATCGAAGAAGTGCGTGCCCATGATCCGGTCGAACATCGTGAGGAACTGCGAGCCGGCGATGAAGGGCGTGCCGAACACGACCAGGGCCGACTGGGTCGCCGAGCCCCACACCAGCAGCGGCATGCGCCACACGGTCATGCCGGGCGCCCGCATCGTGAAGACGGTGACCAGGATGTTGATCGCCGACATGATCGAGCTGGCGCCGACCATCTGGACGCCCACGTTGAAGAGCGTCTGCCCGGTGCCACCCTGGCTGGCGAGCGGCGTGTAGGCCGTCCAGCCGGCGGCGAAGGCGCCGAATGCGGGGCTGATGGCGAGCATGACGCCACCGGGGAGCAGCAGCCAGAACGACAGCGCGTTCATGCGCGGGAACGCCATGTCCTTGGCGCCGATCATGATCGGCAGGACGTAGTTCACCAGCGCGGCGAACGCGGGGATCACGAACAGGAAGATCATGATCGTGGCGTGCACGCTGAACAGGCCGTTGAAGGCCTGCCCGTCGCCCAGGGTCTCGCCGGCGGTGGCCAGCTCGGCCCGGAGCGCAAGCGCAAACGCCCCACCGACCAACAGGAAGAAGAGGATGGCAACCAGGTACTGGATGCCGATCACCTTGTGGTCGGTGTTGACCTTGAAGTAGTCCTTCCAGCTATATGCGCCGTGGAAGGAGTGGTCCTCGGGGTCGACCTTCCGGCCCAGGATCCAGCGGCCCCAGTAGTCGAAGCAGCCGATGCCGAAGACGAAACCGATGCTGCCGAGCGAGGCGGCGACGGCGTAGTAGACCTGCGGCTCCCACGTGGGAGTCAGTCCGAAGACGCTGCGCAGGAACCAGACGATCGCGAAGGCGGCGCCGATGAACACCGTCGTGTAGACGAACGCGCGCTTCCACCAGTAGGAGAGCGGGCGGTCGTCCAGGTGATGGTGGTGGTGCGCCGGGTGCGAGTGCGTCGGAGCGTAGGTGGCCATAGTTCTTCAGTCCCCCCTACGGCTGGTTCTGGTCGGGATCGGCGGGCGCGTCGGCGGCGGGCGCGGACGCAGCCTGCGTGCGGGCCTCGACGGTGCGCTTGGAGTTCTCGATCCAGCGCGCGTACTCGCCGGGCTCCATCACGATCACCCGCGCACGCATGACACCGTGGCCCACGCCACAGAGCTCGGCGCAGATGACCTGATAGGTCCCCGTCTTGGTCGGGTTGAACGTGAGGTAGGTCGTGATGCCCGGGACGATGTCCTGCTTGACGCGGAACTCCGTCACATAGAAGTCGTGGATGACGTCCTTGGAGCGCATCTTGAGCCGCACCTGGCGGTCCACCGGGACCCGGAGATCACCGGTCGCGATCCCGGCCTCGGGGTAGGTGAACGTCCAGGCGAACTGCTCGGCCGTGACCTGCACCTCGAGGCGGTCGTCGGCGAGCGCCTCGTTGTCGGTGAGGACGAGGTAGGCCCACACCGCGACGACCGCCAGCAGCAGCGTCGGGAGGATGGTCCAGATGACCTCGAGCTTGGTGTGTCCGTGCATCGGCGGCCCGTCGCTCTCGTCGCCGGGCTTGGCCCGGAAGCGCCAGACGGAGTACACGAGCACGGTGATGACACCGGTGAAGATGACGATCGAGCACCAGATCAGGAACCACATGAGGGTGTCGACCCGGTCGGCCTGCTCCGCGGCGCCCTCGGGCAACCAGTCGATGAGCAGGGCGACGGCGATGGTTGCGCCACCGACGACGATGGCGATCGCCAAGAGGGGGAGGAGATGAGGGTATTTCCGCACGTGGAGGAACCTACCAGTCCCTCCCGGGGCCTACCGGGCCCGGGCGCTGGGCCGGGTGTCCCTTGGGGGCTGTCAGGGGGCGGATCGGCGCCGACCTTCGGGAAAACCGAGTGATGGGCGCGGTCAGGACGCCGGGACGGCGGAGCGGGACGTGCTCCAGAGGGCGCCCGCCACGCAGACCGCGAAGAGTGCGCCGCCGATCACCAGGGGCGCCGCCGGGTCGATGTGCTGGAACAGCACGCCGGCGACCAGCGGGGCGGCGATACGGGCGGCGCTGGCCACCGATGCCGCCAGGCCCATCACGGCACCCTGCTCGTCGTCGGCGCTGCCCAGTGAGATGAGCGCCGAGGTGGCGGAGAACACCAGGCCCGAGGCGACGGCCAGGATCGCGAGGGCCACCAGCAGCAGCGGGAGGTTGTGGGAGACCGCCATGAGCCACAGGCCGGCCGCGGTGCCGATGAGGCCCACCGTCAGCACCGGCCCCTCGCCCATGCGCGGCACGATGCGCCGCACCAGATAGCCCTGGGAGAAGGCGGCCAGCAGGCCGATGTACGCGAACAGCAGGCCCATGCCCACCATCCCGTAGTCCAGGCGCCGCTCGCCGAAGAGCGCGAAGGTCGACTCCATGGCGACGAAGGCGAAGTTCGCCAGGAACGTGAGCCACATGAGCGGGGCCAGCCGGCGGCTGGCGAGGGAGCGACGCAGCAGTGCCCACCCACCGCGGGACTCCACCGGGGCGCCGGCCACCCGCGATTCCGGCAGGCGCCGGTACGCGACCACCAGGTTCGCGAGCGCAAGTGCCGCCGCCACGAAGAACGGCGCGCGCATGTCGATCAGGGCGAACAGGGCGCCGAGCGCCGGCCCGAGGAGGAACCCCAGACCGAACGCCGCGCCGATCATCCCCATGCCGTGGGCGCGTTCCTCGCGCGTGGTCACGTCGGCCACGTAGGCCTGCGCCGCCGCGTACGACGCGCCGGCGACCCCCTGCAGCACGCGGGCCAGGAAGATCACCAGCAGGCTCTGGGCGATCCCGATCATCAGGAACGCGATGACGGTGCCCACCAGGGCCACCAGGATCACCGGCCTGCGCCCGCGCCGGTCCGAGATGCGGCCGAGGATCGGCGCGAAGATGAACTGCATCACCGCGTACGAGGCGGTGATGATGCCGATCTGGACCGGCGAGGCGCCGAACTCCTCCGCCCAGAGGGGCAGGATCGGCAGGACGATCCCGAAGCCGATCAGGTCGATCACGACCGTGGTGAAGACGATGCCCAGCGGCGAGAGGAGGAACGCGCCCCCGCCCCGGCGGGAATCCCCGCCGTCCCGCCGTGACCGCGTCCGCCTCATCCGTGGGGACTCAGGCGACGTCGACGGCGAGCGCCACGAACACCAGCGCCAGGTACAGCAGGGAGTAGTGGAAGGTCGCGCGCGCCCACGCCAGCCCGGTGCCGCGCATCAGCAGCCAGCTCAGCACGATGAAGACACCGCCGAGCACCAGTGCGCTCACAAGGTAGAACCACCCGGCGGCGCCGGACACGACCGGCAGCAGCGACACGGCGGTCATCACGAGCGACCAGGAGAAGACCTGGCGCTTGGTCTCCTCGTCGCCGCGCACCACCGGCAGCATCGGGACGCCGGCGGCCGTGTAGTCGCGCTTGAGGATGAGCGCCAGCGCCCAGAAGTGGGGCGGGGTCCAGTAGAAGACGATGGCGAAGAGGATCCAGGCCTGCAGGCCGATCTCGCCGGTGACGGCCGCCCAGCCCACCAGCGGCGGGACGGCGCCGGCCGACCCGCCGATGACGATGTTGTGGAAGGTGGTCCGCTTGAGCCACAGGGTGTAGAGCCCGACGTAGAGCACCAGGCCCACCAGCGCCAGCACGGCCGCCAGCCAGTTCGCGAACGCCACCAGCACCACGGCGCTGAGGACGCCCAGCGAGCAGCCGAACACCAGCGCGCCGGTGGCCGACACGCGACCGGCCACGACGGGGCGGCCGGTGGTGCGGCCCATGTACCCGTCGATGTCACGGTCGAGGTAGTGGTTGATGGCTCCGGCCCCGCCGGCGGCCAGGTACCCGCCCACCATCGTCCACAGCAGGAGCCACCCGTCCGGCACGCCGCCCGCCGCCACGAACATGGCCGCAGCCGTCGTGACCAGCAGCAGCGAGATCACTCGCGGCTTGGTCAGACGGACGTAGTCGCCCACCAGCGTCATCAGCCCACCGGCCTCACGGGCCGCCACGGCGCCCGTCGTCACGCGACCACCGCGAAGGCCACCAGGACCACCAGGAGCGCGACGGGGATGGCCGTCCACAGCACGTGCCAGCCGCGATCGGCGGCGCCCTTCCCGTCCGAGTACGCGGCATGCGCGTCGCGCAGGATCATCACGATCCCGGGCAGGGCGAGCACGGCGGCGATGACGATCGCGATGTACCGCAATGTCAAGTGGTGGTTCCTGGGTCGGGCGACCGGTGGTGCGGCGGATTGGGAGGTCGCGGGAGCCGGTCGTGGGACGCTGGCGTCACCGGACCCGGTAACCACGCGAGCATAGCCGAGGGTTGCGGCGCGGGCCTCGGGACGGTCGTCCCCGGGTGCGGGCCCCCTCGCACGCGTTGACCCCGGCGCCCGGATGCGCCAGCGTTCCGTCGTGTGAGCGGGAGAGACGACGTCGTGGTGCTGGGTGCCGGCCCGGCCGGCCTGGGCGCGACCCTGGCCCTGGCCCGTGCCGGCGCGCCGGTCACGCTGATCGACGCCCCGCCCCGCCCCGGCGGACTGTGCGTCACCCACCGCCGCGACGGGCTGGCGTACGACCTCGGCGGACACATCCCCTTCGTGCGCGATGCGGCGCGCCTGGCGTGGCTGCGGGAACTGGTGGGCGACGACCTGCACTGGGTGCCGCGCCCGGTGGGCTCGCTGCACGACGGGGTGATCCGCCGCGGGCGGTACCTCGACCAGCTCCCGCCGGGCAGCCCGGAGCCGGGCGCGCGCGACGGCTCGGCCCGCGGCGAGCTGGGCCGGCGCGTGGGTCCGGCGTTCGCCGAGGCCACGATGCGGCGCTACCTGGAGAAGATCGACGGCGTGCCGTGGGAGCACATCCCGGCCGAGCGTGCGCGCCGGCTCCTTGAGGACCAGGCCGCGCCGGACGGCTTCCACTTCCCCGCCCACGGGATCGGGCAGCTCATGGACGCCATGGCCGACGCCGCGCGGGCCGAGGGCGCGCGGATCCTCTCGGGCACCACCATCACACGCATCCACGTGCCGGGCGGCCGCGCCGCCGGAGTGTCCGTGGACGGGCCCGGCGGGGCCCGGAACATCGCCGCCGAGCGCATCGTGGTGGCGCTGCCGGCGGGCCTGGCGGCCCGCATGGCGCATCCCGGCCCGGAGCCGCCGCTCGCCCCCGTGCGCATGCGCGCGGTGTGCCTGGTGTACATCGAGGTGACGCCGGCTCAGCCGTTCACCGAGGCGTGGGTACAGGTGGACCACCCCGGCGTGCCGTTCGCCCGCGCGTTCGTGCCGGGGACCTGGAGCCCGGCGCTGGTGCCGGGCGACCGGACCCTGTTCGGGCTGGAGTGTTACTGCCAGGCCGACGCCGGCGACCCGATCTGGGGGCTCCACGACGACGCGCTGGCCCGTGCGTGTGCCCGGGCCCTGGTCGATCCCCTCGGGTGGATCGACCCCGCGGCCACCCCGCGCGCCGTCGAGGTGGTGCGCCTGCCGCGCGCCTACCCCCTCCCCGACCTGCGCCAGGCCGCGCAGATGGCCGCGCCGGCACATTGGCTCAACGGCCTCGACGGCGTCTGGGCCGCCCCGGGCGCCGCCGTGATCGAGGCGATCGAGAACGGCGAACGCGCGGCGGCCGCGGCGCTCGCGGACCCGGTCCCGGCATGACCACCACCGCCCCGCTGCACGGCGAGTTCGCCGCGCTGCTGGGCGAGGAACGGGTGGTCACCGACCCCCTGGAGCGCCGCCTCTACGCGCGCGACGGGTCGATTCTGCAGGGGCGCTGCGGGCTGGTGGTGCTGCCCGGCGACACCGCACAGGTCGCGGCGTGCATGCGCCTCGCCGCGCGGCTGGGCGTGGCGGTGGTGCCGCGCGGTTCGGGGACCGGCCTGACCGGCGGCGCCGTACCGCTGGACGACGCGGTGGTCATCTCCCTGTCGCGCATGGACCGGATCCTCGAGGTGGACCCGCACACCCCGTGCGCCCGCGTGCAGCCCGGCGTGCTGAACCTGGACCTGTCGCTGGCCGTGCGCCACCTGGGCCTGCACTACGCCCCCGATCCGTCCAGCCAGCAGGCGTGCTCCATCGGCGGCAACATCGCCACCAACGCCGGCGGGCCGCACTGCCTGGCATCGGGGGTCACCTCGCAGCACGTCCTGGAGGTTGAAGTGGTGCTGCACGACGGCGAGGTGCTGCGCCTGGGCGGACCGGCCCCCGACGCCCCCGGCTACGACCTGCGCGGCCTGGTGGTGGGCGGCGAGGGGACGCTGGGGATCGTGACCGAGGCGGTGGTGCGCCTGATGCGCACGCCCCCGGCCGTGCGCACGATGCTGCTCGACTTCGCCAGCGTGCGCGAGGCCGGCGCCGTGGTGCGCGACATCGTGGGAGCCGGGGTCATCCCGGCCGCCATGGAGATGATGGACCGCACCATGACCGAGGCCGTCGAGGCCTTCACCGGCGCGGGCCTCCCGCTCGATGCCGCCGCGGTGCTGCTGGTGGAGGTGGACGGCACACCGGCCGGCGTGGCGGCGCAGTCGGCCGCCATCGAACATGTGGCCCGCGCCGGCGGGGCGCGCACGGTGCGCGTGGCGGCCGATGAGGCCGAGCGCGCCCTGCTGTGGAAGGCTCGCAAGAGCGCGTTCGGGGCCGTGGCGCGCGTGGCGCCGAACTACCATCTGCACGACTGCGTGGTGCCGCGCACGCGCCTGGTGGAGATCCTCGAGACCGTGGAGGCCATCGCGGCCGCCCACGGGCTCATCATCATGAACGTCTTCCACGCGGGCGACGGCAACCTCCACCCGCTGATCGCGTTCGACCGGCGCGACCCCGAGCAGGTCGCCCGGGTGCGCGCCGCCGGCGAGGAGATCATCCACGCCTGCGTCGCGGTGGGCGGCGTGCTGTCGGGCGAGCACGGCATCGGCCTGGA
>JBIQJW010000014.1:0-24959 GCA_044507145.1 Actinomycetota bacterium
CCAGGGCGGCGGACGCAGCAGGGGGACAGTGCGAACGCACGGCCCCCTGCGAGGACTCCGCCCTGGGAAGGTTTGCAGCGAGCTATCCGAGCAGGCCGGAAACCGTCTCGCGCTCGTCGACGAGCTCCTGGTTGGTGATGGCGACCTTGCTCTTGGCGAAGTCGTCGTGGTCCCAACCCTGGCGGACGACCTCGTACTCACCGGGCGCGGTGGTGCGCACGGGGACGGAGGCCCAGATGCCCTCGTCGAAGCCGTAGGAGCCGTCGGAGCGGACGGCGATCGAGTGGATCTCGTCCGACGGGGTGTGCAGGGAGCGCACGTGGTCGAGGGCGGCGTTGGCGGCCGAGGCGGCCGAGGAGAGGCCGCGGGCCTCGATGATGGCCGCGCCACGCTTGCCGACGGTGGGGAGGAACTCGTTCTCCAGCCAGGCGTCGTCGTTGATGACCTCGCGCGCCGGCTTGCCGCCGATGCGGGCGTTGGTGAAGTCGGCGAACATCGTCGGCGAGTGGTTGCCGAAGATGATGATGTCCTCGACGTCCGTGACCTGGACGCCGGCCTTCTGGGCAAGCTGGGTCTGGGCGCGGTTCTGGTCGAGGCGCGTCATGGCGGTGAAGCGCTCGGCCGGGAGACGCTTGGCCTGGGCGGCGGCGATCATGCAGTTGGTGTTGCACGGGTTGCCGACCACGACGACGCGGGCGTCGTCGGCCGCGACCTCGTCGATGGCCTTGCCCTGCTCCACGAAGATGGCGCCGTTGTCCTTCAGGAGGTCGGCGCGCTCCATACCCGGCCCGCGCGGCTTGGAGCCCACGAGGATGGCCCAGTTGGCGTCGGCGAACGCCTCGCGGGGGTCACCCGTGAGGATCATGCCGCGCAGAAGCGGGAAGGCGCAGTCGTCCAGCTCCATGGCGACACCGCGGAGGGCCTTCTGCGGGCCCTCCACCGGGATCTCCAGGAGCTGGAGGATGACCGGCTGATCCTTGCCGAAGGCCTCGCCGGCGGCGATGCGCGGCAGGATGCTGTAGCCGATCTGACCGGCGGCGCCGGTGACGGCGACGCGGATCGGAGCCTTCTCACTCATGCGGTCACCTTCAGCTTCTCGATGAGGGCGTCGGCGACGCCCGAGGTCCCGACCGCGGTGGGGTCATCGCGGTTCGGCTTCATGTCGTAGGTCACCGACTTGCCCTCGGCGATGAGCTCGGCGATCGCGCCCTCCATGCGATCGGCCGCGTCGGTCTCCTTGAGGTGGCGCAGCATCATGACGCCGGAGAGCATCATGGCCAGCGGGTTCACCTTGTCCTGGCCCGCGTACTTCGGCGCGCTGCCGTGCGTCGGCTCGAACAGCGCGACCCCGTCACCGATGTTGGCGCCCGGAGCGACGCCCAGGCCGCCGACCAGGCCGGCACCGACGTCGGTGAGGATGTCCCCGTAGAGGTTCGGGAGGACGATGACGTCGTACAGCTCGGGCTTCTGGACGAGCTGCATGCACATGTTGTCGACGATGCGCTCTTCGAACTCGATGCCCGGGTAGTCCTTGGCCACCTCGGTGGCCACCGCCAGCCACAGGCCGTCGGTGTGCTTCATGATGTTGGCCTTGTGCACGGCCGTGACCTTCTTGCGGCCGTTCTCGACGGCGTAGTCGAAGGCGTACTTCACGACGCGCCGGGTGCCCTCCACCGAGATCGGCTTGATCGAGATGCCGGCGTGCGGCTTGATCGTCTCGGCGGCCGACGGGTCCAGCTCGATGATCTTCTCGGTGATCGCCGCGTTCTCGGGCGTGTCCTTCTCGAACTCGATGCCCGCGTAGAGGTCCTCGGTGTTCTCGCGCACGAAGAGCAGGTCGATGTCCTCGTAGCGGGAGCGCACACCGGGGTAGCTCTTGCAGGGGCGTACGCATGCGTACAGGTCGAGCGCCTTACGAAGAGCCACGTTCACGCTGCGGAAGCCGTGGCCCACCGGCGTGGTGATGGGGCCCTTGATGGCGACCTTGTTCTTGCGGATCGATTCGATCACAGAGTCGGGCAGGGGAGTGCCGGCCGTCTCCATGATGTCGACGCCCGCCTCCTGGACATCCCAGTCGAACTCGACCCCGGTGGCATCGAGGACGCGCTTGGTCGCCTCGGCGATCTCCGGCCCGGTGCCGTCGCCGGGAATAAAGGTGACGCGATGTGCCACGAGTCGGACTCCTTCGGAATGCTGACGTGTACCGGCCGCCGCTCGGCGGCCCCGGCCCGTCGCGTAATCCGATACAGCCGAGGGCGCACCTGGCCGCGGACGGGCCAAAACCCGGGGGAGCATACCGGACGGCGCCGGGCCCGCCCCGACACCACCGGCCGGGAAGCGGTGTTTCAGAGCGTCACTGACGGGTGTCCCCATGCGTGTCGCGCGCGTCGGGGCGCGTATCCCGCGTCGGATAGAGTCCGGCGGAGGGCAATCGACCGAGAGGGATGTGCATTGCTGAGCCATGACGTCGTCGTTGTCGGCGCTGGCCTTGCTGGCATGCGGGCGGCCATCGCCGCCCACGAAGCAGGTGTCGACGTCGCGCTCGTCACCAAGGTTCACCCGGTGCGGAGCCACTCGGGCGCTGCCCAGGGTGGCATCAATGCCGCGCTCGGCAACCAGACCGACGACAATCCCGACAACCACACCTTCGACACCGTGAAGGGCGCCGACTACATCGGCGACCAGGACGCGATCGAGATCCTGTGCCGGGACGCTCCCGGCGAGATCATCCAGCTCGAGCACTGGGGCGCGGTGTTCAGCCGCCACGAGAGCACGGGCAAGATCGCGCAGCGGCCGTTCGGCGGCGCCGGGTTCCCGCGCACCTGTTACGCCGCCGACATCACGGGCCTGGTGATCCTGCACACGCTCTACACCGTGTGCGTGAAGTACGAGATCCCGACCTACGAAGAGTGGTTCGTCACCGAGCTGATCAAGGACTCGCACGGCGGCTGCTGCGGCGTCGTGGCCTACGACATGGTGCACGGCACCGTGGAGACGATCGGCGCGAAGGCCGTGGTGCTCGCCACCGGCGGCGCCGGCCGCGTGTACGCGCCGTCCACGAACTCCCACTCGTCCACCGGTGACGGCATGGGCCTGGCGCTCGCCGCCGGCGTGCCGCTGAAGGACATGGAGTTCATGCAGTTCCACCCCACCACGCTGAACCCGAGTGGTGTGCTGGTGACCGAGGGTGCCCGCGGTGAGGGGGGCTACCTCCTCAACAGCGAGGGCGAGCGGTTCATGAGCAAGTACGCGCCGAACAAGCTGGAGCTGGCCTCCCGCGACGTCGTGTCCCGTGCCGAGGCCACCGAGATCCTCGAAGGTCGCGGCGTGAACGGCTGCGTGCTCATCGACCTCCGCCACCTCGGCCGCGACAAGATCCTGGAGCGGCTGCCGCAGATCCGTGAGCTGGCGATCGCCTTCGCCGGCGTCGACCCGATCGACACGCCGATCCCGATCCGCCCGGGCGCGCACTACCACATGGGTGGCGTGCACGTGGACTCGTGGGGCGCCGCCCCGCACATGCAGGGCCTGTTCGCCGCCGGCGAGTGCGCCTGTGTGTCGGTGCACGGCGCGAACCGCCTGGGTGGCAACTCGCTGCTGGACGCCGTGGTCTTCGGCGCCCGCACGGGCGGCGCCGCCGCCCGCTACGCCCAGTCGCAGAACGGCCGCGCGTCGGAGGCCACCCCGGCCGCCGCACGCGACTACGAGCGCAAGCTGCGCGAGCTCCTGGAGCGCCAGCGCGGCCCGCGTCAGCACGAGCTTCGCGACGTGCTCGCCGACACCATGCAGGAGAAGGTCGGCGTGTTCCGCACCGGTGCGGAGCTGAACGAGGCGAAGGTCGTCGTGGACGGCCTGCGCGAGCAGTTCAAGGGCGTCATCGTCACCGACAAGGGTCGGACGTTCAACCAGTCGCTCATCCACACGATCGAGACCGGCTACCTGCTGGACCTCGCCGCCACGATGGTGGACGGCGCGATCGCCCGCACCGAGAGCCGCGGCGCGCACTCGCGCACCGACTTCCCGGAGCGCGACGACGAGAACTGGATGAAGCACACGATCTCGTACCTCGAGGACGACAAGATCCGCCTCGACTACTCCGAGGTCGCCGTCACCAAGTACGAGCCCCAGGTGAGGAGCTACTGATGCCCGCCACCAATTTCGACATCTTCCGGTACCAGCCCGACGTCTCCGAGGAGCAGTACCGGCAGTCCTTCCATCTGGAGCACGAGGAGGACCTCACCATCCTCGATGCGATCCTGCGCCTGCAGAACGAGCAGGACGGGACGCTGGCGGTGCGCTACTCATGTCGCAGCGCCATCTGCGGTTCGTGCGCCTGTAAGTCCAACGGCAAGACGGTGCTGGCCTGCATGACGCAGGTGGAGGACGCCAAGCGGGAGGCCGGGAGCGACACGATCCAGGTCGACCCCATCGGCAACTTCCGTCCGCTGAAGGACCTCATCGTCGACATGGACCCCTTCTGGGAGAAGTTCAAGTCGGTGAAGCCGTACCTGGTGCCCGACGGCCCCGCGCCCGAGAAGGAGCGCCTGGTGCCGAAGGAGGCCATGGAGAAGGTCTTCCGCGAGAGCGCCTGCATCCTGTGCGCCGCCTGCTACAGCGAGTGCAACTCGTTCGCCGCGGACCCCGAGTTCGTCGGCCCGGCCGCCCTGGCCTGGGGCTTCCGCTTCGCCGCCGACGAGCGCGACGGCCAGCGCAAGCAGCGCGCCAAGCTCTACACCGGCCAGCACGGCGTGTGGGACTGCACCCGCTGCATGTTCTGCAACGAGCGGTGCCCCAAGGGCGTGAACCCGCGTGACGCCATCGAGAAGCTCGGCGGGATCGCATTCCAGGAGGGTCGCGGCATGAAGGACGCCGGCGCCCGTCACGCCACGGCGTTCCTGCTCTCCATGCGCACCGGCGGCAAGCTGAACGAGACCGTCCTGGTGCCGTTCACCGACCCCATCAAGGCGCAGCTCGACGTCCCGTTCGCCCTCCGGATGCTCAAGCACGGCAAGGCGCCGTCGCCGATCCCCCACCGGATCAAGAAGCTCAAGGAGGTCAAGGGCCTCATGAAGAACGTGAAGGAGACGATCTGATGGCGCGCCGGTTCGCCTACTACCCCGGGTGCATCGCCGAGTTCAGCTCCAAGGAGCTGAACGCGACCACCCAGGCGCTGGCCCCCATGCTCGACATCGAGCTCCTTCCGATGCCCGCCGCCACCTGCTGTGGTGCCGGCGACATCGCCGAGGCCAAGCCGAACCTGTACCTCACGCTCAACGTCCGCATCCTCTCGCAGGCCGAGGAGATGGGCGCCGACGTCCTCACCATCTGCAACGTCTGCACGCTGAACCTGCGGCGCGCGAACAAGATGGTGAAGGAGGACCCCCGGGTCCTGGAGGCCGTGAACGAGGAGCTGGTGAAGGTCGGTGCCCGCCCGTACAACGGCACCATCGACGTGACCCACCTGCTGTGGTACCTCGCCACCGAGGAGGGCCTCGCCCTGCTCGAGAAGCAGGGCCCGCGCGGCCTGAACGGCCTGCGGGTGGCGCCGTACTACGGCTGCCAGCTCCTGCGGCCGTCGTCGGTGATGGGCTTCGAGGACCCCGACCGCCCGCAGTCGCTGGAGCGCCTCATCACCGCCCTGGGCGGCGAGGTGGCCGACTACGAGGGCAAGACGCAGTGCTGCGGCTTCCCGATCATCCTCGCCCGCGAGGAGGTCGCCCTGAAGGAGTCACACGTCGCGCTGTCGCAGTCGCGTGACGCCGGTGCAGACTGCATGGTCACCCCGTGCCCGCTGTGCCACCTCGCGATGGACGCCTACCAGCGCAAGGCTGAGGCCCACAACGGCACCGAGTACAACATGCCGGTGCTGCACCTGCCCCAGTTGATCGGTCTGGCCCTGGGCCTGGACAACAAGATCATGGACTGGAAGCGCCACATGGTGCCGGTGGACCGCGTGCTGGAGGTCGTGGGGGCGTAACCCCCGGCCACATGCCTGCTCGGTCCCGGGGCCGGTCGCGCGTGCGCGACCGGCCCCGGGTCGTTTCCGGGACGGGGCGCCTCGCTATCCTCGTGGCGTGACCCCGCCGTCTCCCGCCGGCCGGTGCCGGCGTGCCGTCGCCGTCGTGGCGCTCGCCCTCGTCGCCCTGCTGGCGGCCTGTGCCGGCGCGCTGGCCGACACGCCCAGCCCCATCGCCCAAGAGCTGCGGGCGTCGGGCGTCTACGTGAGTCCTCGTGTGCTCGGGGAGGCGGCTCCGGCCGCGCGGGCGGAGCTCGTGGCCGCCCGCGAGGAGTTGGCCGCCCAACGCCGCGATGTCGCCATGGCCATCGTGCCCGGCCCCGCGGGCAGTCGCACGCTGCAGGCGTATGCCCGCCGTCTGCGCGCCGAGGCGGACCTGTCCGGCCCGTTGCTGGTGGCCGCCCCCGGCCGCGCCATGGCGGCCACGGGCGCGGCCGAGCCGGCCCGCGCTGCCGCCGGCCTGGACGGCGCCGACGTGGACGCCATCGCCAACCCCGTGGAGCGCCTGATCGCGGCAGCGTGGATCGTCTCCGTGCCGGAGCCCGAGCCCGACGGCACGCGCGAGCTCCTGATCCTCCTCGTGCTCGCCGCCCTCGGCGCGGCGTGGGCCATCGCGTGGGGCGCGAACCGCACCGACCGCCAGCGCCGGGACCGCCTCTCCGAGCGCCGCACCCACGTGCGGCTGGGGCTGGATGCGCTGCGGGCACACGCCACCGCGGTCACCCACGACGGCGCCGCGGGCGCCCGCGCCCACCGTGCCGCGGAGGAGGTCTTGGCGCTGTGCAGCGACACGCTGGCCGGCCTCCACGAGGCGCGCACCGAGTCGGACATCGTGGCGCTGGTGCCGCGCATCCGCTCGGGCTTCGACACGCTCGCCGCCGCCCAGGAGCCCGGCCGTCCGTCCCCTTGCGCCGACGATCCCTTCGCCGGCCTGTGCGGCGTGGACCCGGCGCACGGCCGGGCGACGACCACGGCGGCCGTGGCCGGCCTGGACGGCACCGTGCCGGTGTGCGCCCGCTGCGCCCGCCGGGGCGACGACGAGACGCCGCTGCATCCGCGCATGGTCCCCAGCGGCCGTCGTGCCCTCCCCTTTCCCGCCGCACGCGGCTGCCTGGCCCCGCCGACCGCCGATGCTGCGGACGCCGGGCTAAACGCTTAGACTCCACGCCATGGCAGACGCTGCGACCCAGACGGATCTCGGCCTCTACGTCCCGCGCGCCCTCTTGGAGTCCGTCCCAGAGGACCGCAGGCCCGAGTACCTGCGCGCGGTCGAGGAGTTCGCCGGGCGCAAGTACCAGATCGCGGTGGAGGTGGCGCGCCAGCTCCCGTCGCTCCTCTCCCAGGGCGATCCGGAGGCCGCCACGCGCTACCTGGACGGCGTGCGCGCGATCGCCGACACCGACTGGCGCGCAGGTGTCGAAGCCGCCCGGTACCTCCAGCACCTGCAGGCCTCCGACGACCCGCAGATCGCCGAGGGTTACGCCGCCGCCATCGCGGGGGCCGTCGCATCGTCCATCGAGACCCGCGAGGACGATCCCGACATCGACGAGCTTCGCGCCCTCGACCGGGAGCTGGACGCCCTCTCGTCCACACGCGCACGCGCCGATGAGCTGCGCACCGAGCTCACGCGCCGCCGCCAGCGCGCCAGCCGGCGTCAGGACCGCGCCCAGGATCTCGCCTCCGACCTGCCCGAGGCCCTCCAGGCCCTCCCGCCCCGCCACCACGAGGCGTTCCTCGAGCAGGTGCGGGCCGTGGCCCAGGCCGACCCGGACGCGGCGCTCGCGGCCACGGTGACGCTGGCGGAGCTGCAGACCGACCACCACTTCTCACCCGAGGCGCTCGCGGCGTGGGTGTCGCGCGGGCTGAACGTCCTGGACCGCAACGTCGAGATCGGACGCGCCTACTTCCGGATGGCCACCAAGCAGGCGCTGGCCGACCTGGAAGAGCTGCGCGAGGGCCTCCGGCTGAGGCAGGTCGCGCGCGTGCTGAAGCTGTACGCCACCGCCCTGTCGGGCCGCGACGTCATGATCCGCGCCACCAACGAGCTGGCGGGACTGGACCTGATGAGCTACGAGCACATCGCGCTGCCGCCCGAGATGGGCGCGTTCGACACCGACGACGACAACTTCCGCGCCTACAAGGTCGCGACCGCCCACGGCGCCGGCCGCATCGAGTTCGGCACGTACCGGTTCCGGTTGGACGACATCGCCGGCACTGTCCGGACGCTGGAGCAGCGCTACCCGGCCATGTAGTCCGGGCACCGGCCGCGCGTCAAAGCGCCGGTAGTCCCCGCAGGGCCTCGCCGGTGGCACCCGCCGGGGCGAACTCCAGGCCCACATGGCCGGAGTAACCGCACTCGCGCACATGCGCCACGAACCCCGCCAGATCGATGGTGCCGGTGCCCGGGGCACCGCGACCGGGGCTGTCGGCGTACTGGACGTGACCCACCAGCCCCGCCACCCGACCGAACTCCTGCAGCGGGTCCAGACCCTCGCGGGCGGCATGGTAGGCGTCGAACAGCAGCGACACGGCGCGGTGGTCGACGGCCTCCACGAACGAGGCGGCCTGCGCCGGGGTGGACAGCAGCGGACCCGTGACGTCGTGGCTGTTGAGGTGCTCGATCACGATGCCGCCCCCGAGCGCCGCGGCCGCATCGGCGGCGGCCCGCACCGCGTCGCGCGCCACCGTGAGCTGCTCGGTGCGCGGCCGGGCGCCGTCGTCTCGGCCCACCAGGAGGTTGACGGTGTCACCGCCGCAGGCCAGCGCCACGCGCAGGGCGGCCTCCACCGCGGCCACCACGTCGGCCTCGCGTCCGGCCACATTGCAGAAGCCACGCTCCCCCGCCGCCAGGTCGCCCCCGTCGGCGTTCACCAGGACCGCCCGCACGCCGGCCTCGTTCACCGCGGCGATCCAGTCCGGGACGGGCGCCGCCGGCGGCCACCAGGTCTCCACCGCGCCGAAACCGGCGGCGGCCGCGGCGGCGGGCCGTTCCAGCGCCGGCAACTCCCCCCACAGGGTGGACAGATGGGCCGACCAGGTGATCATCCGCCCATCGACCTGCGCATCGCCGCGATCTCACGCCCCTCGCGCAGCGCCTGCGAGCGCAGGGCCGCCACCGCGGGCCCGGCGGTGCGGATCCACTGCGCAAACGGTTCGCCCGACGCGGCACGCGCCGTCAGCTCCTGGGGCACCTCCTCCCCGGCGGCCAGGTGCGGGAAAAGCTGTTCACAGATCAGGGCGAAGGTGCGCAGGCCGCCCAGGTCGGCGGTGGCCAGGGGGCCGGCGGCCACCCAGCGCGGGGCCAGCCCGTCCGACACCGCGGCGTCGATGTCGGCGGCGTCGGCGATACCCAGCTCCAGCATGTGCAGGCACTCGCGCAGCACCGCGAACTGGATCCGGTTCCAGATGAACCCCGGCTCATCGGCGCGAACCACCAGCGGCGCTTTTCCCATCTGCCCGGCCAGGGTACGCAGCACCTCCAGTGTGGCGTGCGTGGTCTGCGGGCCCGGGATCACTTCGACCACCCCGGTGAGGTGCGCCGGCTTGAGGAAATGCAGGCCGGCGAACCGCCCGGGGATGCTCAGCACCTGGGCGATGTCGGCGATGCGCAGGCTGGACGTGTTGGTGACGATGAGCGACTCGTCGGGGCACCACGGCTCGATGCGTGCGAGGAGGTCCCGCTTCACGTCGAGGTCCTCGACGATGGTCTCCACCACCAGCGCGGCGCCGGCGAACGTCTCGGGCGTGATGGTGCCCGCCACGATCGACGCACCGGCCGGGGCGAATCCGTCCGCGGCCTGCACCGCCTCCTGCGCGCGACCGGCATCGCGGCCGGCGATGCACACCGCCGCGCCCGCCTGTGCCAGCGACGCGGCGATCTCGGGCGCCATGGCGCCCGAGCCCACCACCACGGCCCGCGCCGGGGCCGGAGCCACTACAACCAGCCCCGCGTCACCAGCGACTCGGCGATCTGCACCGCGTTGGTCGCGGCGCCCTTGCGCAGGTTGTCGCTGACGATCCACAGGGCGATGCCCCGCGGGTGGGATGCGTCCTTACGGATCCGCCCCACGTAGACCTCGTCGCGCCCCTCGGCGTCGCGCGCCAGCGGGTAGCGGTTCAGGCCCGGCTCGTCCACCAGCACCACGCCGGGCGCGCCCATCAGCAGGTCGCGCACGCGGTCCGCCGAGATCTCCTCGGTGGTCTCGATGTGGACGGCCTGGGAGTGCGAACGGATCACCGGCACGCGCACGCAGGTGGCGCTCACCGCCAGATCCGGGAGGCCCAGCATCTTGCGCGCCTCGTCGGCGACCTTGCGCTCCTCGCCCGTGTAGCCGCTCTCGTCGAACACGTCGATGTGGGGCAGCACGTTGAAGGCGATGGGGTGCGGGTACACCACCGGCTCGGGCTCCTGGCCGGCCAGGTTGCCGGCGGTCTGCTCGCGCAGCTCGCCGATGGCCGCCTGCCCGGTGCCGCTCACCGACTGGTAGCTCGACACCACCACGCGCTCCAGCCCGGCGACGTCGGCGATCGGCTTCAACGCCACCACCAGGGGCGCGGCCACGCAGTTGGGGTTGGCGATGATCCCGGTGTGCGCCTGGATCGCGTCCTCGTTCACCTCGGGCACCACCAGCGGCACGCGCTCGTCCATGCGAAACGCGCTGGAGTTGTCGATCACCACCGCGCCGGCCTCCACCGCCGCCGGGGCGAAGTCGCGCGAGCGCTGCCCGCCGGCGGAGAAGAGTGCGATCTGGATGTCCTCGAAGGCATCGGCCGTGAGCTCGCGCACCTCTCGCGGGCGGCCGAGGTAGTCCACCTGGGTGCCGGCGCTGCGGGCCGACGCGAGGGGACGCAGTTCGGTGACCGGGAAGCCGCGCTCCTCGAGCACGCGCAGCATCACACCGCCCACGGCGCCGGTGGCGCCCACCACGGCGACGTTAAACATCGGCCCTCCGGACGGCCTCGCCGGCCAGGTCGAAGGCGTCGTGCAGGGCCCGGACCGCCCGTTCCACCTCGCGGCGGTCGATCACGACCGTGATGCGGATGGTGGACGTGTCGATCATCTGCAGGTTGATGCCCTCGTCGGCCAGGACGCGGAACATCTTGGCGGCCACGCCCGGCTCGGCCTTCATGCCGGCGCCCACCAGGGTGACCTTGCCGATCTGATCGTCGCTGGTGAGATCGCGGAAACCGATCTCATCGCGCGTCGCCTCCAGGGTGTCCAGCGCGAGGCGCAGCTCGTCCAGCGGCACGGTGAACGTGACGCTGGCGCCGTGCTCGTCGCTCTGGTTCTGGATGATCGTGTCGACGTTGAGGTTGCGGTCGGCGAGGATCGTGAAGATCTGCGCCGCGACACCGGGACGGTTGGCCAGCCCGGCGATGGTCACCTTGGCCTCGTCGCTCTTGTGGGCGAGCCCCGTGACGATGGCCTTCTCCATGTCGGGCGTCTCCTTCGTGATCCAGGTGCCCTCCTCCGGCTTGAAAGAGGAGCGGACGTGCAGCGGGACATCGTGACGGCGGGCGAACTCAACGGCACGCAGGGCCAGCACCTTCGAGCCGGTGGCGGCCATCTCCAGCATCTCCTCGTGGCTCACCAGCGGGAGTTTGGTGGCTTCGGCCTCCACCCGCGGGTCGGCGGTGAACACGCCGGTGACGTCGGAGTAGATCTCGCACACCCGCGCCTCGAGCGACGCCGCCAGGGCCACCGCCGTGGTGTCGGAGCCGCCGCGGCCCAGCGTGGTGACGTTGCGGTCGGTCGACACACCCTGGAACCCGGCCACCAGCACGATGTGGCCCTCGTCCAGCGCCTCGCGCAGGCGGTCGGCGCGGATCTCCAGGATCTTGGCCTTGGTGTGCGCCCCGTCGGTGAGGATGCCGGCCTGCGAGCCGGTGAACGAGCGCGCTTCGTGGCCGAGATCCTGCAGCGCCATGGCCATGAGCGCGCACGAGATACGCTCGCCGGTGGACAGGAGCATGTCCATCTCGCGCGGATCGGGGCGGGCGGAGATCTCGTTGGCCAGGGCGACCAGGCCATCGGTGGTCTTACCGCGTGCGGAGACCACGGCGACGACGTCATCGCCGGATTCGCGGGCATCGGCGATGCGCCGGGCGACGTTCTTGATCTTGTCGGCGTCGGCGACCGAGCTTCCGCCGAACTTCATCACCCTGAGGCTGCGACCGATGACTCACTCCCTCCCTGCACGCGGGCCGACCAAGGAGATTAGCGAAGGGCGTCCCGCACGGTCGTCGCCGGCCGAACGCCGGGCGCCCGGGGCGGCCCATCGAATATGGTTGAGTCGTCAACGACACCGCTGCAGTGGGAGCCTCGTGAAACTCATCATCACCGGCGCCGCCGGCACGCTCGGCCGACAGGTCGCCCGGATCGCCCTCGACTCCGTCGCCGCTGAGGATCTGATCCTCGTGACCCGTCGCCCCGAGGCCCTGGCCGACCTGGCCGCACGTGGCGCCGACGTGCGCGCCGGCGACTTCGACGACCCGGCCTCGCTGGCGGCGGCGTTCGCCGGTGGTGAGCGCATGCTGCTGATCAGCACCGACAACATCGGCGACCGTCTTCGCCAGCACCGTGCCGCGATCTCGGCGGCGGCCGAGGCCGGCGTGGGCCACGTGCTCTACACCTCCGTGCCCAACCCGCGCACCGACGGGCCGCTGGGCATCGTGGGCACCGAACACGACGGCACCGAGCGCGCCCTGCGCGACAGCGGCATGGCGTGGACCATGCTGCGCAACAGCATCTACGCCGACTTTCTCGTTCCGCCCGCGCAGGCCGCCCTGGCCCACGGGGTGCACATCACCAACGCCGGCGACGGCGCGGTGGGGTACGTGGCACGCGAGGACTGCGCCCGCGCCGCCGCCGCGGTGCTGGTGGGTTCCGGCCACGAGAACCGCGTCTACGACATCACCGGCCCGGAGGCCGTGGATGCCGAACGGCTGGCCGCAGCGTTCGCCCGCGCCGGCGGGGTGCCCATCGCCGTGCAGCAGGTGGACGACGACGCCCTGGTGTCGGTGATGGTGGGGGCCGGGACGCCGCCGCCGATGGCCCGGGTGCTGGCCGACTTCGGACGCGCCACGCGCGAGGGGCTGCTCGGCGTCGCGAGCTCCGCCGTGCGCGATCTCACCGGCCGCGAGCCGCTGTCGGTCGACGCGGTGCTGGCCGCCGGGCTCGCGGAGCAGCCCAGCGGCTGACCGGGAACCGACCGCCGGCGCGGGTGCGCGTCAGAGCCAGCGCCGGCGGCGGAACCACACCAGCAGCACCACCACGGCGGCCACCGGGAGCGCCAGTCCCAGCAGCAGGAAGTGCCCCGGTCCGCGCACCACGTCCACCAGCCAGGCGAAGTTCTGCCCGAAGAAGCCGGTCAGGAACGTGAGCGGCAGGAAGATGACGGTGATGATCGCCAGTTGCTTCATCACCAGGTTCAGCCGGTGGGAGACGGTGGTGAGATGCACGTCGGTGAGCCCGGCCAGCAGATCGCGGAAGCCGTCCACCGTGTCGGTGATGCGGATGAGGTGGCCCTCGACGTCGCGCAGGTACCGCAGGCCCTCCTCGGTCACCCCGGCGACCGGCAGGGAACCCGAGGCCAGGCGGGCGACCTGGTCGCGGGCCGGGGCCGCCACCCGCCGGATGCCCACCAGCCGCCGGCGTAGGGCGAAGATGCGCCCGTGCAGGCCCTCGTCGACGCTCCCGGCGGTGAGGGCGTTCTCGAGTTCCACGATCTCGTCGTCGATGTCCTCCAGCAGCGGGAAGAAGCTGTCCGCCAGGGCGTCGAGCACGCGGTAGAGCAGGCGCGGTCCGTGCAGCCCCTCGGGACCGTGCGCGGGCAGATGCCGGCGCGCCTCGTCCAGCGCGGCGGTGTCGTCGCGGTGGATGGTGATGAGGTAGCGCTCGGAGTAGAAGATGTGGACCTCGGCCAGGCCGCCGGCGCCCTCCCCGGCCGCCGCCCCGAACAGCACCATGTAGAGATAGCCGTCGAAGTCCTCCGCCTTGGGCCGCTGGCCGAAGGCGTCGGCGTCGTCGACCGCCAGCGGGTGGATGCCGAACACGTCGGCCAGGAGCTCGCGGTTGGAGGGATCCCCGGCGGGCAGGTCCAGCCAGAAGCATCCGGCGCTGCGGTCGGCGAGGAGTGCGCGGAGCGCGTCGTCGCCGGCATCGGGCGCCGCGACGCCGTCCACCAGCAGCCGGCGCGCCCGGGGGGTGTGTCCGTGCGCGCCGGCGCCCCCGGTCACAACTCGCGCCGGCCCAGCAGGGCCCGGCCCAGGGTCAGCTCGTCGGCGTGCTCCAGGTCGGCGCCCACCGGCAGGCCGCTTGCCAGGCGCGTCACGCGCACGCGGTCACGCATCAGGTCGGCCAGGTACAGCGCCGTCGCCTCCCCCGGCATCGTGGGGTTGGTGGCGATCACCAGCTCCCGCACGGCGTCTGCCTCCACACGCTCCACCAGTTCCGCGATGCGCAGGTCCTCGGGATCGACGCCGTCGATGGGCGACAGGGCGCCGCCCAGCACGTGGTAGCGCCCCCGGTACTCGTGGGTGCGCTCGATCGGGAGGATGGCCGAGGGTTCCTCCACCGCGCACAACAGCGTGGGGTCGCGGCGCGGATCCGCGCAGATGGGGCACAGCTCCGCCTCGGCGAACGAGAAGCACACCGCGCACGGGCGCAGGTTCTCCGCCATGTCCGTGAGCGCGCCGGCGAGGGCGCGACCACGCTCGGGCGGTGCCTTCATCAGGTGGAACGCGAGCCGCTGCGCGCTGCGCGGGCCGATCCCCGGGAGTCGCGACAGTTCTGCGACCAGCCGCTCGATGGACGGTGTGAGCATGCCGCGCCGGCGGGGCGGCCCGGGCCTAGAGGCCCGGGATCCCCATGCCTGACAGACCGCCGGCGACCGAGCCCAGACGGTCCTGGGCCAGCTGCTGCGCCTGGCGCATCGCCTCGTTCACGGCGGCCACGATCACGTCCTGGAGCATCTCCAGGTCCTCGGGGTCCACCGCGGCCGGGTCGATGGTGAGCTCCATCAGCTCCAGACCACCGCTGACCTTGGCGGTGACGGCGCCCCCGCCTGCCGCGGCGGTCACCGTCTCCTCGGCCAGCTGCTGCTGCACGCGGGCCATGTCCTCCTGCATCTTCTGCATCTGCTTGAGCATCTTTTGCGGGTTCATCCCCTGGGGCATCGCATTCTCCTCATCGGTCGCCCTCGTCGGTGGCGTTGAACATCACCTTGAATTCCTGCAGCAGCGCGTCGTGATCGGGTGGCTCGTCGCGGTCGGCCGGCGCCTGGGCCGTGGCGAGCGGTGGGGCCGTGGCGTCGAACTCGATCCGCAGGCGGTGCCCGGTGACCGCGGTGACGGCATCGCCGACCCGCCGCCGGTTGTCGGGGTTGTCGAGCATGCTGGCCCGCACCGCGCTGGTCACCGCGACCTGCAGCACCTCGTCGTCCACGCGCTCGGGGTGTGACCCCTCCAAGAAGCTGCGTACCGGGGGCGCGTCGCGCTCGAGCGTCTCCAGCACCTGCGGCCACACGCGCGTGAAGTGTTCGATGTCCAGGGGCGTACCGCCCGGAGGCGGCGCCGGTGGCGCCGGGGCGGGTGCGGGCGGGTCGATGGGAGCGGGCTCGCCGTCCGGGTCGTCCACGGGGGCGTACTCGTCGCCTGGCGGCGGCGGGATCTCGTGGCCGTCCGCGTCGAGGACCGGTGCGGGAGCCGGCGCGGGCGCGGCCGGTTCGGGGTCGGGCGCGGGTTCCGACGCCGGCGCCGGCGTCGGTGCCGGCGGGGTGGGGGTCGCAGCCGGTTCCGCCGGGGCCGGCGGTGGCTGTACGTGCGGCGCCGGGGCGGAGGGGGACGGAGACGGAGCGCTCTGCGCCACGCTCGGTGCCGGCGGTGCGGGTCGCCCGGCCTCCAGCGCCGCCAGGCGCGCATCGAGCGCGGCGGTGGTGGGATCCAGCGCGGGCCGGGCCAGTCGGGCGGCCACCAGCTCGAGCTGCAGGCGGGCGTCCGCCCCACCGTGGCGGATCCGCACCTGCGCATCGGCCAGGAGATCCAGCCCGCGAACCACCTGGGCGTCGCGCAACTGGTTGGCCTGGGCCTGCAGCCGGGCGAGTTCGTCCGGGGTGAAGGCCCACTCGTCGCGCGGGCGCGCGCCCTGCTGGAGCAGGCAGACGAAGCGCAGGTGGTTCACCAGGCCGCGCAGCGCCTGGTCGGGGTCCACCGGGCCGTCCAGTGTGGAACCCAGCAGCTCGAACGCACCGGCGGCATCGCCGGCGGCCATCAGGTCCACCAACTCGAACATCGTCTCGCGGCCCACCGCGCCGATCAGCTCCAGGGCGTCACCGGCCTCCACGCGCCCGTCGGTGTAGTTCGCGATCTGGTCCAGCAGGCCCAGGGCGTCGCGGTACGAGCCGTCGGCGGCCCGGGCCAGGATGTCGAGGGCCGACTCGGACGCCTCGATGCCCTCCGCACGTGCCACCCGGTCCAGCACCTTCACCAGCGCCGGAAGGCCGGGCTTTCGCAGCGTGAACTGCTGCAGCCGCGAGCGGATCGTGCCCAGGATGTCCCACGGGTGTGTGGTGCACAGGATCACGACCAGGTGCGGCGGCGGCTCCTCCAGGGTCTTCAGCAGGGCGCTCGCGGCCTGATCCTGGATCTGGTGCGCCTCGTCCATGATCGTGACGCGGTAGCGGCACGCCACCGGCGCGTAGCGGACGGTCTCGAGCCACTCGCGCATCTCGTCGATGCGGCGGGCGCTCGAGGCGGCATCCACCTCCACCACGTCCAGCCAGTCCGGCTGGCCGGTGCGCAGGCACGAATCGCAGGTACCGCACGGCTCGGGCGTGGGCCCGGGACTCGACTGGCAGTTGAGGCAGCGCGCCAGGATGCGGGCGGTGGTGGTCTTACCCGTGCCGCGCGGCCCCGAGAACAGGTAGCCCTGGGCCGGACGGCCCGAGCGCAACGCGTTGCCGAGCGCGCGTGCCACATGGTCCTGCCCCACCATCTCGGCGAATCCGGCCGGACGGTGACGGTTGTAGAGGCTCGCGCCCGGATCGCTCATCGACATCCCCGCATCATGCCCACCACAGCACGCCCGGGGAGCATCCCGGAGTCAAAGGAAGTGTGACCGTGCACCCGCCGTCGAAACAGGCGATCGAAGTGTGGCTCAAGCCGCTTGCTCCGGCGAGGTGACCCCACTGCGCGTACGCGGATCCGCTTAAGGCTGCTTCCTTCCGGACCTGACCTGGTTCGCGGTCGCCCACCGAATGGGACCTCACCTTCAACGCCGCTCTGCTCGAGCCTCTCCCTCCGACATCTGCCCCTCGGGTGGGGATTCCGCCCCGCTATAGCGGATTGCGGGTACAGGGCACCGCTAGCTCCCCGCCTAGCACGGTCACCGGGCGAGGATAGTCCACGCGGGCCCCGGGCGCGAGCGATCACCGCCAGCGGGTCGCGCCGGTCAGCCCCGTCGCGAGCGCCAGAAACGCACCCGGCCGAGGGGCTCCCCGCCGCGGGCCGCACCCACCGTGCCGTACACCGTGGCCACCACCATGCCGATGCCGGCGGCCGACGCGATGCGGATGATCCAGTCCGAGGTGTCGTCCATCCGGCCCAGCGCCAGCAGGATGAGGCACATCACCACGCCCCAGGCGGCGCCCAGGAGGATGCCGATCGCCAGCAGCCGCACGCGCGATGAGCGGCGCCGGGGCGCGTTCACCGCGGCCGCGGCGGCCACCTTCTCGGGCACCGGCGTGAACTCAGGCGGCGGGGCCTGCTTCCGGCGGGTGCGGCCGGATGAGCGTCGGCGGGCCATTGCGCGAGTCTACCCGGCGTCCGCGCCGGCCCGCGGCGACGCCGCCGGGATGGGCGTGGGGTGGCCCTCGTCGTCGACGGCGACGAACGTGAACGTGCCGGTGGTGATGGGCCGGCGATCGCCGGTGAGCAGCTCCTCGGCCGTGATGCTCACCTCCACCGACAGCGAGGTGCGCCCCACGTGCACCACCCGGGCGGTGGCCTCCACGATGTCGCCGGTGCGCGCCGGGGCATGGAACTCCACCCGGTCGCTCGCCACCGTCACCAGCGTGCTGCGGGCACGCCGCGTGGCCGCCACGAACGCCGCCTTGTCCATCATCGCCAGGGCGGAGCCGCCGAACAGGGTGCCGTGGTGGTTGGTCTGGCCCGGGAAGACCACCTCGACCATGGTGACGTCACTCATGCGGGAACCTCGCGTGGGGGCATGCCGGCGTATGCGGCCAGCGGGTGGACGATGGCGCGCACGCCGCGCTGCTCGATCGCATGCGCGGCCCAGCCGGCCATGCGGCCCATGGCGAACAGCGGCGTGAACATGTCGGTGGCGAAACCCAGCAGGTGGCACGTGGGGCCCGCCGCCAGGTCGACGTTGGCGGGGACGCCGCGCTCGGCCGCCATCGCGGCCACCAGGGCGTCGTGCATCCGCACCCACCGCTCGCCCTCGCGGGCGGCGGCCACCTGGGCCAGCGCTTCGCGCATCGCCTCGGCGCGGGGGTCGCGGCGGCGGTAGACGCGGTGGCCGAAGCCGGTGACGCGCCGTCCGGCGGCCAGCTCGCCACGCAACCAGGCGGCGGCGCGGTCCGGATCGCCGATCGCCTCCATCGTGCGCCACACCTGCTCATTGGCCCCACCGTGCAGGGGCCCGGACAGCGCGCAGAGCGCGGCCACCACCGCGCTGTGCAGGTCGGCGCCGGTGGAGGCGACGGTGCGGGCGGCGAACGCCGAGGCGTTGAAGCTCAGGTCGCCATAGAGGATGAGCAGCCGCTCCAGGGCACCGACCGCCATCGCATCGGGCGGCACGCCGAAGTGCACCCACAGCGCGTTCTGGGCGAAGCCGAGCGACGGGTCGGGCTCCACCGGAGCGGCGCCGGCGCGCCGGCGGGCGATGTACCCCAGGATGGTGGGGACCACGGCGATCAGACGCATCGCCTGCGCGTGCTCATCACGATGGCCCGTCGCGCTGTCGGCACCCGACCTGTGCCATTCGGCGCCGTCGGCACTGAGCGCGGTGCGCAGGGCATCCATGGGATGGGCGTCCGGCGGCAGCGCGTCGAGCACCGCGCGCTGTGCCGGCGACAGGGCGCGCCGGGTGCGCTCGGCGTCCCGGAACCGCTCCAGCGCGGCCGGATCGGGAAGGTCTCCGTGCAGCAGCAGGTACGCCACCTGTTCGTAGCGGCACCGCCGGGCGAGGTCCTGCACCGGATACCCGCGATAGGTCAGCGCCCCGGACACCGCGTCGGCGTGCGAGATCGCCGAGCGTCCGGCCACGACACCGGCCAGCCCCTCATGCACCGTGTCGCTCATGTCCTGGGGATGGGGCGAGGACGCCCGCACCGGTTCACGACGGCCATGGGCGCACCCTACCCGCGGGTCCTCCGAGCGGCGCCGTGGCCGACCTCCGGCGTAACCGGTTATAGTGGTTCGCAATGACCGGTCAGTGGATCACATCGCCCGACGGTGCGCGATGGTTTTTCGACTCGGGCTCTCTGGCCCTCGATTTCGCCTACACCGGCGACTACGGCTACGGGGTACCGGAGTGGGAACATCTGCACGCGCCGTCCGACCTGGGGGCGTGGATGGCCGACCGGTTCGGCCCGCTCGCGGCCGAGCCCGACGACGCCGACCTCGCGGCGGCACTGCGACTGCGCGCGGCCATCAGCCGCGTGGCCCTCGCTCTGGCCGACGGGCGCACACCCGCCCCGGCGGACATCGACGACATCAACCGCGCCGCCGGCGCTCCGCCACCCGTCCCGCATCTGCCCGGCGGCACCGGCCAGCCCCGACCCGCGGACCCGACCGCCTGGCTGTCGTGGATCGCCCGCGACGCCGTGGCGCTGTTCGGAGCGGGCGCGCAGAGGATCCGCCGGTGCGCCGCCGACGACTGCGCGCTGGTGTTCCACGACACATCCCGCCCCGGCACCCGGCGCTGGTGCTCGATGCGCCGCTGCGGCAACCGCACCAAGACCCGCATCCACCGTTCACGCTCCCGAGGAGACCGGCCATGACGCTCACCCACATCAACCCCGCCCGCCTGCACTCATCCCCGGCGTTCTCCCAGGGCGTGCTCGCCCAGGGCACGCGCACCCTCTACGTCGGCGGCCAGAACGGCACCGACGCCGAGGGCGCCATCTCGGGCGGGATCGCCGAGCAGACCGCCCAGGCGCTGCGCAATGTGTTGACGGTGCTGGAGGAGGCCGGGGCGGGCCCCGAGCACGTGGCCCGCATGACCATCCACGTGCACGTGGACGCCGACCTGATGGCCGGCTTCGCCGCCTCGGCCGAGGTATGGGGCGCTCACCCCACGGCGATCACCGTCCTACGGGTCGCCGGCTTCGCCCGCCCGGACGCG
The DNA here is from genome assembly GCA_044507145.1 of Actinomycetota bacterium. Classification (GTDB taxonomy): domain Bacteria; phylum Actinomycetota; class Thermoleophilia; order Miltoncostaeales; family Miltoncostaeaceae; genus JAVJSF01. The sequence goes on from JBIQJW010000014.1 coordinate 20,385, forward strand.
CTGGTCGAGATCGACGCGATCGCGGTGCTCCCCTGAGAGGTCTCGGAATCAACCGCGGCGATGGGAGACGACGTTGACGAGCGTGCCGCTCGGCTCTCGCAACATGAAGCGCCGCACTCCCCACTCCTCGTCGCGAAGCGGGTAGGCGATCTCGAAGCCCCGGTCCACCGCCGCGGCGTGGACGGCGTCGACGTCGGCCACCTCCACCGAGATGCCCGGGGCGGCCGGATCGTCGTTGCCGATGATCGTCACCTGCGCCGAGCGGTTGGAGGGAGACGCCACGGTGACCACCCAGCCGAGGTCCATCACCACCTCGAAGCCGAGCAGGTCGACGAAGAAGTCGCGCGTCTTCTCGGGACCGTCGGATCTGATGTTCGGCACGGCCCGGCTGATCGTCATGCGTCCTGTCCTTTCGCATCGCGACGACGGTCGCGCTCAGGTCGATGCAACATCCGCCAGCAGGTCGTCGATCTGCCCGACGGCGGCGCGGATGCCCTCCTCCATGCCCATGGCCAGCACCTGCTCCATCGCCTCCGGTGTGGGGTAGCGGGTCGCGATCTCCATGTGCGTCCGGCCGTCCCGATCGCTCAACGTCACGGTGGCGATGATGGTTGGGAGGCTGTCGTCGGGATTGCCGTCGCCGTCGGCGAAGCCGTCCTCGAACACCAGGCGCCGTGGCGGATCCGCCTCCAGGATCCGCCACCAGCCGTGGTGCCGGTCGCCCTCCGGGCCGGTCATGTAGTAGGTGACCCGGTCGCCGGGCTCGACGCCGTGACCGGACATCGTGGCCGGGTAACCGGGCGGCCCCCACCAGCGCTCGAGCTGGCGCGGGTCGGCCCAGAGCTGCCACGCACGTTCCAGGGTCGCATCGAACTCGGCGAGGACGGTCAGCGTCATCGCCCCGGGGTCCTTGAGAACGTCGATCACGGGCATGTCGTGCTCACCTTCGGTCGTCGGAGAGGATCTCGTCCATGCGCTCGACGCGCCCCCGCCACAGCGCCTCCAGGCCCTCCAAGGCCTCGCGCGCGCGCCGCAGCGCCGCGATCCGGCTGCGCACCAGGCGTTCGCGGCCACGGCGCTCGGTGACCACCAGCTCGGCCGCCTCCAGCACGGCGATGTGCTTGTGCACGGCGGCGAAGCTCATCGGATAGTCACGCGCCAGCGCCGACACCGAGTGCTCGCCGTCGATGACGCGCCGCACGATGTCGCGGCGGGTGGGATCGGCCAGGGCGTGGAGCAGCCGGTCGATGTCGCGGGCGTCGTCCGTTTCTATAACCATTTGGTTAGACGTTAGCGCAGGCGGTGCGGTGTGTGAACCCCGCCCATCGGCTGCCCCGCGGAGAGGGGGCGTGTCAACCGCCACGGCGGAAGGGACGACACGCCCGCACCGCGTACGGGGCGCGGGCGTATCGTGCTCCCATGCGCCGCGATCATCACGCCCCCCACCGTCCCGCCGGCACCGGCCCGCTGGTCGAACCCCTGGACCTGGGGGTCTCGTTCCGGGTGGAGGATCCGGATCTGGGCTTTTCGGTGGTGGACCGTAAGCCCGGCGACCCGTACTTCTACCGGCGCTGGGGATCACCGGCCGGCGAGGCCCTGGCCGCCCGGCTGGCGCACCGCGAAGGCGGCGCCGGCGCGCGGCTGTTCGCCAGCGGGATGGCGGCCATCGCCGGCCTGCTCATCCACCGGCTCTCTTCCGGCGACCGGCTGGTGCTCTCCAACGTCTGCTACCCCGGCGTGGCGGAGCTGGCCCACGACACGCTGGCGCGCATGGGCATCACCGTGGTGACGGTGGACCCAACCGACCTGGACGAGGTGCGCGCCGCGCTCTCGGAGCCGACACGCCACGTGCACCTGGAGGTGCCCGCCAATCCCACGCTGGCGGTCTGTGACCTGCCGGCCATCGCCGAGATGGCCCACGCCGCCGGCGCGGAGGTCTCGGTGGACGCCACGCTGGCCGCCACGGTGGCGCTGCGGCCGATCGAGTTCGGCTGCGACTGGGTGGTGCACTCGCTCACCAAGTACATCTCGGGCCACGGCGACGCGCTGGGCGGCGCCGTGATCGGCACCGACGAGGCGGCGCTCGCCGCATTGGACGCCGAGGCCACGGTGCATCTGGGGGCGATCCTCTCGCCGCTCGACGTCCACCTGGTCGCACGCGGCCTGTCCACGCTGGACATCCGCACCGAGCGCCAGTTCTCCACCGCGCTGCAGGTCGCGCACTGGCTCGCCGAGCACCCGGGCGTCACGCGGGTGCTGCACCCGCTGCTGCCCACGCACCCGCAGCATCAGATCGCGGTGGAGCTCGGCCTGTCCGGCTGCGGGATGGTCTGCTTCAGCGTGGACGATCCGGCCCCCGGACGCGAGCGCGCGCGCACCGGTATGGCCGCGGTGTCGTGGGCCGTCTCGCTGGGCCACGACCGGTCGCTGCTCTACCACATCGACTCCGAGGGCCTGCTGGCGACCAGCTACCGGATGACCGATCCGCAGGCGGAGCGGTTCATGCAGACGACCGGCGGCGGCGTGTTCCGCCTGTCCATCGGCCTGGAGGATCCGGCGGCGATCATCGCCGACCTGGCGCACGTCCTGGGCGGCTGAGCCGCCCCCTGAGCGCGTCGAGGCCGCCGGCGTCCGCGGCCCATGCGATGCTCGCCCGGTGAGCGCCCTGATCCGGTCCTACGGGGCCGCAACCACGGTCACCGGTTCCTGCCACCTCATCGAGGTCGGTGGCGCCCGGGTGCTGGTGGACTGCGGCGCGTTCCAGGGCTCGCGCGCCCTGTTCGACCTCAACCGGCGGCCGTTCGGGTTCGAGCCGCGCGACATCGACGCGGTGCTCCTCACCCACGCGCACCTCGACCACTCGGGCCGGTTGCCCACGCTGGTGCGCCGCGGCTTTCGCGGGCGCATCCACGCGCTGCCCGCCACGCGGGAACTGTGCCGGCACCTGCTGCTGGACGCCGCGAAGATCCAACGTGAGGACGCCGAGCGCGACCGCCGGCGCGGGCGCGAGCCCGACGAGGCCACATTCGACGAGGACGACGTCGCCACCACCCTCGAGCGCATGGACGCCCTGGCATACGGGCACAGCGTCACGGTCGCCGGGCTGCGCGTCACGCCGCACCGGGCCGGCCACATCCCCGGGTCGGCGTTCTTCGAGATCGAGGCCGGTGGCGAGCGGTTGGTCTTCTCCGGGGATCTGGGGAATGCGCGCAAGGACGTCCTGCCGGATCCCGAGCCGTGCCCGGTGGCGGACACGGTGGTGATGGAGTCGACCTACGGCGACCGCGACCACCGCTCCTACGACGACACGGTGGCCGAGTTCGTTCGCGTGATGCGCGATGCGGCCGAGCGCGGCGGCAAGGTGCTGATCCCGTCCTTCGCGCTGGAGCGCACGCAGGAGGTGCTGTACCTGCTGGCGCGCGCGGAGGAGCGCCACCAGATTCCCGCGCTGCCGGTGTACGTGGATTCGCCGCTCGCCACGCGCATCGACGAGGTGTACGACACCTTCCCCGAAGAGCTCTCCGACGAGCTGCGGCTCACGCGCGCCCAGGGGCGCGACCCGTTCCTCACCAAGCGCCTGCGCTACACGCGCTCGGTGGAGGAGTCGCGCGAGATCGGCCGCTCCGGGCGTGCGGCCATCGTCATCGCCGGCTCCGGGATGCTGTCGGGTGGGCGCATCCTGCATCACCTGCGCGCCCACCTGGACGAGCCCGGAACCACGGTGGCGATCGTGGGCTACCAGCCCTCGGGCGGCCTGGGGCGCGAGCTGGTGGAGGGCGCCCGCACGGTGCGCGTGATGGGACGCGAGGTGCAGGTGCGCGCCGGCGTGGTCACCATCGGCGGCCTGTCGGCGCACGCCGGGCGCACCGAACTCCTGGAATGGGTGGCCTCGGCCGGCGCCGGAGCGCACGTGCGCCTGGTGCACGGCGAGCCCGACGCGCTGGAGTCGCTGCGCGACGCCATCGAAACGCGCGGTCAACGGGCGATGGTGCAGCCCAGCGAGGTGCGGTTGCCCGAGGGCGCCCGCCGCCCGGACGAGGGCGGCGAGTAGCCCACCGGGGTCCGCCTCTAGTAGGGGGTCGGGATGGGGTGCGCGGGAGGCGGCGGCGGACGGTAGTCCCCGGGCTTCTGGCGCTCGGGCAGCTTGATCTCGGGCCGTTCCAGCGGTTCGTAGGGCACCTGGCTGAGCAGGTGGCTGATGATGTTGAGCCGCGCGCGGCGCTTGTCGTTGCTGTCCACGACCCACCAGGGCGCCCAGGGGGTGTCGGTGGCGGCCAGCATGGCATCGCGGGCGCGCGCGTAGTCGTACCAGCGCGAGTACGACTCGAGGTCCATCGGCGACAGCTTCCACACCTTGCGCCCGTCGTCGATGCGGCTCTTGATGCGCGCGATCTGCTGCTCCTCGCTCACATCCAGCCAGTACTTCACCAGGATGATCCCCGAGTCGACCATCACCCGCTCGAACGGTGGGGCCATGCGCAGGAACTGCTCGGTCTGCTCGGGTGTGCAGAAGCCCATCACCCGCTCCACGCCGGCGCGGTTGTACCAACTGCGGTCGAAGATCACGACCTCGCC
>JBIQJW010000214.1:0-3570 GCA_044507145.1 Actinomycetota bacterium
GCTGCTGGGCGTGCCGCGGGCGGCGGTGGAGGCCGGGCGGCTGGAGGCGGCACGCGCCCTCGCGACCCGCTCGGGTGCGGTCGTGGTGCTGAAGGGCCCCGGCACCATCACGGCGGCGCCCGACGGCGCCACCATCGTGAACGACACCGGCTCGGCGTCCCTGGCCACGGCCGGCACCGGCGACGTCCTCACCGGGGTGATCGCCGCGGCGCTCGCCAAAGGCGTGCCGGCGCTGCAGGCCGCCGGCGCCGGGGTGGCGCTGCACGGCCTGGCCGGCGACATCGCCGGGCGCGGCGACGGCACCATCGCATCCGACGTCCTCGACGCGCTGCCCGCGGCGCGCGCACTCGCACAGGAGCACGCGTGACCCCTCACCACACCTGGGCACGGGCGCAGATCGACCTCGGCGCCATCCGCCACAACGCGTCGGTGCTGGCCCGCGCGGCGGGCCGCGCGCGGCTCACCGCCGTGGTGAAGGCCGACGGCTACGGGCACGGTGCCGCCGGCGCGGCGACGGCCGCCCTGGAGGGTGGCGCGCACGGTCTCGCGGTGTTCACCGTGGACGAGGCGCGGGCGCTGCGCGACGCGGACATCGCCGCCCCGATCCTCATCATGGGGCCGCTGGATCACGAGGGGTGGCGCACGGCCGTCGCCCTGGGCGCCGAGGGCACGGCGTGGACACCGGAGGGCGTGGCCGCCGCCGCGAGCGCCGGCGATGCGCAGCGGCCCGCGGGCGTCCACCTCAAGCTCGACACCGGCATGGGACGTCTGGGCGCCCGCCCGGAGGACGTGGATGCCCTGGCCGACGCCGCCGCCGGCGCTCCCGGGATCCGGGTGGTGGGCCTGATGACCCACTTCGCCAGCGCGGACGAGACGGCGGGGGAGAACGCCGGCTTCATGCGCGAGCAGCTCCTGCGGTTCCGTGCCATCACCGCCACCCTGGGCGACCGGTTCCCCGGCGCCGTCCAGCACGCGGCCAACTCCGCCGCGACGCTGCGCGACCCCGAGGCCGCCTGCGACATGGTGCGCTGCGGCATCGCGCTCTACGGCTGCGCGCCGTACGGCGACGACCCGGCGGCGCACGGCCTGCGGCCGGCGATGGCCGTGACCGCGCGCGTGGCCTCGGTCAAGACGGTGCGCTCACGCGAATCGGTGGGATACGGGCGCCGCTGGCGCGCCCCGCGCGCCGCGGTGATCGCCACGGTGCCGGTGGGGTACGCGGACGGCTACCTGCGGGCGCTGGGCGGGCGCGCCGAGGCGCTCATCGGCGGCGAACGGGTGCCCGTGGTGGGCGTGGTGTCGATGAACCAGCTCGCGCTCAACCTGGGCCCCGAGGGGATCGCGGCGCCCGGCGACGAGGTCGTGCTGCTGGGAGCTCAGGGCGACGAGCGGATCACCGCCGAGGAACTCGCCGCTCACGCGGGCACGATCAACTACGAGATCACCTGCGCGCTGGGCTCGCGCGTCCCGCGCACCGGCACGTGACCGCAGACCGCCTGCAGGCCCTGCTGGGGCCGCTCGGGCCCCTGCGCCACGACCCCGCGCGGGTGTGGGTGGTGGGCGGGGGCCTGCGCGACGCCCTCCTCGGTCGCGTGGTGGCCGACGTGGATCTGGCCATCGACGGCGACGCCGCCCGGGCCGCGTCCGACCTGGCGCGCGCCCACCGCGCCCAGCGCTTCCCGCTGTCGCGCGCCTACGGCGCCTGGCGGGTGCAGGGCGGCGACCTGGGCATGCAGGTGGACATCACCCCCCTGCAGGGACCGGACCTCGCGGCCGATCTGGCCCGCCGGGACCTCACCGTGAACGCGCTGGCGTACCCGGTCGGGCCGGCCGGCGCGGCGCTCATCGACCCCCACGGCGGACTGGACGACCTCCGGGGGCGACGCCTGCGCCCGGTCAGCGCCGGCGCCCTCAGCGACGATCCGGTCCGCACACTGCGCGTCGCCCGCCTGGCCGAACAGCTCGGCTTCGACATCGATCCGGTCACGGTGGCCGCCGCCCGCGCCGCCGCCCCGCGCCTGTGGGAGTCGGCCGGGGAGCGCCTCATGGGCGAGCTGGCGCGCATCGTCGCCCTCCCGCGGGCCGACCGCGCCATCGTCCAGCTCGACCGCATCGGGGCCCTCGGTGCGCTGGTGCCGCAGCTCGAGGACTGCCGGGATGTGGAGCAGAACCCGTATCACCACCTGGACGTGCTGGGTCACACCCTCGAGGTCGTCGAGCACGCCGTCGCGATCAGCGCCGACCCCGAGCCCATCTTTCGCGGCACCGCGCCGCGTGTGGCGCAGACCCTCGCGGCCCCCCTTGCCGACGGTCTCACCGCCCGCGAGGGGCTCATCCTGGCCGCCATCCTCCACGACATGGCGAAGGCCGCCACCCGCGCCGTCACCCCCGAGGGTCGCATCACCTTCATGCGGCACGACGTCGACGGCGCCGAGATGGCCGACGACCTCCTGCTGCGGCTGCGCACCTCCACCCGCCTGCGTGCAATGGTCACGCTCTGCATCCGCATGCACCTGCCGCTGGGCTTCCTGGTGCACCGCACGCCGCTGTCGCTGCGCCAGATCGACCGCTACCTGCGCCGCACCGCCCCGGCCGAGGCGGAGATCATCGTGCTCACCGTCGCCGACCGGCTCGCCACCCGCGGGCCGCGCACCACCGAGTCGGCCATCACCAGGCACCTCGCGCTGGCGCGCGAGGTGATGGAGCAGCACTACCGCATCGCCGACCGCGAGCCCATCCGGCCCCCGATCCCCGGCGACCGACTCGCCGCCGACCTCGGGCGCACCCCGGGGCCCTGGCTCGCCGAGCTGCTCACCGCCCTGCGTGAGGAGCAACTGGTCGGCGCCGTCGTCACGGCGCGCGATGCGCTCGCGTTCGCCCACCGCTGGGACGCCGCGCACCCCGCGTAAAGGGCCCGGGAACGCACGCCGCGCTCGCGGAAACGTCGCGGCTCCCGATCCAACTTCACAGAGTCCGCAGACCGCCTTGCGACCCGCTCGAGCGGCCGACTAGGTTCGATCGGTGTCCACGCCCCGTGCCCCGGGGCCAGACGAGGAGTGAGACCCTGCGCGGAAAAGCCGTCGTGGCCGCGGTCGCCCTTGCCGCCGCCGCCCTTCCCACCATGTCCACCTCCGCCCAGGCGGCATCGTGCGCCCGCGGAGCCGTCACGCCCGGCGCCGAGCAGGCGATGCTGACCCAGGTGAACGCCCACCGGTCCAAGGCCGGCGTCGCCCCCCTGCGGACCTCCTCGCGCCTCACCTCCGCCGGACGCAAGTCGGCCCGCAAGATGGCCCGCGGCGCCCGCTTCGCCCACGACGGATTCTGGTGGGCCCGCGGCCGCACCGGCGCCCAGAACATCGCCATGGCGCCCGCCGCCAAGGGCGCCGTCAGCGCCATGATGCGCAGCGCGCCGCACCGCAAGAACATCCTCAACAAGCGCCTGCGCCACGCCGGCGTTGGCGCCGCTCGGGATTGCTCGGGCCAGATCTTCTTCACCTTGAACTTGACTGGCTGACCGCTGCGAATGGGCCCAGATCCCGCGCCGTGGATGAGGGCCGTGCTATTCGCACT
>JBIQJW010000215.1:0-3560 GCA_044507145.1 Actinomycetota bacterium
GCGAGTACTCGATCGTCGGCTCGGCGGAGGCGGACCCCAAGAACCAGCGGCTCTCGAACGAAAGCCCGGTGGGTAAGGCGCTGCTGGGGCGCAAGAAGGGCGAGACGGTGACCATCCCCGCGCCACGCGGCGCGCTGGAGTACCAGATCGTCAAGATCGCCCGCGCACCCAGCGAGGGGTGACGGCCCCGGACGAACCGGCCGAGGCGGGCCTCCCCGCGCTGATCGCCGAGCGCCGGGCGAAGGCCGACGCGCTGCGCGAGCGCGGGATCGACCCGTTCCCGCACCGTTTCCCCGGCCGGGAGCCCATCGCAGCGGTGCGTGAGCGCAACGAGGGCCTTGAGGCCGGTGACGGCTCGGAGGAGGTCGTGCGCGTCGCCGGCCGGCCCGCGGCCCGCCGAGGCCAGGGCAAGATGTCGTTCCTGGACCTCGACGACCGCAGCGGGCGCATCCAGCTGTGGGCCACGCTGGACCGCCTGGGTGAGGAGGCGATGGCCGACATCGCCGCGCTGGACCTGGGCGACATCGTGGGCGTGGAGGGCACGGTGGTGCGCACGCGGCGCGGTGAGCTGAGCGTCGTGGTGGGCCGCATCGACATGCTGGCCAAGTCGCTGCGCCCGCCCCCGGACAAGCACGCCGGCATCCGTGACCCCGAGGTGCGCTTCCGCCAGCGGTACCTGGATCTGATGTCCGATGCCGAGGTGCGCGCCGCGTTCATCACGCGCTCCAAGGCCATCGCGGCGCTGCGCCGCTTCCTCGACGACCGCGGGTTCATCGAGGTGGAGACGCCGACGCTGCAGCCGATCTACGGCGGTGCCGCCGCCCGGCCGTTCGTGACGCACCACAATGCGCTGGACCGCGACCTGTACCTGCGCATCGCCACCGAGCTGTACCTCAAGCGGTGCATCGTCGGCGGTCTGGAACGCGTGTACGAGCTGGGCAAGGACTTCCGCAACGAGGGGGTGAGCCACAAGCACAACCCCGAGTTCACGATGGTGGAGACGTACGAGGCGTACGCCGACTACCGCGACGTCATGGACATGCTGGAGCAGATGGTGGCCGGCGTGGCCACCGCCGCCACCGGCGGTACCGTGGTGCCCTGGAAGGGCGGGGAGATCGACTTCGCGCCGCCGTGGCGCCGCGTGGACTTCCGGGACGGGCTGCTGGAGGCCAGCGGCATCGACGTGCGCGTGCACGACACCGAGGACGCCCTCCGCGCCGCCATGCGCGCCGCCGGGCTCGACGCGCCCGACGGCATCCCGTGGCCGAAGCTGGTGGACGGGCTGCTCACGCAGACGCTGGAGCCCACGCTGATCCAGCCGACGATCCTGTACGACTACCCCGTCGAGCTGTCCCCGTTCGCGAAGCGTCACCCGGATGATCCGCGCATCGTCGAGCGCTTCGAGGCGTTCGCCGGCGGGATGGAGATCGGGAATGCGTTCACCGAGCTCAACGACCCGGACGACCAGCGCGAGCGCTTCGCCATGGCCGCCGCCGACCGCGACGCCGGCGACGACGAGGCCCAGCCCATGGACGAGGACTTCCTGGCGGCGCTGGAGCACGGCATGCCGCCCACCGGGGGCCTCGGCCTCGGGGTGGACCGGCTGGTGATGCTCCTGACCGACCGGCACACGATCCGCGAGGTCGTGTTGTTCCCGGCGATGCGCACGTAGCACCCCGGCGCGGGGCGATCCCGCGCCATGACCACCCAGGACGGCGCCCTGATATAGTCCCGCGCTGTCTCAGATCGACGATTGGACCGAGGAGCGGATGGCTAAGCCACGAGGCCGTGCCCGAGCGAAGACCAAGGGCCGCAAGGGCGCGGCGCCGGCGCAGCGCAAGCGTCGGCCGCAGCTCTCGCTGGAAGAGATCGACTGGAAGAACTACCCGTCGCTGCGGCGCTTCGTCAGCGAGCGCGGGAAGATCCGCGCCCGTCGCATCACGGGTCTGTCGCGCCGCCAGCAGTCGCAGGTCGCCGCGGCTGTGAAGCGTGCCCGCACCATGGGCCTGCTGATCTACCCCGACCAGGACCGGCGCGTCCGCCACTAGCTCCGTGCGGCCTCCCGGGGCGGACCACGATTGTTGCGTGGCCGGCCCGGAGGCCCGTCGTGAGCCGCGCCGCCACGGGTGGTCGCCCGGCTCCCGCCGCGGTCGGAGCCCGTCGCGGTACGGAACGGTGGACAGCCCGTTCCCCGCGTCGTCAGGGCGGCCGGGCAGGGCGGGGAGCCCCGGCCCCCGTGCTAGACTCAGCGTCTGCCAGGAACCGATGTGAAACGTTCCTACCAGCCGTGCCGCGCGTCGCGCATCACGGATCCTGTTCTCGACGTCTCGCACTCTTCAACGCCCGCCCAGACTGCCGGCGCCGTCGTCGTGGCTCTGAGCCAGGGTGAGTAGGAAGGGGAAACCCGATGTTCGAACGGTTCACCGAGCGCGCTCGCCAGGTCGTGGTCCTGGCGCAGGAAGAGGCGCGCACCCTCAAGCACAACTACATCGGCACCGAGCACATCCTGCTCGGCCTGCTCCGTGAGGAGGAGGGTCTGGCCGCGCGTGTGCTCGAGGGGCTCGAGATCACCGTGGAGGAGGTCCGCGCCCAGGTGATCCGGATCGTGGGCTCGGGCGAGGAGGTCACCTCCGGCCAGATCCCCTTCACGCCACGCGCCAAGAAGGTGCTCGAGCTGGCGCTGCGCGAGGCGCTGTCGCTGGGCCACAACTACATCGGCACCGAGCACATCCTGCTCGGGCTCGTCCGCGAGAACGAGGGCGTCGCCGCGCGCATCCTCCAGGACTTCGACGCCGACTCCGAGAAGATCCGCAACGAGATCATCCGCATGCTGTCCGGCCCCGGCCGGCGCCAGCAGAGCGCGACCGGTGCGTCGAGCCAGGGTGGCGGCGACAAGAAGTCCAGCAAGCTTCTGGACCAGTTCGGCCGCAACCTCACCAAGCTCGCCGCCGACGGCAAGCTGGACCCCGTGGTGGGGCGCCAGAACGAGATCGAGCGCGTCATGCAGATCCTGTCGCGCCGCACCAAGAACAACCCGGTGCTCATCGGCGAGCCGGGCGTCGGGAAGACGGCCGTGGTCGAGGGGCTGGCCCAGCGCATCTCCAGCAACGAGGTGCCCGAGCTTCTGCGAAACAAGCAGATCTACACGCTCGACCTGGCGGCGCTGGTGGCCGGCTCGAAGTACCGCGGTGAGTTCGAGGAGCGGCTGAAGAAGGTGATGAAGGAGATCACCCAGCGCGGCGACATCATCCTGTTCATCGACGAGCTCCACAACCTGGTGGGTGCGGGTGCGGCCGAGGGCGCCATCGACGCGGCGTCGATCCTGAAGCCGGCGCTCGCCCGTGGCGAGCTGCAGACCGTGGGCGCCACGACCCTGGACGAGTACCGCAAGTACCTGGAGCGCGACTCCGCACTGGAGCGGCGCTTCCAGAAGATCAACGTGGACGAGCCGAGCCAGGAGGAGACCGAGCAGATCCTGCGCGGGCTGCGCGACCGCTACGAGGCACACCACCGCATCACGATCACCGACGAGGCGCTGGCGGCCGCCGCCAACCTCGCCG
>JBIQJW010000216.1:0-3541 GCA_044507145.1 Actinomycetota bacterium
GTCAGGGGGATCTCCGCCGCGAGGTGGATGTCGCCGTGCTCGTCCAGGCCGAACCGCCAAGGTCCCGTGGCGGTGAGGTCCATGTTCTTGTGCAGCAGCCGCCGGTACACCGCCTCGTGGGCCCGGTCCGGCGCCCTCATCAGGAAGACGTTCATCCCCAGGGTCCGCTCGCCGGCCGCCAGGCCCACCGTCACCTCGCGTCGCGCCGTCGCGGGCACCATCACGCCCCAGCGGCCGTCTGCGCTGCGCTCGTGGGGCACGCCGATGTCGGCCAGGGCGCGGTCCACCGCCGCGCGCAGATCGTCGCTCATGCCCGGATCGTACGGCCCGCCACGTACCCTGTGGCGATGCGCGTCGTCCTCCAACGGGTCCTCTGCGCCCATGTCGACGTCGCGGGGGAGCGGATCGCGGCGATCGGGCCCGGGCTCCTGGTGCTGGTCGGCGTCGCGACGGGTGATGTGGTCGCGGATGCCGTGACGCTGGCCCGCAAGACCGCCCGCGCGCGGCTCTTCGCGGACGGGGAGCGCCCGTTCGACCGCGCCGTCGGCGACGACCCGGATCGCGCCGTCCTCTGCGTCAGCCAGTTCACGCTGCACGGCGACCTGCGACGTGGCAACCGACCCTCCTGGTCGGCCGCAGCGCCGCCGGACGTGGCGGAGCCCTTGGTGGACGCGTATGCCGACGCGCTGCGCGCAGAGGGGCTGCGCGTCGAGACCGGTCGATTCGGCGCCCACATGACCGTGGGCCTCCAAAACGACGGCCCCGTCACGCTCATCCTCGACACCGACGATCTGGCGGTGCCCCGCCGCTGAGGATCATCCGGCCGGCAGGGCCGGGGGTTCAGCGCTGGTCCGCATCCGGGTCGGCGGCGCCGGCGTCCGGGGGTGGCGGGTGCCCGGGCCCGGCGCCCCCGGGACCCTTCGGCCCGTGGCCGCCCGCACTCGGGCGCCCGGTGCGCGGCGTATCGGTCTCCGGAGCCCCGGGCCCCGCGCCCTCGCCCTCGTCCATGTCCTTTGTGAACTGGGCCGGCGTCTTTTCGCGGTCGCTCATCGTGTCCTCCTGCGCGATGGTCGTCACGGGACGATGCCCGCCCGTCCCGGTGGCGAAACCGCGCCCCGGCCGACGTTTCGGGACCCTGCGCTCCGGGCACCTCCTTCGCGCAAGCGCCTGGCCCGGCACGTGCCGGCCGGTCGGATCACGTACAGGAGGGTGACATGGCCGAGGCGAGGGGTTCGAACGGGATGCTCGGCGGCATCGGGCTCGGCGGCATCCTGGTGATCGTCGGCGTGGTGCTGATGTTCGTGTGGAGCTTCTGGATCGGTTTGATCATCGCGCTCGTCGGCCTGATCGCCTTCGGTGGGTTCGTGAAGGGCCGCTGGTACTAGCCGGCGTCCGGGCGGCGAAGGAGCCACCGTGGCCTCGGTCGAACCGCTGCTTTCGGATCGCGCCGACCGGATGCTCTGGGTCCGCGCGGTCGACGCCACGACCGCGGGCGCGGAGACATGCGCGGCGTGCGCTGCGACGTGCCTTGGTGAGGATGACGTCGCGCGGATGGTGCGGTGCGCGCGCCGACGAGCGCGAGATGCACGCGCGCGGGCATGCGCCACCGCACCGTGTGCCCCGTGTGCGCGCACACATGCGAGGACCGTCTCGCGGCGTCCGGTGCGCGACGGACGCCAATCGACCGACACCACGACGACGCGGAGGATGACATGGCGACACTGACGAAGCTCGAGGACAAGCTCGGCGAGGTCATGGGTCTGGCACAGGCCGCTGAGCAGGCGACGACGACCGTTCGCGGGATGGTGAAGGACGACGAACTCACCCGACTCCTCGAGAAGATGCGTGATGAGGCACATGAGACCGTGGAGCGCTGCCGCGACGTCGCGAGCGGGATCGACGGCAAGAAGACCGCGATCACCGAGAAGGCCCGCGAGACCAAGCGGGAGGCGGCCGAGATGATGTCCACGTACCTGGGCGAGGATGCCGAGGCCCTGGACGGCTTCGAGTTCCTCACGATGGCCGAGGCCGGCGAGGTGGGGCACTGGGAGGTGCTGGGAGCCATGGCGTCGAGCGCCCGCGACAGCGAGATCACCGGACTTGTCGAGTGGGCCCTCCCGATCCAGGAGCGGCACCTGGCCGACGCGCGCAGCTCGTCGGTGGCCCTGGCCGGCGCGGAGGACCCCTCCTCGGAGTCCTGACGATGTCGCCCCGCCCCGCGCCGGCCGTTGGGCGCGGGGCGGGCCATCCTTCGGGGTTCGTTCGTCTGGCGGGAGTGCTATCGTCGTGCTGAGTAATCGGCATTCTGCGCGGGGAGGAAGGTGGGTCGCGAACCCACCTTTTTTGTGCGCGCAGGTCGTCGCGGATCCGGGAAGGGGGTGGTCGTGGGACGTCGCATCGACGCGCAGGCGCTGGAGCGCCGGGTGGAGCGGGAACTCGCCGACCGCCTGCCCGCGGTCGACCTGCTCGAGTTCACCGTGGACGGTGAGATGTTCCGCCTGGTGGTGGACCATCCCGACGGTGTCACGCACGACGTGTGTGCCGAGGTCACCCACGCCCTCGGCGATGCCGGTCTGCTGGACGACCACGGCGCCGAGGTATGGTCGCCCGGCCCTGAGCCGCCGCTGCGCACGCCGGATCACTTCCGCGCCGCCATCGGCCACCGCGTCAAGGTCCGGGTGGATGCGGGCGCGGGGAGGTCCTCGCACACCGGTACCCTTCGTGGGGTCGACGACGCCGGGGTGCGCATCGAGGCGTCCGACGGCCGGGTTGTCGAGGTTCCGTTCGACACCATCCGGAGGGCCCGGATGCTCGAGGAGCCGCAGCCGTGATGCGGGGTGGTCCCGCCTCCGCGAGGCGCCGCCGGCGTGGCGGGAGACGAGGGTTGCGGGGCGAATGTGAGTGGGCCGGTGCCGCGGCGGTGTGCCGCACCGCCGGGGTCGAGTCCGTTGGGGGGAGTTGCAGGTGAACCGAGAGATCATCGAGGCCATCAAGCAGATCGAGCGTGAGAAGGGGATCGACTCCGAGACCCTGATCATCGCCCTCGAGGACGCGCTGCTCGCCGCCTACAAGAAGACCCCCGACGCCGCCGAGTACGCGCGTGTCGACATCGACCGCGAGACGGGCGAGATGCACGTCTACCAGGTGATCCTCCCCGAGGGCGAGGAACTGCGCACCCTCCCGCAGGAGGAGCCGGTGATCCCCGAGGGCGTCGACCCGGACGAGTACGAGCCGCCCGCGCCCGAGATCGACTGGGACGCCTACGATCCCAGCGAGATCTCCGATGTCGACGTCACGCCGGACAACTTCGGTCGTATCGCCGCACAGACCGCCAAGCAGGTGATCCTGCAGCGCATCCGCGAAGCCGAGCGCGAGATGATGTACGAGGAGTACGTCGACCGTGTCGGCGAGGTGGTGACCGGCATCATCCAGCAGTCGGACTCGCGATACACGCTGGTCGACCTGGGTCGCGTCGAGGCGCTGCTCCCCGAGTCGGAGCAGGTGCACAGCGAGCGCTACGACCACAACGCGCGCGTGAAGG
>JBIQJW010000217.1:0-3515 GCA_044507145.1 Actinomycetota bacterium
AGGACCGACTCCGCGCGCGTCGCTCCGCCGGGCACCAGCGCCACATCCGGCCACGCCTCACCGAGCGCCTCGCGGGCCGCATCCAGGCCCGCGGCGGGCACCACGGCGATCACGCGGTCCACGCGGGGACTGTCGCGCAGTGCCGCGAGGCTCCATGCCACCATGGGACGCCCGGCCATGTCGATGAACGCCTTCGGGACCCCGAGCCCCATCCGCACCCCGGCGCCGCCCGCCACGACGATGGCGACGACCGGCGTCGCACTCAAGCGGATCCCTCGGTCAGGCGCGTGAAGATCATCTTCCCGGACGGGTTCTGGAGCACGCTGGTGACCTCGGTGGCGACATCCTTGCCCAGCGCCGCGCGCCCGCCCTCCACCACGATCATGGTGCCGTCGTCCAGGTATCCCACCCCCTGGTCGTACTCGCGCCCCTCGCGGATGATCCGCACGCGCAGGGTCTCGCCCGGGAGCACCGCAGGTCGCAGCGCATTGGCCAGGGCGTTGACGTTCAGCACCTCGATGCCGCGGATGCGCGCCACCTTGTTGAGGTTGAAGTCCGTGGTGATGATCGACGCGCCGGCGTCCTGCGCCATGCGCACGAGCTTCGCGTCCACGCCATCGAGGTCCGGGTAGTCACCGCGGCGCACCGAGAAGCCGCCGTTGGCCAGGCCCTTCATCTCCTCCACGATCTCCAGTCCGCGGCGCCCGCGGGTGCGCTTCTGGGGATCGGTGGAATCCGCCACCTGCTGCAGTTCGTCCAGGACGAAATCAGGCACCACCAGCGCGCCGGAGATGAAATGCGTGCGCAGCACCTCGATCAGCCGGCCGTCGATGATGGCGCTGGTGTCCACCAACCGGACCGGACCATGCCCGCCCGGCCCCGCGCCCCGGGAGCGGACGCCGACCAAGCGGAGGATGTCCACGTGCTTGCGCGCCGCGATCCGGCTGAAGATGTAGGCGACCACCAGCACCACGGGCAGGAGCACGTACGGGCCGATGATCGGCAGTTGGGCCACGGCCACCCCGGCCAGCGCCGCCGCCACCAGTCCCACCACCAGGCCCAACGCGCCGACCATCAGCTCGGCGGCCGACCGGCGGTCGGCGGCGCGGTCGATCGCCCGCAGCCGGTCGCGCAGCACCCGGCCGATGAACCCACCCAGGACCACGCCGATCAGCGCGCCGGCCGCGGCCACGCCGAACCGGGCGACGTACTGCCACGGGGAGTCCCACCAGTCCGACAGCGGCAGCGACCCCGCCGCCTGGTAGGCGCCGAGGCCGGCGAGCACGCCCAGCACGACCCGGGTCACCACGATCATCATCGGTGGCGACCCCGTCCTGTGCCTGTGCTGTGGGGAGGGCTCCCCGTCATGCGTCCGGCTCCCGCCGTCCCCGTCTGGACTAGTCGACCAGCGCCTCGGCGCTCTTCGCCCGGCTCTTGCTGGACTTACTCTTCGACTTCGGCGCGACGGCCTCCTCGTCACGCCCGCGGCCGATATCCGCCAACAGGTTGTCGAGGTACTCCACGGCCTGCTCCTCCTCCATCCCGCGGGCGTACATCAGCTCGCTGGCGAGGATCTTCTTGGCGCGGCCGAACATCTGCTTCTCGCCGGTCGACAGGCCCTTGTCGAGGTCACGGATGGAGAGGTTCCGCACCACCTCGGCCAGCTCGTAGATGTCGCCGGTCTTGATCTTGTCGCGGTTGTGCTTGAAGCGGCGGTTCCAGTTCTTGGGCATCTGGGTGCCGTCGTCCCGCAGGACGACGAGGACGGCCTCGACCTCCTCCTCACCGATCACCCGGCGCAGACCCGCGCGGTCGGCGTTCTCGGTCGGCACCATCACCGTCATCTCGTTGTAGAGGATCTGGATGGTCAGGTACTCGCGGCACTGCCCGAGCACCTCCTTCTCCTCCTTGGCGATGATCACCCCCGCGCCGTGGTGCGGGTAGACCACCTTGTCACCGACGTCGTACAACCGTTCCCCCTTTTCCCGGTTCACAACCGCGCCGCTCAGCCGCGCCCGAAGACGATCTCGAGCGCGTCCCGGATCCCCGCGGCGTCGTGCCGTCGGATCCCCTCCGCGCCCAACTCGCCACCATCCGCCGGCGGCGTCACCGCCGCCGACATCCCGTGCGTGGCGCCGGCGGCGAGTCGCCTCGCGCCGTGCCCCACGGGCCGCACCGCTCCGGTGAGTCCGAGCTCACCGAACGCCATCATCCCGGCGGGCATCGCGGTGCCGCGATGCGCGCCGGTGACCGCCAAGGCCACCGCCAGATCGGCCGCCGGGTCCAGCGCCCTGGCCCCGCCGGCCACGCTCACGAACACGTCCGCCCCGCCCAGGTGGATACCTGCGTGCCGGCCCAGCACGGCGATCACCTGCGACAGGCGGGTGCGGTCGATGCCGATCGCCACCCGTCGCGGAGGGACGATGTCCGTGGGACCCACCAGGGCCTGAACCTCCACCAACAGCGCCCGGCTCCCCTCGATGGCGGGGAACACGCACGAGCCCACCCGGTCGCCCACCTCGGCGAGGTAGAGGCGGGTGGGGTCGTCCACGCTGGCGAGGCCACGCTGACCCATCTCGAACAGCCCGGTCTCGTTGGTGGAGCCGAACCGGTTCTTGATCGCCCGCAGCACGCGGTGGGCGCGCATGTCGTCGCCCTCGAAGGCCAGCACGCAGTCCACCAGGTGCTCCAGCGTGCGCGGGCCGGCCAGCCCGCCGTCCTTCGTCACCTGACCCACCAGCAGGATGGCGCAGCCGCCCTCCTTCGCCAGGCGCATCAGCTCCACCGTGGCGTGTCGCACCTGATTCGGGGCGCCCGGGATACCCTCCATCGCGTCGGAGTGCAACGTTTGGACCGAATCGATGGCGCACACCGCAGGGCGGTGCGCCTCCACCGCCGCCACCACCGATTCCAGCCGCGTCTCGGCCAGCACCTGAATCGGGCCGCAGTCGTCCTCGAGGCGCTCGGCGCGGCCCCGGACCTGCACCGGCGACTCCTCGCCGGTCACCAGCATCACCGGGGCGGAGCGCGCCATGGCCGCCAGGGCCTGCAGCACCAGCGTGCTCTTGCCGATGCCGGGTTCGCCGCCGATCAGCACCAGCGATCCGGTCACCAGCCCGCCGCCCAGCACCCGGTTCAGTTCGGAGATCCCCGTGTCGATGCGCTCCGGGCGCTCATCGGTGAGGTCCGCCAGGCGGGCCACCTGCGGCACGGCCACGCGCGGCCCGCGCCGGGAACCGGAGGCGGCCGCCTGCTCGGACACGGTGCCCCACTCGCCGCAATCGGCGCAGCGCCCGACCCAGCGCGGCGCCTGTGCGCCGCACGCATCGCATGCATAGACCGCCCGGGCGCGCGCCGGGGCCATCGCTGACGTTCCTCGGGTCAGCGAGCCGCGCTCGGCGCGGCCCGATGACCTCTGCGATACCCCGGCGTGGACGTCGACATCAGTCGCCGCTGTCCCCGGTCTGCTCGTCGGTGGCCGGCCCGGCCGCCACGGCGGCGGCCGGCGGCGCCGG
>JBIQJW010000218.1:0-3500 GCA_044507145.1 Actinomycetota bacterium
TCGCGGGGTGAGCGCCAGCGGGTGCTCTTGGCGCGGGCGCTCATGGCCGAGCCGGCCCTGCTGCTCCTGGACGAGCCGACCGAGGGGCTGGACATGCCCGGGCGTGAGACGTTCCTGGAGGGACTCGAGGCCCTGGCGCGCAGCCGGCCCGAGCTGGCGACCGTCCAGGTGAGCCATCACCTCGAGGACCTCCCGCCGGGTATCGGCCACGCCCTCCTGCTGCGCCACGGCCGCATCGTGGCCTGTGGCCCGGCGGCCGACGCGCTCACCGAGGAGCACCTGTCGCTGTGCTTCAACGTGCCCGTCCATCTCGCGCGGGTGCGGGGGCGGCTGGTCGCCGTGGTCGCCGGCGCGGGTTCGGACGGAGCCGCCTGACATGCCGGCCGCCGCCCGTGGGAGTTCCATCACCGCGCTGTGGCGCCGTGCCCACGAGCCGGTGGCCGGACACGACCTGGCGGTCAGGATCCTGACGGCGGACCGCTACACCCGGACGCGCGGGGTGGCACAGCAGGCCGCCCGCCTGGCGCTGGCACGGCGCGTGGACCGCGATGCGCGCCGGCTGCTGCTGAGCGCGGCCTGGCTGCACGACTGCGGCGGGGCGGATGCCGCCGCCCAGGGCCCCGTCGCGGTTGCCCGCGCCCTGCGCGCGGCTGGGCAGGAACCGCTTGCGCGCGTGGTGGCGCACAGCGGCGGCGCCCCGATGGCGGCAGCGCTGGCCGGCCTCCCCCCGATCGTGCGTGAGTTCCCGGCGCCGGGCGAGCGCGACGTGGCGATGCTCCTGGATGCCGCGATCCTCACCACCCGCGCCGATGGCACGCCCGGGACACCGGCCGACGCCGTACGCGATCGCGCGGCCCGGCTGGGTGTCGGCGACCCGGGTGTCCGGGCGCTGGTGGCGCTGGTGGCGCGCACGGCCGACGATCCGGCCGCGCGGGCTCTCATCGAGCAGCTGGGGAGGCGGGCGGCCGACGGCCGGTCGTCAGGTCGGTGAACCTGCCGGCGGCCGGAGCATCGTCGCCGGCCCGCCCGCGCGCCGGCACGGCGGCCACCACGCGGTTGCGGCCCACCGACTTCGCCTCATAGAGCCGCCGGTCGGCGTCCGCGACCAGTTGGTCGGCGGCGGCGGGGACGGTCTCGCTGGTGGCGGCGCCGAGACTGGCGGTGATGGGCCCCACCGGCATCTCGAGCATTTCGATCGCCCGCCGGATGCGTTCGGCGACGTCCGCCGCGCCCCGGTCGCCGGCGCCGGGCAGCAGCACGGCGAACTCCTCGCCGCCGATCCGGCACGGCCGGTCCTCGCGCCGGGCGGCGCGCCGCAGTGCGGTGCCCACGGCGGCCAGCGCGCGGTCCCCCGCCTGATGCCCGTGGGTGTCGTTGAACCGCTTGAAGTGGTCGACATCCAACATCACCAGGCCGAGCGGTTCGCCGCTGCGACGTGAGCGGGCCAGTTCGGCCTCCAGCGCATCGTCGAACGCCCGGCGGTTGGCCAGGCCGGTGAGCGGGTCCACCAGGGAGAGCTTCTCCAGCCGCTCCACCAGCGATACCCGTCTGAGTGCCGCGGCGAGGGCTCCCGCCAGGGCCTCAAGCGCCGTGAGCTGCTGGCCGCGCAGGGTGGCGCTGCCCAGGCGCGGCGCCGGACGGCTGGCCACGATGGCCCCGAGGACGCGCATGTGGGGACCCGAGGTGCGCTCGTCACGGGCCACCACGGGCATCGAGAGGTGCACGGTCCCGCGTGCCCGCCACGTGCGCATCTCCGCGCCGTGGTGGTCGGAGCGCACGCGGCACTCCCATCCGCCGAGGATGCGGTGCGCGGCCACCTCGGCCGCCGCGCGCAGGGCGTCGCGATCGCCGGCGGCGCCGAACGCGCTGCCGGCGGCGTGCAGGGCATCCAGGCGTTCGCCGCGACGGCGCAGCTCGCGTTCGTTCACCGCCACCATCGCCGCGGCGATGGTGACGCCGCCGGCGGCGACCGCGAGCGGTAGGGCGGCGTTCATCAACGCCACATCTCCAGGGCCCATGACGGCGATGATGCCGGTGGCCACCACGCACAGGCCGAGGCACTTGGCGCCGCTCGGCACCGAAAGGCCGAGCGTCACGGCCAGGCAGAGCGGCGGGATGAGCCACAGCGCCGGGCTGGTGAGACCGCCAGAGCGGTCTGCGACCGCGACGATCAGCGCGGCATCCACCAGCAGGCCCGCGTCGACGGTGGCGCGCAGCCACCGCGGGCGGCGCTCGGCCAGGCGTGCCAGGCCCAGGTGCAGCACGACCGCGCCGGCGCAGATGGCGACGATCCCCGACCGTGTCGCGGCGGATCCGCCCCAGGGCAGGGCCACCGCGAGCGCGGCGGAGACGGCGGCCAGGAGCACACGGGCCAGGAACAGCGCCTCCTGGCGTTCCTCCAAGCCGTACCACTCGCGACGTCCGCGGGCACCGGGCAGACGGGGCGGACTGGTGTGCGTATCGACCGGCGTGCCCATTGCGGGCTCCACGTTAACCGGTGGATCAGGGGGATGCGACATGCCCGTCGGGCGTCCTGGAATTATGAGAACCTCATCAGGTCGTCGCCCGCCGCGCCGAAGAAGGTGACAAGGATGTCCCGTTCAGGTATCAGCAGTCGCGTTGTCGCCGCCGCGGTCATCGCCGTCGCCGGGGCGGGGGCGCTGAGCCCGGCGACCGCATCGGCACTCACCGTGGCGGTGCCCGGTGTGCTCGAGCTGAACCTGAACCTGGGCGGCGATCGGTCGGCGCCCGTGGTGGGGGTGAAAGTGGGTACCGGCGCCGGCGCCGTTCAACCCGCTCCCGCTCCGCCGCCGGCCCCCGCCCCGGCACCGGCCCCCGCACCGGCACCGCCGGCACCGACAGCGGCTCCTGCCCCTGTGGCCCCCGCGCCCGCCGCCCCCGTGCCGTCTCCCGCCCCCGCCCCCGCATCCGCACCCGCGCCCGCAGCGACCGCCACGCCGGCGCCGGCACCGGAGCCGCCCGCCGGCTCAGAAGTCGAGGCCACCTCCGCTCGTCCCGCGGGACCCGCGCAGACGGGTCCGGCGGTGACCCGACGAGCCGGGGCGGCGTCGTCCACGGCCCGCGCGGGCGGCGGCGCCCCGAACGCCGCGCGCGGCCCGGGCGCGGCGGTGGCGGCGTCGGGAGCGAGCGACGCGACGGCGCCGGTGCGGGTGGGAGTGCGGCCCCCGGCACCGCCGTCGGAGCCGGCGGGCGGCACGCTGCTGGGACTCGACATCGACCTCCTGGGCCTCGGCGCCCGCGTGGGGGTGGATCTGGCGGCCGGCGCGGACGGGGTGGGCGCATCCTTGCGCGTCGCGGCGGACGTGCCCGGGATACTGGATCTCGGGGCCGACGTCGCCGCTCACGTGGCGATTGGCCCGGCGTCCGACGGCCCGGGCGTGGGGCTGGCGCTGGACGTGCGTCCGGGGCTGCTCGGAGCAGCGCCCGGCGGCCTGGGACTGGACGTCGGCCTTCTCGGGCCCACGGCGGTGGACCGCGCC
>JBIQJW010000219.1:0-3487 GCA_044507145.1 Actinomycetota bacterium
CGCCTTCCCCGGTGTGGCTTCTCTTGGCATGCGTCCATCCTCGCTTCCAAACGATGAACACTCCAAGAAACCCAGGGTGATTCACCGAACGCCACCGTCCCATCACCGAGCTTTGTTGGAGGGCCGATCAACGTGGGCTGATGCAGCACTCCCCCAAGGGCCTCTGCCGCCTCGGCGGCGGTAGGCCGCTCCCTCGGATCCTTGGCGAGCATCCGGCCGACCACCTCGGCCAGTGCAGGGTCCTTGGATGCGATCTCCGGGTCGAGCTCCGGGACGGGGTCGGTGGCGTGCATCATCGCCACCCGCAGCGGGTTGTCCGAGCGATACGGCGCCTGCCCGGAAAGCAACCGGTGAAGCACACAGCCCAACGCGTACACGTCGGCCGGTGCGCCCGGCGTGCCCTCGCCCAAATGCTCAGGCGACCAGTACTCCGGGGTGCCGATCATCAGCCCGGTGGAGGTGAGTTCGGTCTGGCTCCCGGCCAGGTCGCGGACGATGCCGAAGTCTGAGAGCAGCCACCGATCCCCGTCCCGCAGGATGTTCTGAGGCTTGAGATCCCGATGCACCAGCCCGGCCCCATGGACCGCCGCAACCGCATCCAGCACATCAGCCGCTACCAACCGCACTTGCGCCGGATCCATCGACCCGACGGCCAGCCGATCATTCAGCGACCCACCATCGCAAAGCGCCATGGTGAACCACGGCAGCCGGTCCGACTCGCCGCTGTCGTACACCTCCACGACATTCGGGTGACGCACCCGCGCCAGCGCCAGCGCCTCGCGCGCAAACCGACGCCGAAACACCTCCTCTCCTGCCAGCCCGCCCGCCAGCTGCTTGAGCGCAACCTCACGCCCCAGCACCCGATCATGGGCGCGGAATACCACCCCCATCCCACCGCGCCCGAGCTCCCCCATCAGTTCGTATCGACCAGCAATCACACCCACCCGCACACCTCACTCACGCCGGGCACTCTCTCCGTGCCGATCGAATCATCGCCCGAGGCTCCCGAGATCTCAGGCCGTATCCGTGTCCCGCCGGCTCGGAGCACCGCCGAGCGCGTCCTGGTGGAATGATCGGATCAACTCGGTGTTATGTCTGGAGCCACCCCCGTAGCAGCGGCCTGGCGCCGCCCCGCGAAGGCCGCCGCCGGCGGCCGCGCCCCGCCGCCGCGCCCGCTCCGCCCGCCGCCCGCCGCCCCCGCCGCCGCTATTGGACCAGGTCGAAGATGCTGAACATCGGCATGTACATGGCGATGACCACCAGGCCCACGATCGCCCCGACCAGCATCATCATCACCGGCTCGATCACCGACGTGAGCGACTTGAGCTGGGCCGCCACCTCGTCGTCGTAGAAGTCGGCCAGCTTGTGGAGCATCGTGTCGAGTGCTCCGGTCTCCTCGCCCACCGCCAGCATGTGCGTGACCATCGGCGGGAACACGCCGGTCTGCGCCAGCGGCAGCGCCAGCGGCTGGCCCTCCTTCACCCGCTCGGCCACCCCGGCCATCGGGTCGGAGATCACCCGGTTACCGGCCGTGCGGCCGGTGATGTCCAGCGCCTGGAGGATCGGCACGCCGGAGGCGGTGAGTGTCCCGAGCGTGCGGGCGAACCGCGCGATGGCGATCTTCCTCACGATGCCGCCGATGCGGAACGGCATCCGCAGCTTGATGTGGTCCCACGTCTTCGCGCCGGCGTCCGACCGCCTCCAGCGCACGAACAGCCAGGCCGCCACGATCGGCCCCGCGATGAACAGGTACCAGAAGCCGCGCATCGCATCCGATACGCCGATCATGAACCGCGTGATGGCCGGCAGCTCGCCGCCGAGGTCGCGGAACATGTCGGCGAACACCGGGATGATGAACAGGACCATCCCCACCAGCACCGCCACCGCGAACACCGCGATGAGACTCGGATAGACCATCGCCGCGCGCACGGTTCGCCGCAGGTTCTCGTCCTTCTCCAGCCGGACGGCCACGCGCTCGAGCACCTCGTCGAGGTTGCCGCCGGTCTCGCCCGCCTCCACCATCGCCACGAACAGGTCGTTGAATACCCGCGGGTGGCGCGCGAGCGCCTGCGAGAACGCGAGTCCCGCCTCCACGTCGGCCCGCACCGCCGCGATGGTGCGCCGCAGCAGACGGTTCTCGCTCTGCTCCTGCAGCACCCACAGCGCCCGGGTGAGCGCCAGGCCGCTTGAGATCATCGTGGCGAGCTGACGGGCCATCACCGTGAGATCGCGCGCCGGCACGCCCCGCACCGCCTCGATGCGCTCCTCCAGGCTGCGCGCTCCCGCCTTGCGGTCCACATCCACCACGGTGAGCCCACGTGCACGCAACTGTGCCGCCACGGCCGCCTTCGAGTCTCCCGGCATCTCGCCCGAATGCACCGCGCCGTCGCCGCCGCGCGCCCGGTAGGTGAAGGTGGCGCTCACGCCGGCACGCCCGCGCCGGCCAGCAGACGGCGCAGATCATCCGGCGATCCGGCGCGCTCCATCGCCACCGCCGGCGCCACCTCTCCGCGGCGCACCAGCGCGGCGAGGGCTCCGTCCATCGAGACCATCCCGTGCGCTGATCCGGTCTGCATCATCGAGTAGATCTGGTGGGTCTTCCCCTCGCGCACCAGGTTGCGCACCGCCGGCGTCGGCACCATCACCTCGCATGCCACCACCCGCCCGCCGGCCAGCGTGGGGAGCAACTGCTGGCAGCACACGCCCTGCAGGGCGTTGGCCAGCATCGTGCGCACCTGCGCCTGCTGATGCGGCGGGAACACGTCGATAACCCGGTCGACGGTCTGCGGCGCGTCGGAGGTGTGCAGCGTGGCGAACACCAAGTGCCCCGTCTCCGCCGCGCTCAGCGCGATCTGCATCGTCTCCAGGTCGCGCATCTCGCCCACCAGGATCACGTCGGGGTCCTGGCGCAGGGCGCTTCGCAGCGCGTTGGCGAACGAGTGCGTGTCGCCGCCCACCTCGCGCTGGTTCACCAGCGAGCGCCGGTGGCCGTGCAGGAACTCGATGGGATCCTCGACGGTCATGATGTGGCACGACCGGCGCTCGTTGATCTCGTTGATCATCGCGGCCAGGGTCGTGGACTTGCCCGAGCCGGTGGGGCCGGTCACCAGCACCAGCCCGCGCGGCGCCGTCGTCCACTCGCGCAAGGCCGGCGGCAGGCCCAGTTCGTCGAGCGTGCGCAGGGCCTGGGGCACGGTCCGTAGGGCGGCACCGAGAACGCCACGCTGGTGATACACGTTCACCCGGAAACGGGCGGACCCGGGCACCGTGTAGGCGAAGTCGAGCTCCAGGTCACTCTCAAGGCGCTGGCGCTGTGCCTCGGTGAGCAGGCCGTAGATCAGCTCCCGGGTGTCCTGGGAGGTCAACGCGCGGTCGCCCAGCGCCATGAGCTGGCCGTTGCGGCGCATCAGCGGCGGCGCGCCCACCGCGATATGCAGGTCGCTCGCCCCCGCCGCGACGACGTTGGTGACCATCTCCGCGAAATCCA
>JBIQJW010000220.1:0-946 GCA_044507145.1 Actinomycetota bacterium
AACGTGCTGGGACTGCAGTTCCGCGGCATCGTGGCGTGGTTCCTGGCCCGCACGTACCACCTCAGCCAGATTCCGGGGGTGACGCGCAAGGGACGCGTGGCGATGGACTGGACCGTGGCGTTGCTGTTCCGGCGCGATGTCGCCGAGCTGGGGACGCTCGGCCATCCGCCCCCGCTGGACGCCCCCGAATCCTGATCACCGACTGACAAGGAGCACCAGATGGATGCACTCGAGGCCATCCGAAAGCGTCGCAGCGTGCGCCGCTACACCGACCGGCCGGTGTCCGACGGCGATCTGGACGATCTGCTGCGCCTGGCGCTGCTGGCACCGACCGGGGGGATGGCGCAGGCGTGGAGTGTCCTCGTGGTGCGCGAGGAGCAGCAGCGGGCGAAGCTGGCGGATCTGGTGGTCCGCGGCGGCGCCGAGTACTTCCGCATGGTGCGCCCGCCGGCTCCCGGCACGAGCGCCGAGGAGCACGCCGCGTGGGCAAAGGACTACGCCGAGCAGACGCTGAGCACCTACGCGGACGTGCCGGTGTGGATCGTCGCGCTGCGCGTCCCCCGGGGGAGCTTCCCGCGCGAGCGCCAGGATCTGGAGCGCGACGCCGACGTGGTGTCGGTGGGCTTCCTGCTGGAGAACCTGATGGTCGCGGCCCGCGCGAAGGGCCTGGGCACGGTGCCCACGGTGTTCCACTGGTTCTTCGACCGCGAGTTCCGCGACCTGCTGCAGATCCCGGATGAGCTCGAGTCGCCGGTGATCACGCCGCTGGGGTACCCGGAGGAGTGGCCCCAGGGGCTCCCGCCGGCATTGGCGAAGATCCGGCGCCCCTGGCGGACGCTGGTGCACGACGAGACGTGGGGTAACCCGCGCGCGGTGCGCGAGCGCAAGTAACGACCGACCGCCGGCGTCCGCGGTCGTGGATGCCGGCGCTTGAGGATCGCGCCAC
>JBIQJW010000220.1:956-3467 GCA_044507145.1 Actinomycetota bacterium
CTCCTCCCCCTGCGTCTCGCGCTCATCCGCGCGGGCCACCCGTTCGATCTGCCGGCCGCGCTGGCCCCGCCCGCCGACGCTCCGCAGGTGGTGGGCGCGTGCACCCCCGCGGCGACGGCATGCGGCGTGCAGGAGGGGCTGCGCACCGGCGAGGCATTCGCCCGGTGCCCGGAACTGGCATTGGTCCCCGCCCATCCCGAGGGGGCCGCCGACGCCGTGGAGCGCCTGTATCGCGCCCTGGAGGCCGCCGGATGCGCGGTCGAGCCGTTGGGCGAGGACGGCGCCGCGTTCGACGCCCGGCCGGTCATGCGCCTGCACGGCGGACTGCGCGGGGTTCTGGGTCGGGTGCGTGCCGCGGTGCCGGTGGGCGTCGACGGGCGGATCGGGGTGGCGCCGGATCTGTTCGCGGCCCATCAGGCCGCACGCATCGCGGAGCGTGGCACCCCGATGGTGCTGGAGGCCGGTGATGTGGCGCGATTCCTTGCGCCGTTGCCCGTCGGCCGGCTGCCCCTGTCGCGCGAGGCGGTCGCCTCCTGCCGGGATGTGGGGCTGCACACCGTGGGGCGGGTCGCCGCGCTACCCAAAGATGCCGCGCTGGAGCGGCTGGGATTCTCGGGGATCGCGGCATGGGAGCTGGCCCGGGGACTGCCCGGCCGGCCGGTGCGGCCACGCGTCCCGCCCCGACCCCTGACGGCGCAGATCGAGTTCCCGGATCCGGTGGGCACACGCGGGTCGCTGGAGTCGGCGGGGCGACTGCTGCTGGAGGAGATCTCCGGGGCGGCCCGCGCCGCCGGCGGGGCGGTGCGCACGTTGCGCGTGGGGGTCCGGCTCGCGGACGGCGGTTCGTGGGGGCGCACGGTGGTGCTGCGCGAGGCCACCAATGACCGCGCGCGGCTGGAGTCGGCGGTCATCCCCCGCCTGGCGGAGGTGCCGGCGCCGGTGGTGCGGCTGCGACTCGAGGTCGATGCGTCGGGCGATGCCGGCGGGCATCAGCTGGCGGCGTTGCCGACGCCCCACGAGGAGCGCGCGGCACGCACCGGTGAGGCGGTGCGCCAGGTGCGGGCCGCGTTGGGCGAGGACGCGTTGCTGCGGGTGGTGGAACTGGAGACCGGTTCGCACATCCCCGAGCGCCGGTGGGCGCTGGCGCCGCGCCCGGAACCGGGGGGACGGTGAGCACGCGCCCCATCGGCACGCCGGTGCCGGTGCGGGTGATCGCCACGCCGGGAGGGGCGCCGCATGCGGTGGTGCTGGACGGCCGGCGGCGGCGGGTGATCGCCATCCGTGACGACTGGCGGGTGCAGGATCGCTGGTGGACGGACGAGCCCATCGACCGCCACTACTACGAGGTGGTGCTGGAGCCCGGGCGCCTGCTGCTGATCTACCGCCGCGGGGGTGGGGAGTGGTTCACGCACGCCGCCGGCGCAGGGTGAACCACCCCCCCGGTGTGCGTCAGTAGGCCTTCGCCAGGAGCCCGCCGTCGACCAGCAGCTCGGTGCCGGTGATGTACGACGCGTCGTCCGAGCACAGGAAGGCGACGGCGTTGGCGACCTCACGCGGCTGGGCCAGGCGCTTGACCGGGTAGGCGCCCTCCATCTCGGCGCGGGCGGCGGCCGGATCGGGGCTGGCGGCGAAGTACTGGAGGATCATCGGGGTCTCCATGTCGCCGGGCAGCACGCAGTTGCAGCGGATGCCGGCCTGCGCGTAGTCCACCGCGATGGCGCGCGCCAGCCCCACGACGCCGTGCTTGGTGGCGCCGTAGGAGGTGAGGAACGGGTCGCCGCTGGAGGAGAGCATGGAGCCGATGTTGACGATGGAACCACCGCCGTTCTCCCGCATCTGCCGGATCGCGGCGCGGCAGCCGAGGAAGGTGCCGCGCATGTTCACGGCGTTGAGCTCCTCCCACGCATCCAGCGTGGTCTCGTGCAGAGGGCCCTCGGGGCCGAGGATGCCGGCGTTGTTGACGTAGGCGTCGAGCCGGCCGGCGCGCGAGACGCAGGCGGCGACCGCCTCGTCGTGACACGCCTCCTCACGGACGTCGCCGGCGTGGAAGACGATCTCGCCGGGAAGGTCTGCGGCGGCGGCCTCGAGGCTGGCACCGTCGCCGGCGTCACGGCCGATGCCGACCACAAGGCCGCCCTCTTCCGCCAGGAGAAGGGCGGTTTCCCGCCCGAGGCCCTTGGTGGCGCCGGTGATCACGATGCCCCGCCCTTCGAAGCGTCCCAACGGTCTCTCCCCCAGTCGACTGCCGATGGCCGGCGATGATAACCGTTTCACACGCCCGACCGAGCCCCGCGCGGCACGACGCCCCCGGCCGAAGGCCGAGCGCAGCGACACCCACCCACCGGCCCCGCGACCACCGGACCGCGTCCCCCGACTCACCGGCCCACCGCAAACGGACCGGCATCTGAGTCTGTGGAGATGACCGGCCGGGGACAGCCCTGCGGGCTGCCACCCAACCGTTGGACAGCCCCTGACGGGCCTGACCACATCCCCACAGCCCCAACGAGGGAA
>JBIQJW010000221.1:0-3454 GCA_044507145.1 Actinomycetota bacterium
TCAGCACCGTCCCGGGGGCGATGGCGTTCACCGTGATGTGCGGCGCGAGTTCCTGCGCCAGACCGCGCACCAGCATCACCAGCCCGGCCTTCGAGACCGAATGGACCAGGAAGCGGGGCCACGGCTCCAGCCCCGCGACGTCGGACATCATCACCATGCGCCCGAAACCGCGCTCGATCATTCCGGGCGCGAGCTCGTGCGCCAAGAGCAGCGGCGCGCGCAGGTTCACCGCCAGCGTCGCGTCGATGTGGGCGTCGTCGATGGCGGAGAAATCTGACGGCGTGAACAGGGACGCCGATGCCACGAGCACGTCGATGCCGCCAAGCTGCTGCGCGGCGTCGCGCGCCAGCGCACGACATGCGCCGGCATCGACCAGATCGGCGCCCAACGTGACGGCGCGCACGCCCATCTCCCGGCACTCGGCGGCGGTCCGCGTCGCCCCGGCGTCGCTGCTGCGGTAGTGGATCGCCACATCCATGCCCAGCGCGGCACAGCACAGCGTCAGGGCGCGACCCACCCGCACCGCCCCACCGGTGATGAGCGCCCTGCGGCCGGCCAGCACGCCGCTCATGCCGGTACGAGCCCCATCAACGACGACATGCGGCGCGCCGCGCGGCCGCGGTGCGAGATCGCGGCCTTCTCGTCGCGCGTCATCTCCGCCATGGAGCGCGCATGCCCCTCGGGCACGAACAGGGGGTCGTAGCCGAACCCGCGCTCGCCCCGCATGGCGGGGGCGATGACGCCCGGGCAGCAGCCCGCGGCGACCAGCATACGGTCGTCCGGGGCCAACGCCACCAGCACGCACATGAACGCGGCGCGGCGCTCGGCCACGCCCTCCAGCTCCTGCAGCAGCCGCCGACAGTTGTCGTCGTCGCTCGCATCGGCGCCCGCGTAGCGTGCGCTGAACACGCCCGGACGGCCACCCAGCGCGTGGACCACCAGGCCCGAGTCGTCGGCCACCACCAGGTCCTCCGGCGCCGCCCGATCGCGCAGCGCCGCCGCCTTGATCCAGGCGTTCTGGAAGAACGTGGCCCCGGTCTCCTCCGGCCCGAACCCGTCGGGCGCGCCGGCGACCTCGGCGTCCGGCCACAACGCCTCGAACTCGCTCACCTTGCCGGGGTTGCCGGTGGCCAGCACCACCCTCATGCGCCCACTGCCACCCGCTGCGCCTCGCCCATCCGGGCGACGCCGATCTCGGCCAGATCCAGCAGGGCGTCGAGCTCGGGACGCGAGAACGTCTGCCCCTCGGCCGTGGCCTGCACCTCCACCAGGGCGCCGGCACCGGTCATCACCACGTTCATGTCGGACTCGGCCCGCGAGTCCTCCACGTAGGGCAGGTCCAGCACGGCGCGTCCATCCACCATGCCCACGCTCACGGCCGCGACCGAATCGGTGAGGGGCACGGTGGCGATGAGGCCGCGCTCCACCAGGCCGCCCAGCGCCAGGCGCAGCGCGACCCACGCACCGCAGATGCTCGCGCACCGCGTGCCGCCGTCGGCCTGCAGCACGTCGCAATCCAGCCACACCGTGCGCTCGCCGAGGCCCTCCATGTCGACCACGGCGCGCACCGAACGGCCGATGAGGCGCTGGATCTCCGTGGTGCGTCCGTCGAGGCGTCCGCGGGCGATGTCGCGCGCCTTACGGCGCCCGGTCGAGGCGGGGAGCATCGAATACTCGGCCGTCACCCACCCGCGGCCGTCGCCGCGCATCCACGCCGGCACGGTCTCCTCCACCGACGCCGTGCAGATCACGCGCGTCGCACCCACCGACACCAGGGCGCTGCCGTCCGCGGTCGCGACGAAGCCCGGTTCGATCACCACCGGCCGCATCTCGTCGTGGGCGCGGCCATCGGGACGTTCGTTCTGGTTCATTGGGGCAGGCTACCGATGTGGGCGACGGGCGACACCTGGCAGGGCGGCGCCACCGGTGCGACGATGCGCCACCGCCCCCGAGCGAGGAGCACCGCGTTGACCGGAACCGAATGGATCGCCGCCTTCGCCGCGGCCCTCGACGTGCCCGCCCCCGACGACGACCAGGTGGCGCAGATCCTCCGTCTGGCCGGCGAGGCGGCGCATGCCTCCGAGCGCACGGCGGCGCCGGTTGCGTGCTGGCTGGCGGCCGCGGCCGGACTCACCCCCGAACAGGCGCTGGAGCGCGCGGCGGCGGTCGGCGCCGGCTGATTTGCGTGCGGATCGGACACCGCGCCCATTTTTTCTACGAGATTGTGGATAAAATGCGGCCGATGTCCCCCGTCCCCCACGCCGGTACGCCGGCCCACCCGTCGGAGGACCCGCTCGCCGGGGCGCCGGGCGGCGTGGTGGTACGCCGCATGCTGGACCTCTTGGACCGGGCCAGCCGGCCCCTCACCGCGCAGGAGATCGCCGACGGCGTCCGCCGCCACCACACGGGCGTGCGCCCCCGCCTGGCCGAACTGGTGCGGGCGGGGCTGGTGGCCGCGGCCACCGATCCCCCCAGCGGACGCGGCCGGCCCGTCACGCGCTACGCCATCGTCCCGCTGGGTCGCACCGAGTCGGCCGACGCGCACCACCGCCTGCTGGAGGTGGTGACCGGGCTGGTGGACGGCCACGGCTTCGACACGGCCGACCTGAGACGGCTGGGCGAGGGGCAGGGCCACGCGCTGGCTCACGCCGGCGGAGGCGGCGGCGAGGTGCGCCGGCGGTTCGCCGCCCTCGGGTTCGCGCCGCGCACGGTCCCTGGATGCCCCGGCGTGCTGGAACTCGCGCGGTGCCCGCTGGCCGACCTGGTGGAACGCCCCGGCGGAGGCGCGGTGTGCGACATGCATCGCGGCCTCGCGAACGGCATCGCCAGAGGTGCCGGGCTGGCCGGCGCGCGCCTGCAGGTGGGGCCGCCCCGCGACGCGCACTGCCGCGTGATGCTCGACCGCCCCCGCGAGGCCGCCGATGACGCCTGAGACCACGGCGCCCGCCGCGCGCGGGCCGGCGATGGATTTGGACGACGCGCTGGCCGCGGTCGCGGGGCTGGTTCCCCGAGCCGGGATCGAGCCCGTGCCCCTGGCCGCCCTGACCGGACGACGGCTGGCCGGACCGGTGGCCGCGCGCGCCGCGATCCCCCCGTTCTCGAACAGCGCCATGGACGGGTACGCCGTGCGTGCCGGCGATCTGCCGGGAACCCTGCGGCTCACCGGCGAGAGTGCGGCGGGCCGCCCCGGACACGGGCAGTTGGGGCCGGGCGAGGCCTGGCGCATCTCCACCGGCGCCCCGCTTCCCGCGGGCGCCGACACCGTCGTGCGCCAGGAGGATGTCCGGGCCGACGGCACCGTGGTGCGTATCGACGCCGCGGTCGCCCGCGGCACGGACGTGCGTTACGCCGGCGAGGACGTCGCCCACGGCGCCGTGGTGCTCGAGGCCGGGCACGTCGTGGCCGCCCATGAGGTGGGTGTGGTCGCCGCCGCCGGGCACGCGGCCGTCCCATG
>JBIQJW010000222.1:0-3438 GCA_044507145.1 Actinomycetota bacterium
CCCGACGGCGCCGCGGCGCGCGTGGGACGCATCGGTCCGGTGGAGAGCGTGGCATCGCTCGCGGCGCTTGAGACGACGGTCCGCCGCAGCGAGCTGGTGGACGAATCCGAGACGGGCGGCATCGCTGTGGCCGCGGTCGACCCCGGCCTGCTCGACACCCTGGACGGGGCGATGCGAACGGGGACGTTCCTCAATGCCGCCACGGCGACGACGCCGGCGGTGGTGCTGGGATCGGTGGCCGCGGACCGCCTCGGCATCGATCGCCCGGGCGTGCAGGTCGACATCGGTGGGGCACGTCACACGGTGGTGGGCATCATGGCGCCGCTCCCCCTCGCCGCCGATCTCGACCGTACGGCGCTGCTGGGATTCGACCACGCCGCCGATCTGCTGCTGGTGGGCGAGCGGCCCGAGACGACACGCATCTACGCGCGCACGCGGCCGGATCAGGTCGAGGCGGTGCGTGAGGTCCTGGGGGCCAGCGCCGACCCCACCAATCCCGAGCAGGTGGACGTGTCGCGCCCGTCCGATGTGCTCGAAGCACGCGCGGCGGCCGATACCGCCCTCACGGCGCTCTTCCTCGGCCTCGGCGCGGTCGCCCTCCTGGTGGGCGGCATCGGCATCGCCAACGTGATGGTCATCTCCGTGCTGGAACGGCGCTCCGAGATCGGCCTGCGGCGCGCCCTGGGCGCCACGCGGCGCCACGTCGGGACCCAGTTCCTGTGCGAATCGCTCATCCTCGCGGCGCTGGGCGGCGTCGTGGGGGTGGGCGCCGGAGCGCTCGTCACCGCCGGTTACGCCCTCTCGCAGGGCTGGACGGTGAGCGTCCCGGCCGTGGCGCTGCTCGGCGGCCTCGCCGCCGCGCTGCTCATCGGCGCCGGCGCCGGCCTGTACCCGGCTCTGCGGGCCGCGCGACTGGCACCGACCGACGCGCTGCGCAGCGCCTGAACGGGCGCCCCACCGTCAGCGTCCGGGGCGGTCACGCGCGCACGGCGCGCGCCCGCCCCGGCCTGCACTAGAGTCGCGGTGATGCCCGCCACGGTCCCGCTCTCGGTCCTCGACGTCTCACCGATCACCTCGGGGTCCGACGCCGCGGCCGCACTGGCCAACACGCTGGACCTCGCCCGCCTGGCCGACGACCTGGGATATGCGCGGTACTGGCTGGCCGAGCACCACAACGCCGCCGGCATCGCCAGCTCGGCGCCGGAGGTGATGATCCCCTACGTGGCCGGCGCCACACGGCGCATCCGCGTGGGCTCCGGCGGCATCATGCTCCCCAACCACTCCCCGCTGCATATGGCCGAGGCCTTCGGCCTGCTCGCCACCATGCACCCGGGCCGCATCGACCTCGGCGTCGGGCGCGCACCCGGCACCGACACGCTCACGGCGCTGGCCCTGCGCGGCGAGGGGGGTTCGCTGGATGCGCGGAGCTTCCCGGACCGGCTCGCCGAGCTCGCCGGTTTCCTGCACGGTGGGTTTCCCGCCGACCACCCGTACGCCTCCATCCGCCCGGCACCGCGCGCCGACGCCCCACCGGAGATGTGGATCCTGGGATCCACCGGGTTCACCGCGGAGCTGGCCGGCCGGCAGGGTCTGGGCTTCGCATTCGCCCAGCACATCGGGATGGACGGTGCCGCCGCGGCCATGCGCACGTACCGCGAGCACTTCGTGCCCTCAGCATTCCTTTCGGAACCGCGCACGATCCTGGCGACCTCGGTGGTGCTGGCGCCCGACGACGCGGAGGCCGAGCATCTGGCCGCGAGCGTCGACCTGATGTGGCTGCGTATCGCGCTGAACCAGGATGGGCCGTTGCCCAGCCCCGAGGAGGCGTTGACGCGCCGGTACAGCTCCCGTGAGCGCGAGGTGATCGCAATGAGCCGGCGGCGTCACATCGTGGGCGACCCCGCGGGCGTGCGCCTGCTGTTGGACGAGTTGCTGGACGAGACCGCGGCGGATGAGCTCATGGTCATGTCGCTCATCCACGACCACGGCCTGCGGCGCCGGGCATATGAATTGCTGGCGCGCATGTACGCGCCCACACCCGCCTCCTGAACCACGGCAGGCGGTGCGTCCGCCTGCGCGGTGCACGGAGCGAGGATGATCCATATCCGGACGATCGCGACGGTCGCCGCACGCTCAAACCACCTATTCGTATAGTTCCCTCCCACCCGAACGTATAGGCCTGGACATCCTCCCGAATAGGTGGAATGGGGGGGTATCAATCACTCATTCGAGGGGGGAATCTGTATGGGACGTGCGCTTCCGATCGGCGTGGGTATCGCCTGTGCCGCGCTCGCCGCGGGCGTGATGGTCTCGGATGGAGTGGGCACGGACGCCGCCAACGCGCAGGCGACCCGCGGGGTGACGCTCAGCTCCGCGCAGATGCTCATCAACCAGCGGATCGCCCAGGCCGGCGTGCGCCGCTCCAACGCCAACGCCGCCGCCATCGCCGAACTGCAGCAGCGGATCGGCCAGGGCGGATCCGTCCAGGGCGCCCCGCCGGCGAAGGGCGACGCCGGCGCGCCGGGTGCCGCCGGTCAGACCGGGCCGCAGGGCCCGAAGGGCGAGACCGGGCCGCAGGGCCCGAAGGGCGAAACCGGGCCGCAGGGCCCGAAGGGCGAAACCGGGCCCGCCGGGCAGGACTTCGAGTACTCGGCCGAGCGCTGGGGCGTGATCGGCCGCAACACCTACGGGTCGCCGGTGACCGAACTGCGCACCGGTCCGTGGGGCGCCGCCGGCGCGGAGGACCTCCCGCCCGCCGGCGTCGGCAGCCTCGGCATCCTGGTGGACGGTCGCGGTACCGACAAGGAGAAGGCCGCCTACGGCAACCAGTTCGATTTCGCCGGGATGGCACTGGACGACATCGAGTCGATCTCGTACGCCACGTACACCGACATGGACAACCCCACCTCGCCGCCGGCCCTGGCGATCGAGGTCGGCGACGGCACGGCGGGGAACGCGTACGCCACGCTGAACTACCTGCCGTTGCCCACCGCCGCCCACACCTGGGTGACCCACGACGCCGCCACCGGTGCGCGCTGGACTCTGAGCCGCAACATCGCCGGTGGCCAGTGCTTCGAGACGTTCTGCACGCTGGCCGATGTGCAGAACGCGTTGCCGGGCAAGACGGTGAGCTTCTCGGTGGCCATCAGCAAGGGCCGCGATGAGAGCTTCGCCGGCGCCGTGGACGCGCTGGAGATCAACGGCAGGGTCCACGACTTCGAGCCGGGCGGAGTCGTCGTGCGCGACGCCGACTAGGCACCCCTCCCGCAGGACATCCGGGCTGCCGGTGGGCCGCCCGGATGTCCTCAGCGCGTGACGCGCCGCCCGAAGGCGTGGACGTAGGTGATGGCCACGCCGCCCATGTCGCCGGCCTCCGGCGCACCGATCCGCACGCCCAGGCCGATATCGGCGAAGTCCCGGCGCAGGATGTTCACGCGG
>JBIQJW010000015.1:0-20882 GCA_044507145.1 Actinomycetota bacterium
GGTGCTGGACGCCGGCGAGGTGGTGGAGCGCGGCACCCACGACGAACTGCGCGAGTTGGGCGGACGCTACGCGGCGCTGCTGGCCCACGCCGGGGAGGCCGGCGCGCAACTGCGCTGAGGCCGGCGGGGCGGGGCCGAAGGACACCGGTACCCTTCGACCCGATGGCACCCGTCCCCCGGCCCGGCACGCGGGCGCACACGCTCGCGATCGCCTCCGGCCTGGCCGACGCCTACGGGCCGCTGCCCTTCGCCCGCCGGCACGATCCGGTCAGCGAGCTCATCACCACCGTGCTGAGCCACAGCACCACCGACGCGAACCAGTTCCGCGCCTTCGACAACCTGCGCGAGCGCTACCCCACCTGGGACGAGGTGCGCGCCGCCCCGGTGGAGGACGTGATGGAGACGGTGCGCGTCGCCGGCCTGGCCAACCAGAAGGCCCCGCGCATCCAGGCGATCCTCGACACCATCGCGGCCGAGCCGCGCGGCGCCGACCTGGAGTGGCTGGGCGACATCCCCCTGGCCGAGGCGATGGCCTATCTCACCGCCCTGCCGGGTGTGGGGCCGAAGACGGCGGGCTGCGTCATGTGCTTCTGCTTCGACGCGCCGGTCGTCCCCGCCGACACGCACGTGCACCGCATCGCCCTGCGCACCCACATCGTCCCGCCGGGGGCCACCGCGGTTCGCGCCCAGGAGCGCCTGTCGGCATCGGTGCCGCCGGCGATGACCTTCGCCACCCACATGCGCATGATCCGCCACGGGCGCACCGTGTGCATGGCGCGCCGGCCCGCCTGCCACGAGTGCGCGGTGCTGGACCTGTGTCCCACCGGGCGGGGCGGCTGAGGCCCCCGTTCAGGGGGTGCGTTCGCGACCCAGGGGCACCACCGACGGCGTCCCCGCCACCGGGTCCGGCACCACCACGCACCGCAGGCCGAACACCTCGTGCACCAGGTCGGCGGTCACGATCTCCCGCGGCGCCCCCTGCGCCACGATGCGGCCGTCCTTCATCGCGATGAGGTGCGTGGCGTAGCGCGCCGCCTGATTCAGGTCGTGCAGCACCGCGACCAGCGTGGTGCCCGCGGCGTTCAGATCCGTGAACAGCTCCATCAGCTCGATCTGGTACGCGATGTCGAGGAACGTGGTGGGCTCGTCCAGCAGCAGGAGAGGGGTCTGCTGCGCCAGCGCCAACGCCACCCACACGCGCTGGCGCTGGCCGCCTGAGAGCTCGTCCACCAGCCGCCCCGACAGCTCGGTGACGCCGGTCGCGGCCATCGCGTCCAGCACGGCCCGCTCGTCGGCGTCGGTCCACTGGCGCACCAGGTTCTGATGCGGGTAGCGTCCGTGCGCCACGAGGTCCGCCACCGTGATCCCGCTTGGTGCGATGGAGGACTGCGGCAGCAGCCCCAGCCGGCGCGCCACCTCCTTGGCCCGGTACGACACGATCGACCGACCGTCCAGCACCACCCGGCCCGCGGTGGGCTTCAGGAGCCGCGACAGGCCGCGCAGCAACGTCGACTTCCCGCACGCGTTCGGCCCCACGATGACCGTGAACGATCCGTCGGGGATCGACACGCTCAGGCCGTCCGAGACCACGCGCCGGTCGTAGCCGAAGGTGGCGTCGTCCGCGTGCAGGCGGGACTCCGGCGCCACCGCGCCGGCGCCGTTCGTCGCGCCGGATCCCGGGCCCACGTCCACCACGTCCCTCTCCTCGGCGGCGGCTCGACCGCTCGCGGGCACTGTCACAGACTCCTCCTCGCCTCGGCCACCAGCAGCCAGATCAGATAGGCGCCGCCGATGACGACCGTGACGATCCCCACCGGCATCGGGGTTGGCAACACGTGCTGCGCGACGAAATCCGACGCGCACAGGAGGAGGGCCCCGACAAACGCCGCCGGCATCAGGGCGACGCCCGGCGAGCGCGCCAGCCGCAGCCCGATCTGCGGCGCCGCGAGGGCGACGAACGCGATCGGGCCCGCGGTCGCCGTGACCACGGCCACCAGCGCCACCCCCACGCCGATCAGACCGAGGCGCACCGGCTCCACCCGCACGCCCAGGGCCTTCGCCGCATCGTCGCCCAGTTCCAACTTCCGCAGCCCCCGCGACAGCGACACGAGGCACAGCGCCAACGCCAGAACCACCAGGGATCCCAGGATCGCCTGCTGCCAGTCGGTGGCGTTGAGCGACCCGATGCCCCACACGGTCGCGCTGAGTGCGGCGTCGTGCTCGGCGACCCTCAGGAGGTAGGTGTTCACCGACGTGAGCATCGCCGAGATCCCGATGCCGACCACGATGAGACGGAATCCCTGCACGCCGCGCGTGTACGCCAGCAGGTAGACGATCGCCGCCGTGATGATGCCGCCGGCGAGCGCCCCCAACGCCACCTGGGCGTACGACCCCCCGATCACGAGGATCACGAGCAGAGCGCCGGTGAAGGATCCCGTGGTGAACCCGATGATGTCGGGGCTCGCCAGCGGGTTGCGCGTGAGCGACTGGAAGATGGCCCCGCACAATCCCAGGGCGGCGCCGAACACGATCGCCACGAGGACGCGCGGCATCCGCCATTCCACCACCACGGTGTGCGCGAATCCGTCGCCCTCGAACACGGCCGCCACCACCTCCAGCGGGGTGAGGCGGAAGTCGCCGGTCGCCAGCGCCGCCAGGGCCACCGCCGTCGTCGCGAGGGCGATGAGGCCGCAGACCACCAGCGTGCGCACGTCCATGCGCACCCGCAGGCCGGCGTGGCGCATGCGCACCGTCGCCCGGCCGAAGTCCAACCCGTTCGCCGGGACCCGGCGATCAACGGCGTCCATGTCGCTCACAGGGTGCTCGCCCTGCGCCGGCGTACCAGCACGATCAGCACCGGCGCGCCCACGAACGCCGTCACCACACCCACCGGAAGCTCTGCGGGGAACAGCACCAGCCGTCCCACGATGTCCGAGACCAGCAGGAGGATCGGTCCCAGCACGAGGGTGTAGGCCATGATCCAGCGCTGCTCGGGTCCCACGATCCAGCGCGCGACATGCGGGAGCATCAATCCGACGAAGAGGATGGGCCCCGCGATGGCCGTCGCACCGCCGGCCAGGAAGGTGACCGCCACGACCACGATCACCCGCGTGCGCATCACGTTGGCACCCAGCGCCGACGCCATATCGTCGCCCAGGCCGATCGCGTTAAGTGGCCGCGCGACCACGGCCGCCAGCACCACGCCGGCGGCGATGAACGGCACCACCGGCCACACGGCATCCAGGTCGCGGGCCACGATCGAGCCGGCCTGCCAGTTGCGCATCTGGTCGAAGGTACGCGGGTACATCAGCATCAGGGCGCTGGTCACGCCGGTGAGCACGGCCCCGAGGGCCACGCCGGCAAGGACCAGGCGGATCGGGTCGGTGGCCGCCGCGGCCGGCGGCACCGATGATGTACACCGCGGCCGTCACCACGATCGCGCCCGCGAACGCGAACCACATGTAACCCGTGATCCCGCCGACGCCGAACGCCGCGACACCCAGCGACACGGCGAAGGCCGCGCCGGCATTCACGCCCAGGATGCCTGGATCGGCCAGCGGATTGCGCGTGAGCGCCTGGATGAGGGCGCCCGACAGTCCGAGCGCCAGGCCCACCACGATGCCCGCCACGGTCCGGGGCACCCGCCAGTCCCACACGATGTGGTGGTCCTCGATCTCCCGGCGGGCGAACAGGGCGTCCCACACCGTGGAGGGAGAGAGCCCCTTCGATCCCACCGCGATGCTCAGCACGACCACCAGCAGCAGCACGCCCAGGGCCACCAGCAGGCCGGCCGCACGGGCCGCATTCCGGTGCGCCACCCCCGGACGGGCGCCGGCCGGGGCGCCGCCCGCCGGCAGGCCGCGGGTCGCGTCGGTGGTGGTCACGGAGCGGGCGTGCCCGCGATCAGGGCGCGCCGAGCACGTGGAGCGTGAATCCCCAGCCGACCGTGCGCGTCGCACGCAGCCGCAGGCCCGCGCGCTCGAACAGGGCGCGGTTCTCCGCGTCGGTGCGGTGGCCGGTGCCATAGAGCACCAGGTTGCGCAGGTCCTCCTCCGGGCCGTGGTCGTCGTCGGAGTCCTCATCCAGCGGATGGTCGACCACCACGATCGCCCCGCCGGGCGTCAACCCGGCCGCGGCCTGGCGCAGCACCCGCACCGCATCCGCGTCCGGGTGGGGGTCCAAGGCGCGGATGAGCAACACCGCGTCGGCGGCGGGCGGCACCTCGAACACGGACCGTTCCAGCAGGTCGACGCGCGAACGGACGGCCTGGTCCGGCAACGAGGACGGCAGGTCGTCGCGCAGATACGCCAGTTGCGAGGGCAATCCCGCGATCGTGACGCGCAGGTGCTCGTGGGCCCCGACCAGCGCGCCCGCGATGACCCCGGCGCCGTCGCTGTGCACCACCACGTGGGACGCGCCGGCCAGCGCCGGATCCTCCGCCAGCGCGGGGGCCAGGAACCGGGCGTACTTCGAGAGCTCGCCCTGGAAGGACGCCTCGAAGTCGGCGTCCGCCCGCAACCGGGCGAAGTCCGTGCCCCACACCGCGCCGTATGACGCGCGCCCTGTGCGCACGGCATCGACGAGCCCGGCGAACCCGAGGTCCTGCCGTCCCATCGCGCCCTTCAGATCGAGCACGCCCACCACGAACTCCTCGGTGAGCAGATCTCCCACGGCGGTGAGCTCGAACCGGCCGGTCGGCGTGCGCTCCACCACCCCCAACGCATCCAGGTAGCGCAGCAGTTTCCCCACCGCGCGCGCATCGGCGCCGCTCGCCGCGGCCAGTTCGCCGACGTCGGTGGTGCCCTGCGCCATCAGTTCGGGGAGACCCAGGGTCACCGCCGCACGCAGCGCGAACGGCGGGGCCAGCTCGGCCATCTCGTGGAGCACGTCGAAGGGTTCTTCGATCTGTTCGGAATCGGGCACGGCCGGGTCGTCGGCCAGGGTCACCACCTCGTCGCGGCGCCAGTAGCCGGTCACGTCCACCCGCTCCCGGGGCAGCCCGCGTGTCTCGCGCAGGAAGCGGCGGATCGGCTTGACGCACATGCTCTCGCCGGCGACCCATGCGTACGCCTCACCGGGCCACCACGGAGCCGACATCACCGCGTCTGCCAGCAGCGTGGTGGTGCCCGGCGCCGCCCCGCCGCGATGCAGCCACGTGATGGTGGCGTCGGCCCGGGTGGGCAGGTCCTGCTCGTCTTCGGGTCCGTCCACCTCGATGAACACCTGCAGCCGCAGCCCCGCGGGCGCCTCCTCCAGCAGGCGGCCGATGGCCGGCAGCGCGGTGTCGTCGCCGGCCGCCAGCAGCCAGTCGACACCGGCCGGGAACAGGCCGGAGTGCGCGGGTCCCACGATGTGGATCTCGTCGCCCGGCCCGCAGCGCCGCGCCCAGGTGGTGGCCACACCGGTGCCGTGCTTGACGAAGTCGATGTGCACCTCGCCCGCCTCCGGGTCCCACCGGCGCACCGTGTAGCTCTTGGTGAGCGGCCGGCGGTCCTTCGGCGCCTCCACGTTGCCGTCCTTCTGCACCGGCAGCACGGGCGCGTCGTCGCCGGGATAGGCGAACACCAACCGGATGTTGTCGTCGAACCCGGGGCTCCGGAAGGCGGGCTGGGCGAACCCGTTGTTCTCGAACGGCCCCAGTTGCTCCCCGGCCAACGTGACCCGCAGCATCCCCCCGGTGATGTCACGGACGCCCGTCACCTCCAGACGGCGGATGGTGATGGGGTGGATGACGCTCTCGCGGATGGTGCGCGGCATGCTGCGGGCCTCCGGGGGTGGCGGTTCGGGGTTCGGGCCGGTCCTACTTGAGGGCTTGGATGGTCGGTGCGAGCCGGTCCTTCGCCCACGCCAGCGCCATCGGGGCCGGGGTGTTGACGGCCGTCGCCAGCGCCAGGTCGGGGTAGTAGACCGTCCCGTTCTTCACTGCCGGGAGCGCCTGGAACAGCGGATCGTCATCGAGGGCCGCCCGCAGCTCGGGGGTGGGCGCCCACACGCCCAGCACGTCCGCGTCCAGCTCCGAGGTGCGCTCCTTGGAGAGCGACGGCCCGCCCTGGGTGTTGTCCTGGTTCGCGGCCGGCGTCAGGCCGAAGAGCTCCAGCACCGAGCCGTTCCCGAAGCCCCAGCCGTCCGGGTCGGCCCGCACGAGCTGATACGTCTTCGATTCGATGTCGGGCACCGTGGCGCCCACCTCGGAGAAGCTCGCCCGCGCCTCGTCGATGAGCGCGTTGGCGGCGTCGGTGGCGCCGAGCGCCTTGGCGGTGGTGAGCAGCCGCTGGTCCCAGTCCACGTTGACGTCGGAGGACTCGGGGATGACGACCGGTGCGATGTCGTTGAGCTGGCGGAAGAGGGCCGCGTCGCTCATCTGCCACGACTGCGCGATGATCAGGTCGGGCTTCGTCGCCGCCACGGCCTCGACGTTCACCTCGCCGCTTGGGGGCACGAGCCTGCCGTCGACGATGTCGGAGACCTCATCGACCAGCCACGGGTAGACGTCGGCGAACGTGTCCGGGTCGGACGCCACCGCGGTGAGTTCGCCACCGAGCGACAGGACCTCGTCGGCCGTCGCGCCGTCCAACGCCACGATGCGCTCCGGCGCGCGCTCGATCGTGACGTCCCCGTGCTGAGTGGTGAGGGTGACCGGGTAGACCCCGTCGCCGCCGGCGGCCGTCGCGCCGGCGCCGTCGGCGGTGTCGTCGGATCCGCAGGCCGCCAGGGCGAGGGCACCGAGGCTCACCAGCCCCACGGCCAGCACCCTGCGCAGGCGTGTGCCGGACCGGCCGTTCATCGTTGCGACGTCCACGCGCTGCTCCTCGTCCTCGGGTACGAATAAGGTCAGCCTACGTCGCCGTATTTGGTGATGCGACGTTTCGGTGTTCTGACGGAGCACCCCGGACGGGACGACGCCGGCTTGCGGAGGTGGGCGCGAGGCCCGCGTCCGACTACACTCGCCCCATGGCCCGCACGCCGACCTCGGCGGGGTACCGTCACGTCGCCTGCTGCATCGAATCGCCGGACAGATCCGGGCCGGCGCTGGCCGAGGCCGTGCGGGTCGCCGGGCCTGTCGGAGCGCGGTTGAGCCTGGTCCACGTCACCCCGACGGCGGGCGCGTTCACCGGTGGGCGCACTTCGCGCAGCGCGTCGCCGGGCGCGGTGGTCGACCACGTGCACGCCGAGGCGGCCGCCTGGCTCACGCCCATCGCCCAGGGGCACGGCGCGGAGGCGGTGATCCTGACCGGCGATGCACCGGCTCTGGCCCTGAAGGCGTGGGCGGATCGCAGCGGCGTCGACCTCCTGGTCGTTTCACCGCACCGGCGCGGCCTGGCGCGACTGCTGGGCAGCTTCGCCGCCGAGGTGGTGCGCGACGCACCATGCGCCGTGCTGCTGGCCGCGGCCGACTGACGGCGGCGTCGCGATCCGCATACCCGCGGCGCCGGCCGGGTACCCCCTGGGCGGGTGGCCGCGACCGCGGACCCGACGAGACGTAATGTGAGGCGGTGGCACTCAATGTAACCTGAGCCGTGACGACTCAGATCAACTTGACTTGCAGCGACTCAGGTCTACAATATGGACACGCAATGGAACGCAACGGCCGGCTCCCAGCGCGGCCGCAGGAGGAGTAGCCCATATGGGAAAGACGATCGGCATCGACCTGGGCACGACCAACTCGGCCGTGGCGGTCCTCGTTGGCGGTGAGCCCGAGGTCCTCCCGAACGCGGAGGGCGGGCGCACCACCCCGTCGGTCGTCGGATTCGCCAAGTCCGGCGAGCGGCTCGTGGGGGCCATCGCGAAGCGCCAGGCCGTCACCAACCCCGAGAACACCATCTTCAGCGTCAAGCGCTTCATGGGGCGTAAGTACGCCGAGGTGGACGAAGAGCTGAAGATCGTCCCGTACGAGGTCGTACGGGGCAGCAACGGGGACGTGCGCATCCAGGTGGAGGGCAAGGAGTACAGCCCGCCCGAGATCAGCGCCATGATCCTGCAGAAGCTCAAGGCCGACGCCGAGGCGTATCTCGGTGAGGCGGTCACCGACGCGGTCATCACCGTGCCGGCCTACTTCAACGACGCGCAGCGTCAGGCCACCAAGGACGCCGGCAAGATCGCCGGCCTCGAGGTGAAGCGCATCATCAACGAGCCCACCGCGGCGGCGCTCGCCTACGGCCTCGACAAGGAGGCCGACCAGACCATCCTGGTGTTCGACCTCGGCGGCGGCACCTTCGACGTGTCGGTGCTGGAGATCGCGGACGGCGTGTTCGAGGTGAAGTCGACCGCGGGCGACAACCACCTGGGCGGCGACAACTTCGACAAGGCCGTCGTCGACTGGATGATCGCCGAGTTCAAGCGCACCGAGGGCATCGATCTGGGGCAGGACAAGACCGCCCTGCAGCGCCTCTACGGCGAGGCCGAGAAGGCGAAGATCGAGCTGTCGAGCACCACCTCGACGCAGATCAGCCTGCCGTTCATCACGGCGGTGGACGGGGTGCCCAAGCACCTCGACCTCCAGCTCACCCGCGCGACCCTCGAGGACCTGGTGCGCGACCTGCTGGAGCGCCTGGTCGGCCCGACCGACCGCGCCATCAAGGACTCGGGCGTGGGCGACAAGATCGACCACGTGGTGCTGGTGGGTGGGATGACCCGCATG
This sequence comes from Actinomycetota bacterium, assembly GCA_044507145.1. Taxonomy (GTDB): domain Bacteria; phylum Actinomycetota; class Thermoleophilia; order Miltoncostaeales; family Miltoncostaeaceae; genus JAVJSF01. The sequence continues at coordinate 8,639 of JBIQJW010000015.1, forward strand.
CCGGCGGTGCAGGAGCGCGTGAAGCAGGTGACCGGGCGCGACCCGCACAAGGGCGTGAACCCGGACGAGGTCGTCGCCATCGGCGCGGCCATCCAGGGCGGCGTGCTGGCCGGTGAGGTCAAGGACGTCCTGCTGCTGGACGTCACCCCGCTGTCGCTCGGCATCGAGACCAAGGGCGGCGTCTTCACGAAGCTCATCGAGCGCAACACGACCATCCCCACCAAGAAGAGCGAGGTGTTCTCCACCGCGGAGGACAACCAGAGCCAGGTGGAGATCCACGTGCTGCAGGGCGAGCGCGAGATGGCGGCCTACAACCGCACCCTGGGCAAGTTCAGCCTCACCGGCATCCCGCCGGCGCCCAGCGGTATGCCGCAGATCGAGGTCACCTTCGACATCGACGCGAACGGCATCGTGCACGTCGGCGCCAAGGACCTCGGCACCGGCAAGGAGCAGAAGATTGAGATCAAGTCCTCCAGCGGTCTCTCGGACGATGAGATCTCGAAGATGGTGAGCGACGCCGAGTCGCACGCCGAGGAGGACAAGCGACTGCGCCGTGTCGCCGACGCGCGCAACGGCGCCGAGTCGCGCATCCGCGAGGCCGAGCGCCAGCTCGCCGAGAACGGCGACAAGGTGGACGAGCCGGTGAAGCGCGACGTCGAGGGGGCGCTGGCGGCGCTCAAGACCGCGGCCGACGGCGACGACCCGGACGACATCGAGGCCAAGACCGGTGCCCTGCTGGACACGCTGCACAAGCTGTCCGAGCAGGTCTACCAGCGCGCCAGCGCGGAGGGGGCGACCGGCGACGGCGCCGCCGCCGAGGACGCGGTGGAGGACGCCGAGTACGAGGTCATCGACGAGGACGACAACGACGCCTCCAAGGCGTAGGGAGAAAGGAGCCCCACATGCCCGCTGTTGTGCGATTCGACCCGTTCCGTGACATCGCGACGCTCCGGGAGGACATGAACCGCCTCTTCTCCCGGACGCTCGGCGATGCGCCGGCGGCCGACGCGGCCTGGAGCCCGGCGCTCGACATCCGGGAGACCGCCGACGCGCTCGTGCTGAGCGTGGAGGTACCCGGCATCGACGCGGACGCCATCGACATCCAGGTGGACGACAACGTCCTGACGATCGGTGGGGAGCGGCGCTTCGTGGACGAGGGAGAGGGCGAGCACCACCACCGGGTGGAGCGCGTCTACGGCCGCTTTGCGCGCAGCGTCACGCTGCCGCAGAACGTGCGCACCGACGACATCGAGGCCAACCTCGACCGCGGCGTGCTCGAGGTGCGGGTGCCGAAGGCCGAGGAGGCGACCCCGCGCAAGGTGGTCGTCCGGAGCGGTACGGCGTGAGCACACACGAACCCGACAACCACGAGTCCGCCGACCTCCCGGTGGATGACGCGACCGCCACCCCCGAGCCTGTGGAGGGTGTGGTGGAGGAGGCCCCGGCGGACGCCGGGGCCTCCGAGCTCGACGCGGTCACCGCCCAGCGCGACGAGTACCTCGACGCGCTCCAGCGCATGAAGGCGGAGTTCGACAATTACCGGCGCCGCGCCGAGCGCGACCGCCAGTCGCTCGCGACCGGCGGCGCCAGGGAGTTGGTGCGCGGGCTGCTCCCGGTGGTGGACAACCTGGAGCGCGCCGTCGAGGCCCTGGGCGACCAGGGCGAGGCGATCGTGGCGGGCGTGGAGATGGTGCGGGCGCAGCTCGCATCGGTGCTCGCCGGCCAGGGTGTGGAGGAGATCCCGGCGGACGCCGAGTTCGATCCCACGATCCACGAGGCGATCGCGCAGGTCCCGGTGCCCGGTCAGCCGGCCGGCCGCATCGTGGAGGTGGTGGAGAAGGGCTACCGGCACGCGGAGGTCGTGCTGCGGCCCACCAAGGTCGTGGTGGCCTCAGAGCCGCCGCAGTAGCGGCACGGAAGGAGGAACGCGTTGGAAGATCTCTACGCGACACTGGGCGTCTCGCGCACCGCGAGCGAGGATGAGATCCGCAAGGCGTATCGGAAGCTGGCGCGCGAGCACCACCCCGACGCCAACCCGGGCGATTCCAAGGCCGAGGAGCGCTTCAAGGAGATCGGCAACGCGTACGACGTCCTGGGCGACGCCGAGAAGCGTCGTGAGTACGACGCGCGTCTGGCCTTCGGCGGCCGGCGCCCGGCCGGCGCGCCCGGCGGCGGGCCGGCCGGCGCTGACGCCGGCGGGTTCGGCGACTTCGCCGAGATGTTCTCCTCCATCTTCCGTGGCGGCCGCGGGCGCCCCGAGGGCGCCGGCGCCGGCCCCGGCACCGGTGCCCCCGGGGGCGCGCGCCGGGGCGCCGACGTCGAGGTGGAGGTGAACCTGTCCTTCGCGCAGGCGATGGCCGGCGTGCAGGTGCCCGTGTCCGTGGAGACCCCCGTCGCCTGCAGTCAGTGCGGCGGATCCGGGGCCAAGCCGGGGAGCAGCCCCAGGCTGTGCCCCGACTGCAAGGGCCGCGGCGTCCGCGGCCGCGATGTCGGGTCGTTCGCGTTCAGCGAGCCCTGCCCGCGTTGCGGCGGTAACGGCACGGTCATCGACGACCCGTGCCCCACCTGCCACGGCCAGGGCAACACCACCAGCCGGCAGCAGATCAAGGTGAAGATCCCGGCCGGGGTGAAGGACGGCACGCGCATCCGGTTGAAGGGGCGCGGCCAGGCCGGCGTGCGCGGCGGGCCGGCGGGCGACCTCGAGGTGGTCACCCGGGTGACGCCCAGCGCGCTGTACACCCGCAAGGGCGACGACCTGGTGTTGAACGTGCCGGTCACGTTCGCCGAGGCGGCCTTGGGCAAGCAGGTGGAGGTGCCCACGCACGACGGCAAGCGCGTGAAGCTGACGGTGCCGGCGGGCAGCCCCGACGGCAAGTCCCTGCGCATCCCCGGGCAGGGGGCGCCGCGGCTCAAGGGCGAGGGGCGCGGCGACCTCATCGCCACCCTGCGCGTGCAGGTGCCGCGCGAGCTCAGCAAGAAGCAACGGGATGCACTCGAGCGCTTCGCCAAGCTCGATGAGCGCGACCCGCGGGAGACCCTGTTCTCATGAGCGACCAGGGCGTCCTCATCGGTGTCGCGGCCGAGCGGGCCGGCATGCACCCCCAGACGCTGCGCGTGTACGAACGCCGGGGGCTGGTGCATCCGCGCCGCACGGCCGGGAACACACGTCTGTACTCGGAGGCCGACATCGCGCGGCTTCGCCGCATCCAGCATCTCTCCGACCAGGGCCTCAACCTCACCGGGATCGAACGGATCCTCCAGCTCGAGCAACGCCTTGAGCGCGCGGAGCGGCGCATCGCCGACCTGCGGGCCGAGCTGCGGGAGACCGTGGACGAACACCGCCGCGCGGTGGCGCAGATGCGCGCCGCCCGCGGGGAACTCATCCGTGTGGCACGCGGGTCGACGGCGCTCGTGCCGCGCCGCGCCCACGCGACCGTGCGGATCACGCTGAGAGGAGCACGCTGATGGCCGTCGACCGTCCCACAGAGAAGGCGCGCGAGGCGATCGAGGCCTCGGCGCGCATCGCCGGCGAATACGGAAACCAGATCGTCGAACCCGAGCACCTGCTGCTCGCGCTGCTGGACGCCCGCGAGGGCGTGGTGGAGCCCCTGCTCACCAGGGCCGGAGCGGACCCGACGCTGCTGCGCCGCGCCGTCGTGGAGGCCGTGGAACGCCGGCCGAAGGTGAGCGGCGCCGGGCTGGGCGCCCAGCTCTCCAATGCGTTCCGCAGCGTGCTGGCCGCCGCCGGGCGCGAGGCCGAGGCGATGGGCGACGAGTACATCTCCACCGAGCACCTGCTGCTGGCCCTGGTGGACGACACCTCACCGGCCGCCGGCGCCCTGCGCGACGCCGGCGTGGGCCGCGAGGCGCTGCTCGGCGCGCTGCAGGCGGTCCGTGGATCCGCGCGGGTCACCGACCCCAACCCCGAGGACAAGTACCAGGCCCTTGAGAAGTACGGGCGCGATGTCACCGAGGCGGCCGAGTCCGGCAAGCTCGACCCCGTGATCGGGCGCGACGAGGAGATCCGCCGGGTCATCCAGGTGCTCTCGCGGCGCACCAAGAACAACCCGGTCCTCATCGGCGAGCCGGGCACCGGCAAGACGGCCATCGTCGAAGGTCTGGCCCAGCGCATCGTGAGCGGTGACATCCCCGAGGGGCTCGCCGGCAAGCGCGTGATCGCGCTCGATATCGGGGCGCTGCTGGCCGGTGCCAAGTACCGCGGCGAATTCGAGGACCGGCTCAAGGCGGTCCTGAAGGAGATCGAGGACGCCGCCGGCGAGATCATCCTCTTCATCGACGAGCTGCACACCATCGTGGGCGCCGGTGCGGCCGAGGGGGCCGTGGACGCTGCGAACCTGCTCAAGCCCATGCTGGCGCGCGGGGAGCTGCGGGCCGTCGGTGCGACCACGCTGGACGAGTACCGCACCCACATCGAGAAGGACGCGGCGCTGGAGCGGCGCTTCCAGCAGGTGATGGTGGGCGAGCCCTCCGTGGAGGACGCGGTGGCGATCCTGCGCGGCCTGAAGGAGCGCTACGAGGTGCACCACGGCGTGCGCATCCAGGACGGTGCCCTGGTGGCGGCCGCCCGGCTCTCGGACCGCTACATCACCTCGCGCTTCCTCCCCGACAAGGCCATCGACCTCATCGACGAGGCCGCCAGCCGTCTGCGCATCGAGATCGACTCGGTGCCGGCGGAACTCGACAGCGTCCAGCGGCGCATCATGCAGCTCGAGATCGAGGAGCAGGCGCTGGCGGTGGAGACCGACGAGGCGTCGGCACAGCGGCGTGAAGCCATCGGCGAGGAGCTGGCATCGCTGCGCGAGGAACGCGACGCGATGCGTGCCCACTGGGACCGGGAGAAGGCCACCATCGACCGCATCCGCGCTGCGAAGGGCGAGATCGAGGCGGCCCGCGCCGAGCTGGAGCGCGCCGAGCGCGAGGCCGATCTGGAGGGGGCCGCGCGCCTCAAGTACGGGACGCTGCCCGAGCTCGACCGCGCGCTTGCGGCCGCCAACGACGAGTTGGCGGCCCAGCAGGCCAGCCGGCGGATGCTCAAGGAGGAGGTCGACGAGGAGGACGTGGCGGAGGTGGTCGCCGCGTGGACCGGTATCCCCGTGAGCCGCCTGATGCAGGGCGAGGTGGAAAAGCTGCTTCAGATGGAGGAGCGCCTCCACCAGCGCGTGGTGGGCCAGGACGAGGCGGTCTCGGCCGTCGCGAACGCCCTGCGCCGCGCCCGAGCGGGTCTGTCCGACCCGGACCGGCCCATCGGCTCGTTCATCTTCCTGGGCCCCACCGGCGTGGGAAAGACCGAGCTCGCTCGCGCGCTGGCGGAGTTCATGTTCGACGACGAGCGGGCGATGGTGCGCGTCGACATGAGCGAGTACATGGAGCGTCACGCGGTGGCGCGCCTGATCGGGGCGCCGCCCGGCTACGTGGGCTACGAGGAGGGCGGGCAGCTCACCGAAGCCGTGCGTCGGCGCCCATACGCCGTGCTGCTGCTCGATGAGATCGAGAAGGCGCACGCCGACGTGTTCAACGTGCTGCTGCAGTTGCTCGACGACGGCCGCCTCACCGACGGGCAGGGGCGCATCGTCGACTTCACCAACACCGTCGTGATCATGACCAGCAACATCGGCAGCCAGTTCCTGGTGGACGGGATCGACGCCGAGATCGCCAACGAGCGGGTGATGGGCGCACTGCGCGACCACTTCCGGCCCGAGTTCCTCAACCGGGTCGATGAGGTGGTCACGTTCTCGCGGCTCGCCCCCGAGCAGCTCGGGCACATCGTCGACATGCAGGCACAGCGCCTGGCGCACCGCCTGTCCGACCGCGGTGTGGGCATCGAGCTCACCGACGCCGCCAGGGCCCTGCTGGCCCGGGAGGGCTACGATCCGGCATACGGCGCCCGGCCGCTCAAGCGGCTGGTCCAGCGCCGTCTGGAGAACCCGCTGGCGCAGAAGATGCTGGCCGGCGAAGTGCGGGAGGGGAGTTCGGTGGTGGTGGACGCACGCGACGACGAGCTGACATTCACGGTGCGCGAGGGCGCGCCGGCGGCGGTCTGATGGGGAACCGGGAGATCACCCGCACCGGCTACAGCTCGCTCGGCGCGCTGGCCGGTGTGGGCGGCGTCGCCGCCGTCGGGCTCGCCAGCATCGCCGTCCAGCTCGGCGGCGTGCTCTGGATCCTCGCCTTCATCGGGCTCGCGGCCCTCGCGGCGGTGCTCTTCTGGGCGTCGGTGATGCTGCTGCGACGCGGTCGGCTGCATCAGCCGCCGCCACAGCCGACCGGCGGTGGTCCGCGCCGGTGACCGACGATCCCGCCCCCCGGCGCCGCGGGCGCCGGGGGCGCTGGCTTGCCGCGGCGGTGGTCCTCATCGCCGCCGTGGCCCTGGCGGTCGGCCTGATGAACCGCGATACGCCGGCCACGCCCGTGCCGCTGATCGCGGCGGCCGACCGCGACGCCGCACCGCAGATCACGCTGCCGGTGCTGCAGGCCGCACAGGGGATCGGCCCCGAGGGCGCCGACGTGTCACTGGCCGACCTGCGCGGACGGGTGGTGGTGGTGAACGTGTGGGCGTGGTGGTGTGCGGAGTGCCGCGACGAGGTGCCGGTGCTCGGGAAGGTGAGTGAGCGCTACGACCCGCAGGAGGTCGTGGTGCTGGGGATCAACTCGGAGGACCGGCTCGCCGACGCGCGGCGCTTCCTGGTCGACTACCCGTTCCCGTATCCGAGCCTGCGCGACCCGAAGGAGACCAGCGCGAAGGCGCTGGGGATGTGGGCGTACCCGGGCACGTTCATCATCGACGCGGGGGGGCGCGTGGCCGCCACCCACGTGGGCGCCGTCACCCGGCCCGGGCAGATCACCGCCACGGTCGACCGGCTGCTCGCGGACGGCTGACGCGGCCGCGCCGGCGCCGGTTCAGCGCGCCAGGGCGGCGCACGCCGCCCGGGCCTCGACCGCACGCCACCGGGTGAACAGCGCGCTGTCGCCGGAGGCGTTGATCTGGGTTGAGGCGCTGAGCGTCGCAGAGCGCCGCCCGTCGGGCGATGCCGCCGCGAAATGCGTGGAGCCGAGGGTGTTGCCGGTGTGGCCCCACACCACCCCGCAGCGGGTGGCGTAGCGGAACACCGACAGGCCGGTGCGGTTGACGCCGGGACCCTTCGGCTCCGAGCTGCCGGCGCGTGTGCGCCGCTGCTCATCGCGCACGGCGGGGCCCGCCAGACGGCCGGCGACGTACGCGCGGATGAATGCGTTCAGGTCCGCCGGGGTGGACACGACGCCGCCCGCCGACCATGCCCAGCCGGCCGCGAGCACGGACGTGACGTCCACCGCCGGTCCGGGCGGATCGGGGGCGTACCCGCGCATCGATGGAGCTCGCAGACGGGTTCCGGCCGGCAGCGAGGTGCCGTGCAGGTGCAGCGGCTGCAGCACCCGCGTGCGCAGCTGGGTCTCGAAGCTCGTGCCGGCCGCGGCGGCCACCATCAGTCCCACGATGATGTTGTCCGAGTTGGAGTAGCGGTAGCGCGACCCGGGGGTGAAGCCCAACGGCTGGTCCTCCACGAAGCGCAGCAGCTCGGCCGGGGCGGGGCCGCGGCCCGGGCTGGCGCGCACGGCATCCTGGGCGGCGGCGTCGGTGATGAAATCCGGCACCCCGCTGGTGTGGTTCATCAACTGGCGCAGCGTCACGGCATGCCAGGCTGCGGGCAGGTCGGGCAGCACCTCGCCGATGGTCGCGTCGAGCGACAGCAAACCCCTGCGCACCAGGGAGAGCGCGACCGCCCCCGTGAAGGCTTTCGAGACGCTCGCCACCCGGATGCTGTCGCCGGCCCGCGGCGCACGGGCGCGCCCGATGCGCGCCACGCCGGCGGCATGCACCCGCACCACCGGCCCGCGCTGAACGACCGCGATGGCGCCGGGCGGCCCGCCGGGTGCCGCCACCAGCGCATCCAGGGCGCGGTCGAGCGCGTGGTCCGCGCCGACGGTGCCCGGGCCCGCCGAGGCGAACGCCGGCAGGACGCAGAGCGCCGCCAAGGCGGGACCCACGATCCGGGTGGGCTTCATCGGGTGGCCTCCTCGTCTCGGACGGCGGGCGGCCGTCGATCCGCACGGTGCCCGGTCAACCTTCCCCGCGGCACCCGGCGGCGGACAAGAGGGATCGGCGTGCCCCGAGGCACCCGGGCCCCGCCGGGTGCCGTGGGGCATCACCCGAGCGGTGCCCGGCAGCCGTGAGTGGGCGATTCCGGCGGCGCGTGCCGCCGGGCCTCACCGCCGGGTCAGGTCGAGGCGATCTCGATGCGCAGGCGGCCCACCGCGGCGATGGGCGCGACATGCCCCTCCTCCAGCCGGTACTGGCAGCCGACCACGGCCAGGGTGCCCTGCGCGACGGCGTCGCTGATCACCCGCGAACTGCGCATCAGCACGTTGATGGTGGTGCTGAGATGCCGGCGGCCCACCGCGTCCGCATCGATGATGCTCGGATCCACGTACGGCGTGTCGCGGTGCTCGCTCAGCCACTCCTGCTGCACGGCGGGCTGGATCTGCTCGAGCTCCGCCCTGATCGCCGGGGTCACCTCGGGCGGGGTGTCACCGGACTGCTCGATGGCCGCCGCCACGGCGCCGCACGATCCATGGGCGAGGACGACGATCACCGCGACGCCCAGCTCGGCGACGGCGAACTCCATCGTGGCGGTGATGTTGTCGTTCGCGATCTGGCCGATGTTGCGCGCCACGAACAGGTCGCCCAGGCCGCAGTCGAAGAGGATCTCCGCCGCCACACGTGAGTCGGAGCAGCCCAGGAACGCGGCGTCGGGTGCCTGGCTGGCCGAGAGCTCAGAGCGTCGCGTCGCGCTCTGCTGCGGGTGCAGCAGGGTGCCGGCCATGAAGCGCTCGTTCCCCCGTACGAGCGCGTCCCATGCCTCCTGCGGGGTGATCCTGGGAGTCGCCATGCGCTGTGATCCTCCTGTGGGAGATCGGATGTCAGTCGAGCGTGCGCAGGCCCGCGAGGATGTCGTCCACCAGCGCGCCCGACGAGACCGCCTTGCCCGGATCGGCCAGCGCCGTGACGTTCACCAGGTACGCGTGCTCCATGCCGGCCTGCCGGAACGGGCGAAGGCGCTCGACGATGTCGTCGGGCGTGCCCCAGAAGAAGTAGCGCCGCAGCACCTGCTCCGGCACGGCACGCGCGGCGGCGAGGCCCTGCTCGCGCGAGAGGCGCGTGGGCACGTAGTGCAGCAGGCCCCAGTCCTCGGCACCCAGCGGTGAGCGGCCTCCGGCGGCCTCGAACTCCTCGTCGGGCGCCGTGAGGGCGATGAGCCGCAGCAGCACCGTGTCGAGCATGCGCTCGGCGGCGCGGGCATCGTCGTCCACCACCACCCAGATGAAGTTGCCCGCCGTGATGGCCGCCGGGTCCCGCCCTTCCGCCGCCGCGTGATCGCGCAGGTCGTCCAGCATGCGACCGTACCGCGCAGGGTCCAGGACGATCGGCAGCCAGCCGTCGGCCAGCCGGCCCGCGGCGCGCAGCACGCGTGGGCGGTGCGCCGCCATCCAGATCTCCGGCGGCCGGTCGCCGTAGGGCTCGGCCCCCAGGATCGCCTGGTCCAGCATGAAGTGGTCGCCGGCGAAGTCCACCGGCTCGGTGGTGGACCACAGTAGGCGGATGATCTCCACCGCCTCGATCAGGCGGGACGCGCGCCGGTCGTACGGCATGCCGTAGGGGAGGATGTTCTCCGCCTCGCCCACACCGATGCCCAGCACGGTGCGCCCCCGGCTGAGGTGGTCCAGGGTGAGGAATGTCTGCGCCAGCACGGCCGGGTGGCGGCGCACGGCGTCGGTCACCGCCGTCCCCAGCCGGATGCGCTCGGTGCGCATCGCGGTCGCGGCCATGATCGGCGCCGGGTCCAGGAAGTTGTGCGGCGTCTTCATCACCGACGCCAGCGGCGTGACATCCGGCGTCCAGACACCGGGCGGGAACCAGTGCAGGAAGTGGTCGGACCACCACAGCGCGTCGTAGCCGGCGCCCTCCAGCCGCTCGGCGGCGGCCAGCGAGGCATCCAGCGGCACGCGGCCAGGTCCGAGGGCCGACACCTCAAGTGGCTTCACCGCCGCCTCCTCTGCCGTCCGGGGACATCCTGCGTCGCGATCTGCCCGAGCGCCGCGAGCACCGCGACCACCGCCGCGGCCATGGCCAGGTAGATGCCGATCTGACGCGAGAGCAGATCGGCCGGGTCGGGCATCACCACCAGGCGGAAGCCCACCAGCACCGCCGCGATCACCGCGCACACCATGGCGGTCCAGGCCAGCGCCACACGCTGGGATCGCTGCAGCGACAGCACCCCGCGCGCATCGAGCACCTGGGCCGCCGAGGCGCCCGCCGTGATGACACCGAGGCCCATCGCGATCTGGGCGAACACCGTCCAGCGCCAGCCGCTGGCGCTGCCGGCCGAGAACGGTGGGGCGATGTTCAGGGCGTACCAGGGGAGGAACACCGCGACGGCCAGCACCACTCCCGCGCCCAGGCCCGCCCATGCCGGCATCCCCACGGCCCGCACGTCGCCCGCCCGCGCGGATGCGCGCTCCCCGGCCTCCGGGGCCCGGAACCGGTCGCTCACGCGTTCCCCGAGGAGACGATCGCGGCCACCACGCCCACCGGGATCCACAGCCCCAGCCCCGCCACGCCGAACCAGATGGCCGTGTGTAGGCGCCGGCGCACCGCCGGATCGGCCCGTCCCTCCGAGACGGCCTGCAGCCCCAGCGAGCCCATCGTGATCGCCACCACGGATGCCAGGAGGGGCAGCATGAGGAAGCCGACCAGCAGGCCGGCGATCCCCAGTGCGACGGCGACCGTCGCGGCGCGTGCGCCCACCGTGGTGTCGCCGGGCGCCGCCATGGGCTGCGAGGTGAGGCTCGTCATGCGCGGCACAGGATACGCCCGCCGTCCGGCGTCCCGGCGCCGGGCGGTGCGGATGGCTGCTGCTAGGGTGCCCCACCGGTGTCACGTCGGCCGAACTTCTTCATCCTCGGTGCCCCCAAGTGCGGGACCACCGCACTCAGCGAGTACCTGCGCGCGCATCCGAACGTCTTCATGTCGATGCCGAAGGAGCCCCACTTCTTCTGCACCGACTTCGACTACTACTACGCGCCGGGTCAACGGACCGAGGATCACTACCTGCGCCTGTTCGCCGATGCCGGCGAGCAGCACACGGCGCTGGGGGAGGCGTCGGTCTGGTACCTCTATTCGGCCACCGCCGCGGCCAACATCGCCGCGTTCGCGCCCGATGCGCGTGCCATCGTGATGCTGCGCAACCCCGTCGAGATGATGCCGTCGCTGCACTCGCAGCTTGTCTACACGGTGGACGAGGACGTGCGCGACCCGGCGCGCGCCTGGGCGCTGCAGGACGAGCGGCGTGCCGGACGCAGCCTGCCGGCGGGGGTGCGGGTGCCCGAGTTCCTCCAGTACGGCGCCGCCTGTTCGGTGGCCGGGCAACTGGAGCGAGTGTTCGCGGCGATCCCCCGCGAGCGCGTCAAGGTCATCGTGTTCGACGACTTCCGCGCCGATCCGGGCGCGGTGTACCACCAGACGCTGGAGTTCCTGGGCGTCCCCGACGACGGGCGCACCGAGTTCCCGCGCATCAACCCGAACACCGTGCACCGCGCGCCGGCCGTGGCCCGGCTCACACAGCGCCCGCCGAAGGCCGCGGTCGCGGCGGCCCGCGCGGTGAAGCGGGTGACCGGCATCAAGCAACTGGGCATCATGGGCCGCATCCGCAGCCGCAATCGCGTGGAGGCCGAACGCAGCCCGCTGCCCGCCGAGTTCCTCGACGAGCTCGCCGCATACTTCCGGTCCGATGTGGCGGCGCTCTCCGAGCTTCTGGACCGGGATCTGACCCACTGGACCGAGTCGCGCGGTGGTACGCTCGCGCGGGATCGGTGACGAGGCGCCAAGGAGTCCGTACACATGGGGACCTACATCCTTCTCAGCACGCTGAGCCCCCACGGGGTGGGGACGCTCAAGGCCAACCCCGACCGGCTCAAGGAGGTCAACTCCGAGATCGAGCAGATGGGGGCGAAGGTCCTGCAGCAGTGGGCCGTGCTCGGTCCCTATGACTTCGTGAACCTGGTCGAGGCGCCGGACGAGAAGGTGATCGCCCGCGTGTCGGTCGAGCTGGCCGCCCGGGGCACGCTGCACATCCAGACGCTCACGGCGATCCCGGTGGACGAGTTCCTGACCCTGATGAAGTGAGCGGTC
>JBIQJW010000015.1:20982-23652 GCA_044507145.1 Actinomycetota bacterium
GACGCTCACGGCGATCCCGGTGGACGAGTTCCTGACCCTGATGAAGTGAGCGGTCTCGGCACCACATCCGGTGCCGGCACGCCCGCGAGTTGGCGGGTGGAGACGCTCATCCCGGCCCACCGCATCGTGCTGGCGGTGGCCGGCGACGATGTGTTCGAGGTGAGCGCCCCCGGCTCGGCCGCCACCTTCGGGGGCTACCGCGCCCTGGATGTGCCGGGGGCGGTCCACGGCATGATCGCGTGGCCCAATACGGTCCTGCTCACCGGGCCGTCGGGTCCGGTGGTGATCGACCCGGGGTATGCGACCCAGGGCGACATGCTCACGGCGGCGCTCGAGCGACGGGGCCTTGGTGTGGAGGACGTGCGGACCGTCCTCGCGACGCACCTGCACTCCGACCACATCTCGGCGCTGCCCCAGCTCGGGCCCGTGGAGCTGCTCGTGCACGAGGTGGAGTTGGAGTCGGCGCACGCGCACGCCGGACGCGGCTGGCGCGACGCGGCGACGGTCCGCGCGCTGCGCGCAGACGCCGGCGAGGTGCTGCCGGGCGTCCGGTTCATCCACACGCCCGGACACACCGACGGCCATGTCGCGTTCCTGGTGGACACCGAGGAGGGGGGCGTCGCCGTGGTGGGCGACACCCTGGGCCCCGACCCGGCTTGGTATGCGGCGATGGACCTGCCGGAAGGACACCCGCGCCGCGACGATCACCTGGCCGCGTTCCGGGCCATCGCGGCGCTGGACCCCGTGCGGATCATCCCGGGGCACTACCGGCCGTTCTGAAGGACCCGTCGCGTTCCGTTTCGTGGGACGCGGGCAGGGAACGACCGACCGGCACCGTAGGATGCAGGACGTTCGTCCTCACCGGCCCGGCCGGTCGACAGCACGGGAGTCCCACGTGAACACCGGAAGTCTCACGCGTGAGCACAAGCTGCTCATCGCCGCGGGCGCCAACGTCATCTTCGTCATCGCCCTGTTCCTCAACTGGTTCGGAGCCGGCGACTTCGGCGTCTCGGGCATGGATGCACTGCCCTCAGGCTGGATCTTCCTGATCTTCGCCATCGCCGCCGCACTGCTCTTCGCCGCGGAGGCCTTCAACTTCGAGCTGCCCCCGCCCGTGAACCCGCTGTTGTGGGGCACGTACCTCACCTCGGTGCTGGCGATCATCAGCATCGCCTACTTCCTCGAGGGTGGGGGCGGGCGCAAGATCGGCCTGATCCTGGCGCTGATCTTCTCCATCGTGGGGGTCGCCGCGGCCGTGTGGGCCGCCCGCGATCAGCGTTAGTCTTCGCGTCGAGAGGTCATGGTGAGGGGCCGGCGGTACGCCGCCGGCCCGGCCGCCCGCGATCACGGGAGTGAGCATGGGGTTTCTCGACAAGGTCAAGGACACCGCCCAGAAGGGCATGGACGCCGCGCAGAAGGGCGCCTCGGAGGCCCGCGACAAGGCCAACGAGATGACGCTGAAGCGCAAGCTCAACAGCGCCGCCGAGGAGCTGGGGCACCTGGTGTACCGGCAGCGCCAGGGTGAGGCGGGGCTGGAGCACGACATCGACCGCGCGCTGAGCGAGATGCGCGGGATCACCGCCGAGATCGACGACCTCGACTGACCGTCCGGACGCCCGTCGGCCGCCCCGGTGAGGGGCGGCGCGACAGGGCGCGACGGAACGGACGGCGCTCAGGGCCGCAGGCGCACCTCGCGCACCAGGCCCGAACGGCCCAGCTTGCCCGCGGCGATCACCTCCACCCGGTAGGTGCCGGAGGCAGGCTTGCCCGCCACGCGCCGGTTCCACCGGACGCTCTGCGTGCCCGGGCGCATCGCGCGCCCACGCGCCAGCGTGGCGACGGCGTCGCCGCGACCATCGCGGATCACCACGGTGACGCGCGCCGAGCGCGAGAGACGAAAGCGAACCGTGAGCCGGGCGTTTGCCTTCCGGCCGCTGGGCCGCGCCGCCAGGCTCCCCAGCGTGCGGTCGATGACCACGCGCCGACGCTGGGTCTGCACCGCGCCACCGTCGGCCGGGTGCAGGCGCGCGGTGAGGGTGTAGATGCCGTCCGGCAGCCGCAGGCGCTTGGGGTCGAGGGTGGCGCGCGCGGAGCTGCCGCCGAGATCGCCGGCCCACAGAGCCCGCGAGGGGGCGCCGCTGCGCCGGGCCACCTTCAGGGTGACCCGGCCGGGCACCGGCGTGCGGACTGTGGCGGTGGCGGTGTCGTCCACCCGGTCGGCGTTGGGCGAGATGCGGTCGGGCAGCTCCTCCAGCCGTAGGCCGGCGTAGGTGAGGAGGACCACATCGGAGAGACTGCGCGGCGTCCCGCCCCACGACACGAGGTTCCGGGTGCCCAGCGCCATCTGCGCGCTGCCCCCCGCGTCCATCGCCACCGCCACGCGGGCGCCCAGGTCGGCCATGAGCGTGGCCTGCTGTGCCGCGGTGATCCCGGGGCTCCCCTGCACCGGTCCCTCGGCCGTGACCAGCAGCAACGTGCCGACCGCCGTCTGGCCCACCGCCGTGCGCGCGGTGCGCCCGTCGGTCTGGGCGCTGCTCAGGCCCTCGCCGGCGGCCGTGACGGGCCGGCCGTCGCGCACCAGCAGCGGCCCGCCGCCGATGGCGCTGACCACCTCTGGGGCCAGCGGCGCCGCGTCGGGCATCGTGACCAGCCCCGGGGTGATCGTGATGC
>JBIQJW010000223.1:0-3394 GCA_044507145.1 Actinomycetota bacterium
AGGGCATCTCCGCCGAGCGGGCGCGCCAGATGCTGGCCCACGTCACGCGCATCGCAGCCGAGTCGGGGCTGGAGTACGACTTCGACGCTCTGCGGCCCACGCGCACCATCGACGCGCACCGCCTGCTGCACCACGCCAAGGCACACGGTGTGCAGGATGCGATGAAGGAGCGGCTGCTGCGGGCCCACTTTGTGGAGGGCCGCCACGTCGGGCGTGCCGAGGACCTGGCCGACCTGGCCGCCGACGTGGGCCTGGACCGGGCTGAGGTGCTCGACATGCTCGCCTCGGGCGCATACCGCGACGACGTGGACGCCGACCTGCGCCAGGCCGGCGAGTTCGGCATCACCGGCGTCCCGTTCTTCGTCATCGACGGCCGCTACGGCGTGTCCGGCGCGCAGGAGCCCGACACCTTCGTGCAGGTGCTGCGGCGGGCGCACGACGAACGCGCGGGGGTGGCCTCATGAGCGACCGCGCCACCCCACCCCCCACGCCCTTCCAGATCGTGGGGGACCCGGGCGCGGAGGCGTGCACGGACGGGATCTGCCTACCGCAGACCACGGCCGCCCCGGAGGCGGCGCCACCCGACGCGCCACAGGCGTCGACGGGCTGAGCCCGCCCGCCAGTCAGCCGCCGCTCACCTGAATGTCGTGCATCTCCACCGGGGCGCTCACCTCCACGGCGACGATGTGCGGCGCCGCGATCAGTCCGGGCAGTGCGTCACGTGCCACGGAGGCCGTGACCACGTCGCCGGCGCGGGCGCGGACCTCGACGCCCGGCACCTCGTCGGCGGCCCAGTCGCCGCCGGCGGGGTCGGTGCGGATCACCAGCTCCAGCGCCTGACCCGTCGCGGCCGACGATGGTTCGGCCAGAATCCTCGTCAGCTTCGGGCCGACGTTCGCGGACATCGCGGCACCTCCTATCGGGAGTCCGATCGTAGACCGGCGGCGGCCACCGCGCAGAGATCACGGTCGCGCCCGCTGGACGGCCGGGATGGGACTCCTCCGCTCGACTCCCGCCGATCAGAAATAGTCGAGCACCGTGTTGATCATCCGGTTCCAGATCGCCTCGTGCGGGCCGGTCTCCGAGCGACGGGCGCCGTCCACCAGGTCCCGGGCGTCCTGTCGCCGGCCGGCGGCGGCCAGGGACCGGCCGTGGGCGACCAGCGAGGCCACGACCTTCTGCGCCACCACCTCGGTGCGGGGCTCGGCCTGAACCGACGACGCGGTGAGGGCCATCCATCCCGCCTCCAGCGTGGTCGCCAGGTCCGCCAGGTTCGCATCGCCATCGCCGGCCATGGCACTCCGCCTCCCCGTTGCGGCCACCGTCGGGCCACACGCTACGCCGTACGCACGGACGAGGACCGCTCGCTTACACCTGTTCGTGACGAGTGGGTAAAGAGGGGACCGCACCGGTGCCGATGTGCGCAATAGTGAACGTCGTGAGCGCAGCCCCCCGCATGTACCGGATCGCTAAGGACGACCTCTGGTCGCTGATGGCGAACGTGCGCGATTTCTACGAGGACGAGCACCCGCTCCATGAGGCGCTGCTGGCCCTGGGCGAGATGCAGGACGCGTCCGAGCACGAACGCCGGCGCGCCCACCGCGACCTGACGAACCGGATCGCCCACGGCGGCGGGCCCGGCACCCCGTGGCCGCCGCAGGTGCGCCTGTTCGATGAGGACCGCGCGTGGATCCTTCAGCCGGTGGAGGCCGACGACCTCTTCGAGCGCGGACGCATCGAACGCTCCTGGCACGTGGACCCCGTGCGGCCCGACGAGCCGGCCCCCGCCCCGGCGGCCCGACGCGCGGGCCTGGAGCTCTCGCGATGGGTTGAACAGCAGACCCATGAGGGGCGCTACCTGGTGTACCCGCTCATCGACACCGAGCGGCTGGCCGCCGAGGCCGGGCACATGCTGGCCGTCGCCGACACGCTCCCCGAGCACCGCGCGGCGTGAGCGGGGCCGACGTGGACCTCGCCGCCGACGCGCGACGGTTCGCCCTCGCCGCTCACGGCGACCAGCGCTACGGCGCACACCCGTACGTCCATCACCTGGATGCGGTGGTCGCGGTGCTCGCGCGCTTCGGCATCACCCACCCGGAACTGGTGGCGGCGGCCTGGCTTCACGATGTGGTGGAGGACACGCAGGTGACGCGCGACGACATCGCGGAGCGGTTCGGGGATCGTGTGGCCGGGATCGTGTGGGCGCTCACCGATGCCGACGCGCCGGACCGCGCGTCGCGTAAACGCGTGACCTATGAACGCATCGCCGTCACGCCCGATGCGGCGACCGTGAAGGTGGCCGACCGCATCGCGAACTGCGAGGAGCCGGGCCGCCAGATCGAGATGTACCGGGCCGAGCAGCCGGCCTTCCGCGCGGCGATGGTGACCGGCGGCGCGCCGGCACCCATGCTCGCGCACCTCGACACCCTCACCGGGACCGCGGCCTGAGGCCTCCGGATCGCGGAGCGGTGGCCGGCGGTTCGGTGATGCCGCCGTCAGGGCCGGCCGGACACGGGCCGCGCTACCCTCGTTGGCTTGTCTGAGAAGGAACAGCGTCCGTCCGGCGACCTGACGCCGCGCACCCTCATCGCCGCCGCACTCGCGGGAGGCGTGGCCACGGCCCTGATGTCGGGCATGGGTCTGGCCGGATCGCTGGTGGGCGGCGCGATCACGCCGATCGTGGTGATCGTGGCCCGCGAGATCGTGCTGCGGGTGGCCGACCGGGTGCCCCACCCCCCGATCCCCGCGATCCCGGTGCGTCCGGGTCGCAGCGCGGGCGACAGCGACGGGCCGCGTCCGCCGGCGCCCCAGCGTTTCCGAGCGCCGCGCCGGCGCCGGTTCAGGTGGAAGCGCGTGACCGCGATGGCGCTCGCCGCGATCGCCATCGTGATCGGAGCGTTCACGCTGCCGGAGCTGATCTTCGGCGAATCGCTGGTGACCGAACGACGCACCACGTTCTTCAACCGCGCGCCCGACAGCGGCCCGGCGGAACCGGCCACGCCCGCCACCACAACGACGACGACCCCGACCACCCCGGACGAGGTCATCACCACCACCGACCCGCCCGAGACCACCTCGACGCCGACCACGCAGGAGCCCGAGCCGACGACGGTGCCCGAGGAATCCCCGGCACCCGCCACCACGGTGATCGAGCCGATCACGCCGCCCGAGCAGCAGGCGCCGGCGGCAGCACCGGAGACGCCCGCGCCGACCCCGGAGACCCCAGCCCCCACCCCGTAAGAAGGGGCGGGGGCCGAAGGCCCAGCGGAGCAACTCGACCCACGGGCATCGTCGCCTCAGCCGACCTGCGGAGCTGACCGAGCGAGGACAGCCCAACGGGTAAACGCCCCGAAGGGGCGCGAAGTAAACGCCCCGAAGGGGCGCGAAGTAAACG
>JBIQJW010000224.1:0-2460 GCA_044507145.1 Actinomycetota bacterium
TCACGCTGCGCCGGGTTCCCCGCCACGAGGACGACGGTGCCGGTGTGGACCTCGTGGTGCGCCCGACGGGCCGCTGGCAGGCCACGGTGTCGCCCTGGCCGTTCGCCGTGGCCGAGCTCGAGCTCCCGGTCCGCGCCCGCGTGATCCCATCGGTGTCGTACGCCGATGACGCCGCGCTGGGGGCGGCGCTGGCGCGGGCCCCGTGGGCGGATCTGGCCGCCGGCGTCCGTCGCGCGGGTTGAGCGGCGCTCAGATGGAGATGGCACCCTCGGCGCGAAGGCGGGTGAGCGTGATGGCCAACCGGCCGGCCAGGTTCGTGTCGGCGGGCACCAGGATCCGGCCCGCGGCGGCGTCGCCCAGCCGCACGGCGCCTCCCGCGCCCGGCCCCTGCAGCGCACGCACCCCGGCGTACGCGCAGCACAGCGCGTCGAGGCACGCGGCGTCGTCGATGGCGCTCCAATCGTCACCCGCGCCCGACGGGATCCAGCCGCCCAGGTCGAGCACCTCTGAGAGCGCGCGCCACGCCGGGTCGATGCCACCCGGGCGGGCACGTCCCGGCCCCTTGGGCCGGTAGACCGGCGCGCGCAGGGCCGGCCACATCGCGCGATAGGTCCCGAGGTCCAACGGCGCGGCATGGGGCGGGTGGTCGCGCTCCCAGGCGATCTGCCGCAGCACCTGGTCGGGCGAGGCCTCCCACGCACCCTGGGCGGCCGCGGCGTGGAGGCGGGCGGCAAGATCGGCTCCGCGCAGGGCGCCGTGAACGGTCGTCATCCGATCCCGCGAGGTGGGGAACACCGGGGCATCGCACCAGGCCATCACCCGCTCCAGGTCCCGTTGGCCCCGCGCGTTCGGCACGGCCAGCGGTGCGTCGACGGCGAGGATCTCGAGGGGGCCGGCGTCGCCCAGGGCGTCCAGCAGCGAGGCGTCGTCGGTGACGCGCCGGAGGGATTCGAGCCGCCCGGTGTCGTCGACGATCGCGACGACGCTCGGCCGGGGCGTCTCGATGAGCGCGGGGGCCTGGAGGAGATGGAGACCGGCGACGCGCATGGACGGCGAACGTTAGTGCTTTCCCCGCGAGGGCATCCGACGGCGGTCGTTAGACTTGTCACATGTCGCCGACCGGCCGGAGCGCCGCGTGAACACCATCCTGCTGCTGGTCATCGCGGTCCTGGCGCCGTGGACCATCCATCTCGCCCCGCCGAAACAGCGCCCGCTGGCGCTGGTCGGGGTCATCGCCGTGTTCCTGCTCTACGGCATCTTCGCCGCGAACCCACTCACCGGGTGGGAGATGTGGGCCGGCCTGGCGGTGGGGATCGTGAGCGTCCTGTTCGTCGCCGGCCAGCGCGGCGGGAGCACGCCGAGCCGGCGCCCGCCGGCCCGTCGCCCACGTGCGCCGTTCGACGACGACGCCGGCGAGCGGACCGGCGAGATCCGGTAGGTGCGCCGCCGGCCGGAGGATCCCGGCCGGCCGGACGCGAATCCCTAGCGCAGGGTGCCCTGCAGGGCGCCGAACGGGGTGTTCAGCAGCTCCAGGAGATTCAGTGCGGACACTCCGCCCTTCCCAGCCACATCGGTGAGCTCGGCGACCGGCAGGCCGGCGAGCAGGCTCGCCAGCGGGCCGGCCGCGACGATGCGCACCACGGTGTCGCTGACACGCTCCAGCTTGAGCAGGTCACCGACCTGAAGGGTGTTGCCCAGCACGCCGCTCACCAGGGCGTTGGCGGTGGTGAGGACGCCGTTGAGGGGCGTCAGCACCGAGTTCAGGACGCAGGAGATATTCAGCGTCAGCAGGCACTGCAGCGTGGTGGGGACCGTGGCGAGGATCTGACCGGTCAGGACGCCCACCTGGTTCACCAGGCCGGCCGAGCCCAGCAGTCCCGTGATGTCCAGGCCCAGCAGACCGTCGCCCAGCAGGGTGCCGGTGAGGCCGTTGATGTCCACGATGCGCAGCGTGGCCGGAAGCACGCTGTCGGGACCCAGCACGCCGGCAAGATCAACGTTCACGCCGGCGGGATTCGCCCGCAGGTGCTCGAGCGTCAGGCCGCCGATCGTGATGGTGTTCGGGTTTTGCGGAGCTGTCGGAGTGCCGGGGGTGCCCGGGGCGCCGGGCGTGCCGGGCGTGCCGGGGACGACGGTGCCGCCGTTGCCGGGAATCACCACCACCTGCGAGGGGGACGGCAGCGTCGCCGGCGTGCCCTGGCCCGGGGTGACCGGCGCGGCCTGGGCCGTGGCGCACTGCTTCGCCACCGCGGCGAGACGCTTGGTGGCTGCGACCAGCCGGGTGCGCTTCACCTGCAGGGTCCGCGGCTTCGCGTTCGTCTTCAGGCCCCGCAGCGACGCGGCACGCACCCTGGCCTGGGACTTCAGGAGCGTTCGGCCCTTGGCCTTGAGCGCGGGGGATGCAACATGTCCCGGCCGGACGCATGCCTGGACGCGTGCACGCTGCACCGCATACGCGCG
>JBIQJW010000224.1:2470-3387 GCA_044507145.1 Actinomycetota bacterium
ATCTGCGTCGTGTTCTTCGTCTTCACCGCGGCCGAGGGCGCTGCCACGGCGGGCCCGGCCGCCAGGCCGGCCACGAGTCCGATCGCCAGCGCGCCGGCGACCAGGTTACGGCTCATGCGCATGAGTCTCCCTTACATGCGCTTCCCATGTCGTAAGGGACTGTCGGCAGACGGGGACTCGAACTTTGCGCTCCGGTTCCGGAGGGGCGGCGGTGCCGCCCCTCCGGGCCGGGTCGTGCGGGCGGAGCGGTACTACAGGCGGATCAGGCCACCGAGGAGGCCGTCGGCGCCACCGGTGACGCCGCCCAGGAGGGCGTCGACGCCGCCCACGCCGTTCAGCAGCTCGGCCAGCGGGCCGACCGGCACGAGACGGATGACGGTGTCGCTCAGGCGCTCGATCTTCAGGAGGCTCGACAGGTCGCCCAGCTGGCCGCCGAGGACGCCGTTGAGGACGCCCACCACGCCGGTCACGGCGGTGTCGACCGTGCCCAGGAGGCTGTTGACGATGCATCCGAGGTCGAGCAGACCGCACGAGGTGAGGTCGTAGACGCCGGCGTTCACCAGGTTGAGCAGCGTCTGGACGTCGACGCCGATCAGGCCGCCCTCACCGAGCACGCCGCCGAGGAGCTGGTCGAGGCCCACGAGCGTGAGGGTGCTGGGAAGTACGCCGTCCGGTCCGATCAGCGGGCTCAGGTCGATGGGCGTGCCGCCGAGCACGTTGCGCAGGCTCAGCTCCACCGGCTGGGCCTGGGCGGTGCCGCCGGGCACCTGCACCACGATCGGCGCGGCGGGCGTTCCGGGGGTACCGCTCGGGGCGATCTGGATCGGGGTGGGGGCCGTGGACGGCGCCTTCACGCCGGCTGCGGCGCACAGGCGCGCGACGACGGCGAGGTTCTTCGTGGCCTTGCCCAGCTGGAC
>JBIQJW010000016.1:0-23531 GCA_044507145.1 Actinomycetota bacterium
CGAGGCGGCGCACCACCATGTCGCAGCCCTCGCGGCCCCGCCCGGCCGGCGCGAATCCGGTGCGCCAGCCCACCGCGGCGAACAGCAGCAGGCACGCCGGCGCCGCCAGCAGCGCGGCCCACGCGGTTCCCTTCAGCACGTGCCGGCGCTGGATGTGCACCAGTTCGTGGGCCACCACACTCCGGACCTGCTCCGGCGGGAACCCGCGGGCCAGCGTGTCGTAGAGGATGATGCGCCGGCTGGCGCCCAGGCCCGACACGTGGGCGTTGGCGGCGGTGGTCCGCGCGCTCGCGTCGCTGACGCGCACATCGTCCACGCGCACGCCGGCACGCTGCGCCAATTCGAGGATGTCGGCGCGCAGGGCCGCGTCGCGCACCGGCTCCGTGCGCTGGAACAGCGGGGCGATGAGCACCGGCGCCAGCAGCGACATGGCGAATGTGAACGCCGCGACGCCGGCGGCCAGGGCGATCCACCAGGTACGCGGCAGGCGCGCCAACAGCACCGCCACAACGCAGCCCAGTCCTCCGAAGAGCACCGCCTGCACACCCAGCGCGCGCAGCACGTCCGCCACCCACGCGCCGGTGGACTGCGTGACCACGCCGGCGTCGCGCCCGGCCGCGAACCGCGCCAAGTCCACGGGCAGCGTCACCAGTGCCTCGAGGAGCGCCAGCACCACCCCCGTCGCGAGCCCGGCGAGCCATGGGTGCGCGCCGCACAGGCGCACCAGCGCGGACCGCCACCGTCCCCCAAGGGCCGCCCACGCGACCGCGGCCGCCGGGACGATCACCGCGCCGGCGGCGGCCAACGCCCACAGGCTGCGCCGGTACGGGCGGTTGGCGTCGATCACCGCGGGGTCGAACCAGTCCGCCGGTCGCGCCGGTCCGGCACCGGGGCCCGAGGCGCCCCACAGCGTCAGGCGCAGCAGGACGATCATCGCGGTCGCCGCGCCGATCGCGACCGCGGCCAGCACCAGCGCCCGGCGCGCGGATGCGGGATCGGGGGTCCTCCGGCCTCGTCGCACGGCACAATGGTAGGCGCGGTCCGCGTCACCCGAAGGAGTCCCCTCGCCCCCCATCGCCATCCTCAGCGACATCCACGGCAACCGCCAGGCGCTCGACGCGACCCTGCAGGCCGCGCGGCAGGCCGGCGCGCGCTCGTGGTGGTGCGTGGGCGATCTGGTGGGCTACGGCGCCGACCCGGCCCACGTGATCCGGCTGGCGATGTCCGAGGCCGAGCGCTGCATCGGCGGGAACCACGACCTGGGGGTCACCGGCCGGGTGCCGCTGGGCATGTTCCGGGCGGCCGCGCGCGAGGCGATCGACTGGACCCGCGTCACCCTGGGCCGCCCCGGGCGCTTACGGCTGGACCGCCTCAACGCGCTCGACGTGGACGGCGACGTCCCGATGTTCCACGGCAGCCCGCGCGACCCGGTGTGGGAGTACATCCTCGACGTGGGCCAGGCGCGGGCGGCGCTGGAGGACCGGCGCGTCGGCCTCACGATCGTCGGGCACACCCACATCCCGTGCGCGTGGCGTCTCACGCCCGAGGGGGCGATGGAGGTCCACGGGGCGCCAATCGACGCACCGCTGGCGCTCACCGAGGGGCGGTGGCTGGTGAACCCGGGCGCCGTGGGCCAGCCGCGCGACGGCGACGCGCGCGCATCGTGGGTGCTGTACGACCCCGAGGAGCAGACCATCCACTTCCGGCGCACGCCGTACGACGTTGCGGGGGCGCAGAACGCGATCCTGCAGGCCGGCCTGCCCACCATGCTCGCCCACCGACTGGCCGAGGGGCGCTGACGCCGGTGGCGGTCCACCTGGACCATGCGGCCGGCGCGCCGCTGGATCCCCGGGTGCGCGAGGCCATGATCGAGTTCATCGGCCCCGAGTTCGGCAGCCCGGCCGGGCTGCACGCCGCGGCCCGCCGGCCGGCACAGGTGCTGGAGGAGGCCCGCGAGGCCGTGGCGGCCCTGCTGGGCGCACCGGCGGAAGGTGTGATCTTCACCGCCGGCGCCACCGAGGCGCGGAATCTCGCCGTGAAGGGCATCCCGGCCGCCAACCGGGCGCTCGGCCCCCGCGTGGTGGCCACGCCGATCGAGCATCCCGCCGTCCTCTCGGCGTGCCGCAGCCGCGCCCGCGACGGCGGAGCGCTCACGCTGGTGGACGTGGACCGGCAGGGGCGCATCGACCCGGCGGCCCTGGGTGCCGCTGTCGGCGACGACACGTGCTTGGTCAGCGTCCACCACGCCCAGGGCGAGATCGGCACGGTCCAGGACCTCCCGGCCATCGTCGCCGCCTGCCGGGGCGTCCGCCCCGAGGCCCGCATCCACGTGGATGCCGGCGAGAGCGCGGGGCTGCTGCCCATCGACATGGGTGCCCTGGACGTGGACGCCGTGAGCATCGGCGGATGGCCGGCCGGCGCTCCCGCGTGGGTGGGTGCGCTGGCGGTGCGCCCCGGCGTACGACTCCACCCGCTCATCGAGGGCGGGCTTCAGGAACAGGGCAAGCGCGCCGGCGCCGAGAACCTCGCCGGCATCGCGGGCCTCGGCGAGGCGGCCCGCATCGCCAGGGATCGGATGGACGAGCATGCGCGCCACATGGGCGAGCTGGGAGAGCGGCTCATCGCGGGCCTGCTCACCATCCCCGACGTGCGCCTGAACGGGCCGCGCACCGGCCGCCTGCCGGGCAACGTGCAGGTATCGGTGGGATGGGTGGAGGGCGAGAGCCTGGCGCTCGCGCTGGCCGCCCGTGGCGTGGCGTGCTCCCCCGGCTCACCCTGCACCGCGCACGGGGGCAAGGCCGCGCCCACCCTGGAGGCCATCGGGCTGGAGCCGCCGTGGACGCACTCGGCGGTGCTCTTCAGTCTGGGTCCCGCGACGACGGTCGCCGACATCGACACGGCGGTGCGGGTGGTGGCCGAGGAGACCGGGCGCCTGCGGGCGCACAGCCCCATCGCCCCATGAGCCACCACGTGGTGGATGCGCTGGGAACGTGGTGCCCGGTGCCCATCTTCCTCATCGACCGCGCGGCCCGGGGCGCGCGTCCCGGCGACACCGTCGAACTGCTCGCCAGCGACCCACTCATCGAGGTGGACCTGCCGGCGTGGTGTCACAGCTCAGGCCATCGCCTGGTCGACCTTCGTGAGACGCCCGACGCGTGGGTGGGGCGGGTCACGATCGGGGACGCCGCGGCGCGCTGAGCCGCGCCGGGACGCCCCCCCCCGGAACCTCAGCGCAGGGTGGCGGCGGCGTCCGCCGTGGCCGCAGCGTCCACGCCGGCGGTCTCATCCACCGGCGTCGCCGCACCCGTATCGCCCGTGTCGCCCGTGTCGCCGGCCGCAGCGCCGGCGTCGCCGGACGGCGTCGCCGTGGCCGGGGCCTGGGTGCCGGTGGCCCCCGCCGCCCCCGCGTCGCCGGTGGCGTCGGTCGCGGTCCCCTGCCCGGCCTTGCTGGCGCTGGACGGACCCATGATCACCACCACGTCGTCGGTGGGCGCGGCGGATGCGGCACCGCTGTCGTCGGCCAGCGGCACCGGGGCGCCGGCGTTCAGGTCCTGGGCCACACGCATCGCCTGCGCCTCGGCGCCGGGGCGGTACAGCACGCGGTCGGCCGCCACCAGGCTGGGAGCGTTGCCCTCGGTGATCTTGGTGTAGCCCATGCCGCGCAGCAGCTCGCCGGTCTGGGCCGCCAGGCCGGCCTCACCGGAACCGTTCAGGACGGCCACGGAGATGTCGGGCCGGGTGTCGGGCCCGCTGGCCGTGGGCGTGGCCGGCGCGGATGCCGCCGTGACGGTCTTGGTCTCGGTGACGGTGGTGGTGGAACCGCCCCCGCTCACCATGTAGCCGATGATCAGCCCCGCGACCAGCGCGACGCCGACCACGGGAAGGGCGACACGCCGCGGCGAGCGCTTGCTCGGTCCGCGACGCGACCCGCCGCCACGGCTGAACGGATCCTCCCAGGTGAACTCACCTTCGCTCTCGCGCTCGGGCAGACGGGTGCGGCTGCTCACGGCGGGCCCCTCTCTCGTGGGTTGCTGCTGCGTGTGAAGCGCGTTACACCCCGGCGCCCGGATTCCTCCCCGTCGTGTTCCCGGATCCCCGTTTCCGGCTCTCGATTCCCGCAGAATCCCCATCCCCGGTTGTGATCGAACATGTGTTCGCTACACTCGCGCCATGCTCCACATCGACCGTCTCCTCATCCGTCGCGTCGCTCCGGCCGAGATCTCGACGCTGGAACCGCTGCGCGCCCACCCGGACCCTCGGGTGCAGAACGACGTGGGCGACCGGCTGCGCCGGACGGCCCGGCAGCATCCGGCGCTGGTGGCCGACACGTGCGCCCGCTGGTTGCGCGAGAGCCCGGTGGCCGCCACCCGCCGCATCGTGCGCCGGGCGCTTCCTCGCCCGGGCGATGCGGCCATCCGCTGATACCGCATCGCCGCGGCGCCAGTTGCGCTGGCGCCTGGCCGACGATGACCGCGGGCAGCCCGGGCTGCTGGACGATGCGCAGGCCGTGGCGGGCACCGGAGAGCTTGCGGGCCTGACCCTCTTCCACGTGCGCGCCGGCCGGGTGATCAACCGCGTGCCCCCCGCGTCGCGGATGCCGTTCCGCTGGACGATCAATCCGTACCGGGGCTGCACCCACGCCTGCGCGTACTGCTTCGCGCGCCCCACCCACGAGTACCTAGGTCTGGACGGTGGCGAGGACTTCGACCGGCGCATCGTGGTGAAGGTGAACGCCGTGGAATGCGTGCGCGCCGAACTGCGCTCCCGTGCCCGGCGCGGCGAATCGGTGGCCATGGGGACCAACACCGACCCCTACCAGCCGGTGGAGGGGCGCTACCGGCTCACCCGCGGCATCGTCGGCGCCCTCGCCGAGGCCGCGAACCCGTTCTCGATCCTCACCAAGTCGCCCCTGATCGAGCGCGACATCGATCTGCTGGCCGACGCCACGCGCCGCACGAGCGTGAGCACGGCGCTGCCGATCGGCACGCTCGACAGCGCCGTGTGGCGCGCCAGCGAACCGCACACGCCCAATCCGCGCCGGCGGATGGCCGCCGTGGCCCGGCTCAACGCGGCCGGGGTGCCGTGCGGGGTGATGCTGGCGCCCATCCTGCCCGAGCTCTCGGATTCCGAGCGCCATCTGGATGAGCTGGTGCGCGCGGCCGTCGATGCCGGCGCGGTGTCGATCACGCCGATCATGCTGCACCTGCGCCGCGGTGTGCGCGAGCACTATCTGCAGCGCATGGGCACCGCCCACCCGGCCCACGCCGCCGAGATGGATGCTCGCTACACGCGCGCCTACGGCCCGCGCGACGCCGCCCGCGCGCTGACCGAGCGCGTTCGCGAACTGGTGGCCCGCCACGGCGGCCCCGCACCGCACACCGAGCAGTTCCGGGACGCGCGCAGACGCGGCGGGCGGATCGCCGGCGCGGAGCGGCGGCCGTCACCGGAGCCCGACCAGTTGTCCCTGCCGATCGGCTGAGGGCCGGGACGGGGCGATCGGGCCCCGTCCCGCCCGCCGGCCTCAGATGAGCGGCGTCCCGACCATCGCCGGCCCGGGGTCCCAGCCCATCAGGCCGCACAGCGTCGGCGCCACATCACCCAGCGCCCCACCCTGGCGCAGGGCCAGCCCGGGGCGGTCGATCCACAGCGGCACCGGGTTGGCGGTGTGCGCGGTGTTCGGCGAACCATCGGGCTCCAGCATGAACTCGCTGTTGCCGTGGTCGGCGGTGACGCACAGCAGGCCGCCCGCGGCGGCGACGGCCGCGCGCACGTCGGCCATGCAGCCGTCCACGGTCTCGATGGCCCGCACCGCGGCGGGGACCACGCCGGTGTGGCCCACCATGTCGGCGTTGGCGAAGTTCACGACGATCAGATCGTTCTCGCCGGAGGCGATGCCGGCCACCACCGCGTCGCGCACACCGGCCGCGCTCATCTCGGGAGCGTGGTCGTAGGTGGGCACGTGCTGCGGCGACTGCACCAGCACCCGCTGTTCGCCCTCGAACGGCGCCTCGCGGCCACCGTTGAAGAAGAACGTGACGTGGGCGTACTTCTCGGTCTCCGCCACGTGGAGCTGGCGGCGCCCGGCACCTGAGATCACCTCGGCCAGCCCCTGGCGCACATCCTCGGCCTCGAAGATGGGCGTGGCGCTGAACTCCGCCTTGTAGCGGGTCATCGTGGTGAACGACGGCCACGGCGGGTTCGGGCCCCGGTCGAAGCCGTCGAAGGTGCGGTCGGTGAAGGCCACGGTGAGCTGGCGGGCCCGATCGGGGCGGAAGTTGCAGTAGATCACCGCATCCTCGCCGCGGATGCGCGCCAGGTCGGGCGGCCCGATCACCACCGGTTCGATGAACTCGTCGCCCACACCGGCGGCGTAGGACGCCGACACGGCCTCACGGGCGCTGGACGAGCGCGCGCCGACGCCGTGCACCATCGCGTCGTAGGCGCGCCGCGTGCGCTCCCAGCGGTGGTCGCGATCCATCGCGAAGTAGCGACCCACCACCGTGCCGATCCGCACGCCGGCGGTCTCCATCTCCGCCACCACGCCCAGCGCGGCGTCGGGCCGGCTGTCGCGCCCGTCGGTGAAGGCGTGGACCACGATGCGCTCGAGCCCCTCGGCCCGGGCCAGTTCGATCAGCGCCCGCATGTGGCGCTGGCTGGCGTGCACCCCGCCGTCGCCCACCAGGCCGATGAGGTGGAGGGTCGATGCCCGCCCCACCCGCAGGGCGGCGCGGACGGCCTCCATGCGGGCGATCGACCGGTCGGCGATGGCCTCGTCGATGCGCACCAGCATCTGGGGCACGCGCCTGCCGGCACCCAGGTTCAGGTGCCCCACCTCGCTGTTGCCCTGCTGGCCGTCCGGCAGCCCCACCGGCAGACCGGACGCGGCGATGCTGGTGGCCGAGCCCTCACGCGCCAGCGCGTCGAGGTTCGGCGTGGAGGCCAGCGACACTGCGTTGCCCGGCCCGGGCGGGGCGATGCCGAAGCCGTCGATGACACACAGCACGAGCGGACCGCTCACGCGGCCCCCACGATCCGGGCGAAGCTCTCGGGGTCGAGGCTGGCGCCACCCACCAGTGCGCCGTCGATGTCGGGCTGCCCCAGCAGGTCGGCGGCGTTGTCGGGCGACACGCTGCCGCCGTAGAGGACGCGCAGGACGGCCGCATCCACGCGCTCGCCGGCGACCGCGCGCACGTGCGCGCAGGCCTCCTGGGCGATGTCCGGCGTGGCGGTGCGGCCGGTGCCGATGGCCCAGATGGGCTCGTACGCCACGGCGACGCGATCCACCTCGCCGGGCTCCACCACCGCGAACGCCGACCGGACCTGCCCGGCCAGCCACGCCTGGGTCTCCCCCGCCTCGCGCTGCTCCAGCGACTCGCCGCAGCACACGACCACGCGCAGCCCTGCGTCGAGTGCAGCCCGTACGCGTGCGGCCACCTGGTCGTCGCTCTCGCCGGCGGCGCGCCGCTCGGAGTGCCCCACCAGGGTGCCCGTCGCGCCGGCGGCGGCCACCATCCCGGCCGCGATCTCACCGGTGTGCGCCCCCGAGGCGGCCTCGTGAACGGCCTGGGCCAGCACCGCGATGGGCGTGCCCTCGGCCGCCAGCGCGGTCGCCTCCAGAGCCGTGAACGGCGGACACACGGCCACGTCGGCGTGGTGCGACTCACGGCCGATCAGCTCCGCCAGGTGCGTGATGTACTCACGCGCCTCGGCGCCGGTCTTGTGCATCTTCCAGTTCCCCGCGATCAGCGGGCGCCGGGCGCTCATGCGCTCGGCAGGGCCGCGACGCCCGGCAGGATCTTGCCCTCCAGCATCTCGAGCGCGGCGCCACCGCCGGTCGAGACGTGGGTGAACCGGTCGACCAGGCCGAACTGGGCCACCGCCGCACCGGAGTCGCCGCCGCCGGCGACGGTGGCGGCGTCGCTCTCGGCCATCGCGTCGGCGACGGCACGCGTGCCGTCGGCG
The DNA here is from genome assembly GCA_044507145.1 of Actinomycetota bacterium. Classification (GTDB taxonomy): domain Bacteria; phylum Actinomycetota; class Thermoleophilia; order Miltoncostaeales; family Miltoncostaeaceae; genus JAVJSF01. Next base: position 7,963 of record JBIQJW010000016.1, read on the forward strand.
AACGGCGGGATCTCGAACGCGCCCATGGGGCCGTTCCAGAACACCGTGCCCGCGGCCGTGATCGCCTCACGGTAGGCGGCCGACGTGCTCGGGCCGATGTCGACGCCCATCCACCCCTCGGGGATGTCGTCGGTGGGCACCACCTGCAGCTGGGCATCCGCGGAGAAGCGGTCGGCGATCAGGACGTCCACCGGCAACTGCAGCGAGCAGTTCACGTCGGCGGCGCGCGCCAGCAGCCGGCGGGCCATCTCCTGGCCGGCCTCATCCTCGTGCAACGAGGACCCCACCGACTCGCCCAGGGCGGCGAGGAACGTGAAGCACATCGCCCCGCCGATGAGGATGCGGTCACACCGGTCCAGGAGGTTCTCGATGAGCGGCAGCTTGTCGCTCACCTTCGACCCGCCCAGCACCGACACGAATGGGGCGGCGGGCGCCGTGAGGAGCGACTGCAGCACCTCGACCTCGCGTGCCAGCAGCAGCCCGGCGCGCGCGGGAAGCCGCGAGGCGACGCCGGCGGTGGAGGCGTGTGCCCGGTGGGCCGCGCCGAAGGCGTCGTTGACGTAGTGGGTGAAGCCGGCGGCGAGCGCCTCGGCGAAGGCCGGATCGTTGGCCTCCTCCTCGGCGTGGAACCGCAGGTTCTCCAGCAGCACCACCTCGCCCGGCTGCAGGGCGTCGATACGTGCGGTCACATCGGCGCCGACGCAGTCCGGCAGCAGCTCGACCGGGCGGCCGATCAGCTCGCCCAGACGGGCGGCACATGGCGCGAGCGACAGCTCGTCCACCCGGGCGCCCTTGGGGCGGCCGAGGTGCGAGCACACGGCGACCGCGGCGCCGGCGGCGAGCAGCCGCTCGATGGTGGGGACCGATGCGCGGATGCGGGCGTCGTCGGTGATCCGCCCGTCGGCCAACGGGACGTTGAGGTCGGCCCGAACCAGCACCCGGGCGCCGCGCCAGTCGGCGCCCGGGTCGTCGAGCCCGAGAGGGCGCGTCATCAGTCGGGCAGCACCCGCTCGGCCAGGTCCACGACCCGGCACGAGTAGCCCCACTCGTTGTCGTACCAGGAGATCAGCTTCACGGTGGTGCCGTTCACCATGGTGAGCGACGCGTCCAGCAGCGAGGAAAGCGGGTCGCCGACGATGTCGCGCGACACGATGGGGTCCTCGGTGTAGCCCAGGATGCCCTCCAGGGGCCCGTCCTCGGCGGCCTTCAGGAACGCGGCGTTGACCTCTTCCTTGGTGGTCTCGCGACCGACCGTGGCGACCAGGTCCACCACCGAGCCGTCGGGCGTCGGCACGCGCAGCGCGATGCCGTCGAGCTTGCCCTTCAGGTCGGGGAGCACCTCGCCGATGGCGCGGGCGGCGCCGGTGGAGGTGGGGATGATCGACAGCGCGGCGGCCCGGGCGCGACGCAGGTCGCTGTGGGGCAGGTCGAGGATGCGCTGGTCGTTGGTGTACGAGTGGCACGTGGTCATGTAGCCGTGCTCGAGGCCGAAGTTGTCGACCAGCACCTTGGCCAGCGGCGCCAGGCAGTTGGTGGTGCACGACGCGTTCGAGATGACGTGGTGCTTGGCGGGGTCATACTCGTCGTCGTTCACGCCGAGCACCACGGTGATGTCCGGGTTCTTGGCGGGCGCCGAGATGATGACCTTCTTCGCGCCGGCCTCGAGGTGCTGGGCGGCCTTCTCGCGCTCGGTGAAGAAGCCCGTGCTCTCGATGACCACGTCCACGCCCAGGTCGCCCCACGGCAGCTTGGACGGGTCGCGCTCGGCCAGGACCTTCACCTCGAGGTCGTCCACGTGCAGGTGGTCGTCGTGCGCGTGGACGTGACCCGGATAACGACCGAAGATCGAGTCGTAGTCGAGCAGGTGCGCCAGGGTTGCCGTGTCGGTGATGTCGTTCACGGCGACGATCTCGACGTCGGTCTCACCGAGAGTGGCGGCCCGGAAGACGTTACGGCCGATCCGACCGAAGCCGTTGATGCCAACCCGTACGCTCATTGTGCCCTTTCCGGTTGTGTCAGAGGCGCCGCTGAATCTACCAAGCCCCCCGCGGAGCCGGTGTGCGGGCGCGAGCGCCGCTCAGAACCTCATCGATCCCGGGTGCGTCGCGACGTCCGTCCCGGCCGACTCCCACGAGCGGTCGAGGTGACGCTGCAGCGACGCCAGGTGGAGGTTCACCAGCGACAGCGCCCTTACGCCCCAGGGGCTGCGCCCCGTCACGGGCGCCTCGCCACCTTCTGCGCCTGCGCCACGCGTCACCCCAGCCCGGATGCGCGGTAGGCGGCACCGACCAGCGTCCGCGCCGCCTCGTCGTCGTCGCCGCCGTTGATGCCGGCCACGATCACCAGGACCGTCCAGGCCACGAACGAGGTGATGCCGAGCCACAGGCCCCACAGGGCCATCACGCGCCCGGGCCGCCCCGGCTGCGGACGAAGCTGCGAGACGGCCACCGCACCGAAGACGATGGCCAGCACCGCGCCGATGAACGGCACCACGAACCAGCTGCAGACACCCAGCACCAGGGCGGCCACCGCGAGACCCGGTGGCCCCATCTCGGCCCCGGCCGGACTCCCGCTCCCCCGGAGCCCGTCGAGCCCGGCGGGAGGCGGCGGTGGCGGCGGATCGCGGAACGCGGGTGCACCCGAGCGCACATGGGCACGCAGCGTCTGGGGCAGCGGCATCGCGTCGCGATGTACCGGTGAGAGCTCATCGATGGCGCGCAGCACGGCCGGCGGGTCGAGATCGGCCAGCGCCGCCCGGTAGGCCTGGCGGCGTTCATCGTCCAGTGCCGGCCACGGCCAGGCGGAGACCAGCCGCCGCTCGATGTCGTCCCATTCGCTGCCTTGCACCACGCTCCCCCGGGTCGCCCGCCGCGCACTGTACCCCCGGCGCCCGGCGCCCCGGTCCCACAACGACTGCGGGGGCCCGGTGGGCCCCCGCAGATACCGCGTTGCGCCGAAGCGCGACCGAGAGGCCTAGGCCTCGGCAGCCGCCGGCTTCGGGGTGACGGCGGCCGTCACCTTGGCGCTGATGATGCCGAGGATGACACCGCAGACCAGGGTGGCCCAGGCGGAGATGAAGACCCAGCCGAACGGCAGGGACAGCACACCACCGAAGGCACCGCTGCCGGCCGTGGCGGGGTCGCCCAGGTCGGCCAGCGTGTTGCCGGCGCCACCGCCGTTGGGCGCCCAGTTGTCGAGGCCGGTCGCGACCCAGACACCGAAGCAGGCGGCGAATGCCGGGAACGTACCGGCGACGTAGTACCAGTCACCCGCGATCAGGACGGCGACCAGGATGAAGGCCATGATGCCGACCATCAGCGAGATGCCCCAGAAGTCCGGGAGATCCGCGATCTTGGGGGCGAGGGCGAAGGTGATCAGAGCGGCCACCGAACCGAAGGTGGCGGCGATGAAGATCTTGCCGAAGGCGGCGTTGTCACCACCGGCGGCGAAGAAGAGGCCCCAGGTGATGAACGCGACCCAGACGATCAGCTGGAAGTCAGCAGGGATGTTGAGGCCGACGCCCAGGTCGTCGCCGGTGACCCAGTGGAACTGGAAGTTCAGGGCGAACTCGCACCAGAGGAACGAGAGGACGCCGATGACGATCGCCAGCGGCAAGATCGCCTTTGCACGTGCGCTCATTGCGACTGTGCTCCTTGTGACGAATGCGGGATCGGCCGCCGGATGAAGGAAGAAGATTGGCGGCCGGCGCACACGGAGGATCCGTGCGCGCCGGCAGTCTATGTCGGCCGCCAGATTCGTTGCAAGTGTTGCATTCTCGAGTACGACCTGATCGCCGCGTCGCGCGGCGGGTCGGTCAGCGGCGCTCGGCGGTGGCCGTGGCCTCCTGGGCCAGCTCCACCAGCACCCGGGCCAGGGCGGCCGGCGCGTGGCGCACCACCGTGCCCGCCTCTGCCAGGTCCCCCGAGACCACGCGCACACCCAGCGCCTCCAGGCGCTCCACCGCCGCGTCCACCGGTTCCTGGTCCTGCGCCAGGTACGTGGCGGCCGCCGCCGGATCGAGCGGCCCGTCGTGCACCACCACCACATCCAGACCGCCGGGCACGGCCTCCAGCACCCGGGCGGCGTGGTCGGCGGCGTCGTAGCCGTCGGTCTCACCGGGCTGCGTCATGACGTTGCACACGTAGACCCGCAGGGCGTCGGTATCGGCCAACGCCTGCGCCAGTTCGGGGATGGCCAGGTGCGGCAGCACGCTGGTGAAGAGGCTCCCGGGCCCCAGCAGCACCAGATCCGCGCGGCGCAGCGCGTCGACGGCGGGCGGATGCGCCGGCGGCTGCGGGTCGAGCCACACGCGCCGGCAGGCGCCCACGCCCGCGGCGATGCGCGTCTCGCCGGACACCACCTCGCCGTCGGCCCGTTCGGCCCACAGGCGGATCTGGGCCAGCGTGGAGGGCAGCACCTCGCCGCGGATCTTCAGCACGCGGCTGCATTCGCGCACCGCCAGGTCGAAGCTGCCGGTCACCTCGCTCAGCGCAGCGAGGAACAGGTTCCCGAACGGGTGTCCGGACAGGTCGCCGTCTGCGAACCGGTGCTGGAACAGGCGGCCCATCAGCGATTCGTCGTCGGCCAGCGCCACCAGGCAGTTGCGGATGTCGCCGGGGGGGAGCACGCCCAGCTCGCGACGGAGGCGCCCGGACGACCCACCGTCGTCGGCCACGGTGACGATCGCCGTCAGGTCCACCGGCGCGCGCTTCATGCCGCGCAGCAGCGCCGCCAGGCCGGTGCCGCCACCCAGGGCGGCGATGCGCGGGACGCTCACGGGACGGCCTCGGCCGGCGGGCCGGTGGGGCGGCCGATGTGCCGGTGGGCCGCACTCACGTCGAAGCCGCGGCCGGCGTAGCGGCGCGCCAGCATCTCGGCGATCGCGACGCTGCGGTGGCGCCCGCCGGTGCAGCCGATGCCCACCACCAGGCCGGTCTTGCCCTCCTCCTGGTAGGCGGGCAGCAGGAAGTCCAGCAGCGACTCCAGGCGGGTACGGAACTCGTCCATGCCGGGCGCCGCCGCGACGAAGTCGGCCACCGCGGGGTCCATGCCGGTGAGCCCGCGCAGCTCGGGCACGTAGTGCGGGTTCTGGAGGAAGCGCACGTCGAACAGCAGGTCGGCCTCGCGCGGCACGCCGTGCTTGTAGCCGAACGAGACGAACTGGACCTGCAGGCGCGGACGGTCGTCCACGTCCAGCAGCGTCTCGGCCACCCGCCGGCGCAGCTCCCACACGGTCAGGTGGCTGGTGTCGATGACCACGTCGGCCAGCTCGCGGACGTCGCCCAAGGCGGCGCGCTCGCGGGCGATGCCTTCCAGGATGCCGCCGTCGTGGGCCAGCGGGTGCGGCCGGCGCGTCTCGCGGAAGCGGTTGATCAGCACCTCGTCGGACGCCTCCAGGAAGACCACGCGTGGCTGCACCCCGAGGCCCGCGACGCGCTGAAGCTGCGCCTCCAGGCCGTGGAACCACACGCCGCCGCGCACGTCGCACACCACCGCCACGCGGTCCACGCGCGACCCCTCCAGCGAGAAGAGTTCGGCCAGCGACGGCAGCAGGCCGGGCGGGAGATTGTCCACGCAGAACCAGCCGGCATCCTCGAACGCGCCCATGGCGTAGCTCTTGCCGGCACCGCTCACGCCCGTGATCACGGTCAGCTCCATGTGCCCGCCTCGTCGTCGCTTCGTCCGGCGACCGGCGCAACGCCCGCGGGGCCACCGGTCTTGTGCAGATGGTCGTACACGTCGCGTGCAACCTTCGCAGGCACCCCGGGCACCGCGGCCAGCTCGTCACGGGTCGCGTTCATGAAGCGCTCGGTCGACCCGTCGAAATGGCGCAGGATCGCCCCCCGGCGTGCCGGGCCGATGCCGGGCAGCTCGTCGAAGATGCTCTCGGTCATCCCGTGGCCGCGCCGGCGCCGGTGGTGGCGCAGGGCGAACCGGTGCGCCTCGTCGCGGATCGCCTGCAGCGTGCGCAGACCCGCCGAGCGTTCCGCCAGCAGGACCGGCCGCGAACGCCCGGGAAGGAACAGCTCCTCCTGGCGCTTGGCGAGACCCACGATGGGGATGCCCTCGGCGCCGACCTCGTGGAGTGCCGCCAGCGCGGCCCCCAACTGGCCCTTGCCCCCGTCGATCACCACCAGCCCGGGGCGCGACGCGAACGACGGATCCTCCTCGTCGGGCCGCATCAGGCGCGCGAAGCGGCGCGTGATGGCCTCCTCCATCCGGGCGAAGTCGTTGGGACCGCCGTCGTAGCGCATGGTGAAGCTGCGGTACTGGTTCTTGGCGGGCTGCCCCTGCTCGAAGACCACCATCGAGGCCACGGCGTGCGTCTCGCCCAGGTTGGAGATGTCGTAGCACTCGATGCGCAGCGGCGGCGCCGGCAGCTCCAGCGCGTCCGCGATCTCCGCCAGCGCCTCACGCCGGCGACCGCGCGCGGCCTCCAGGCGCCGGCGGTCCTGCTCGAGCGCGAACGAGGCGTTCCGGGTGGCCAGGTCGGCCAGCCGTCGCTTGTCCCCGCGGGCCGCCGCGCGCACCTCCACCCGCGCCCCGCGCCGGTCGGTCAGGAGCGCCGCGAGCGCATCGGTCCCCTCGGTATCGCGGGCCACCACCACCAGCGGCGGAATGGCCACCGCCATGCCGTAGTACTCGTAGGCGAACTGCTCCAGCACGGTGGCGTCGTCATCGGCGCCGCCGGCGTCCAGGAAGAACGACTGGCGGTCCTGCAGCACCCCGTCGCGCACCTGCAGCACCTGCACGCTGGCCGCCTCGCCGTCCACGGCCAGGCCGATGATGTCGGCGGTGCCGACCGCGTCGGTGCTCGCCACCTGCCGTTCGGTGAGGTGGCGCACGGCGTCCAGGCGGTTGCGCAGCAGCGCCGCGCGCTCGAACTCCTGCGACGCCGCGGCGGCCCGCATCTCGGCCTCCAGTTCCGTCTCCAGGCCGCGGTAGCGCCCGGACAGGAACGCGATGATCTGGTCGATCAGGGCGCGGTACTCATCCTTGGAGATGTAGCCCACGCACGGCGCCAGGCAGCGTTTGATGTGGTAGTCGAGGCACGGCACGCCGGACGGGCGTCCCGGCTCCCGGCCCTCGCACGGGCGGCTGGGGAAGATCTTGTTGATGTGGTTCAGGGTCTCCCGCACCTTGTAGGCGTTGGAGAATGGCCCAAAGTAGACGCGTTCGCGCCGGTGGCGCTCGCGCGTGAAGTAGACCCTCGGATAGTCCTCGTCCAGGCTGATGCCGATGTACGGGTAGCTCTTGTCGTCGCGCAGCCGCACGTTGAACGGCGGGCGGTGGTGCTTGACGAGGTTGGCCTCCAGGATCAGCGCTTCGCTCTCGCTGTCGGTGACGAACACCTCCAGCCGCGCGATGCGCTCCACCATCTCCTCCACCTTCGCGTGCGAGCCCGCCCGGGCCACCATCGGCCCCTCGCGCTCCTGCGGGGTGGGCCGCAGAGGTGCCTGGAAGTACGACAGCACGCGGCGGCGCAACGACTTCGCCTTGCCCACATAGAGCACGCGGTCGTCGGCGTCGCGGTAGATGTAGACGCCGGGGCCCAGGGGCAGTCCGGCGAGCTGTTCGCGGAGGGCGCTCGACACGATCCGACCGAGTATAGGAACGCTGCAGAATCGCGCCCTCCCGGCGCATGCCGGGGCCCTTGGTAGCGTGCCCGGCGGAATGGACCTGCGCCGCATCGCCGCCATCGTCGCCCTGCTGTGCACTGCGCTGCTGCCCGCCACGGCGGGCGCCCAGGAGACACAGCCGCTCGACCTGGAGCTTCGACTCCCGGACCCGGCGTGGAGCCCGGAGCGGACCGCCGGCGCGCTCAGCACCCTCACCACACCGGACGGCCTCATCGGCCCGCTGGTCCCCGCCGGGGATCCGGTGCGCGCCGATGTGCTGCGCGCGGTCCGCGCCACCGGCTTCGTGGGCGGTGTGGCGCGTACCTCGGGAGCGGCGCCCGGCCGCACGGCCGTGCGGGCCTGGGCGGTCCGGGTGGCGGAGCCCACCGACGCCGCCGGCCTGCGTTCCACGATCCGCCGCGCGCTCACGGCACGCGCCGGCACGGCCGGCCTGGCCGCAGCGCCGGTTGCCGGCGTCGCCGGCAGCATCCTGCTGGACCGCACGGCCACCGACGGCTCGCGCCTGATGCTGGTGATGTTCCCGGTGGGTCCGTGGCTGTACGGCATCGAGGCGGGCGGGGCCACGCCCGACGCCGCCGAACTGGGCGAGCTGGCACGTCGCCTCGCGGTGCGCCAGCCCGAACAGGCCGGCGTCGTGGCCACGCCGCTGGAGGTCACCGATGCGCTCACCGCGGAGCTGGCGACGGCACGCGCCAGTGCGCGTGGGCACGACACGGCGGTGCAGCCGCGCGTGGGTAGCGTCCAGGCGGGGCGACACACCGGACGCGACATCGCGATCGCCACCTTCGGTTCGGGCACCGAGCCCGAGGTCTTCATACGTGATGCCGCCGGCGCCTGGCGATGGAGCGGCGATGTCGGCGGGCCCGGGTGTCCCCGTCTCCCCGCCGAGGTCCGCACGCTCTGGGGGCTCGACCCCACCTGCCCGGCGCAGACATCCGCGGTGGCCGCCGCGGGCGGCGGCACCCTGGCACACGACGACTCGCCGCTCCACGGGGTGGGAATGTGGGTGTGGGAGGTGCACAGGTCCGGCGGCACCGCGGGCATCATCGACCGCGCCCGCCGCAGCGGCCTGCGCACCATCTATGTGAAGTCCGGCGACGGCGTCCACTACTGGCGCCAGTTCAACTCCGCGCTGCCGGCGTTGCGCAGGGCCGGCCTGAAGGTATGCGGGTGGCAGTACATCCGCGGCCGCGCGCCGGTGCGCGAGGCCCGGATCGCGGCACGCGCCATCGCCCGCGGCGCCGACTGCTTCGTGGTGAACGCCGAGGTGGAGTTCGAGCGGATGGGCATCGGGGCCGGCTCACGCGCCCAGCGCACCGCACGCACCTACATGACGGAGCTGCGCCGGTTGGCCGGGCGGCGGGTGCCCATCGGCTTCACCAGCTTCGCCTACCCCGATTTCCATGCGCGCTTCCCGTACACCGCCTTCCTCACCGGACCGCACGCCGCCGACGTGAACATGCCCCAGATTTACTGGGGCGCCTTCGGCGTGCGCGTCGACGAGGCCGTGCAACGCACCGCCCGCTGGAACTCGATCTACGGCGTGCCCCTGGCCCCGATCGGCGGCACCTACATGCGCGAGCGGCCCGCCGACCTGCTGCGCTTCCGCTGCCTGGCCGCCGGCCACGGCTGGGCGGGTGTCAGCTACTGGAGCTTCCAGCACACGCGGGCCCCGCAGTGGCCGTCGGTGAGCAACCGGCGCGCCTGCACGACGCCGGCGCCGGCGCCCCGCGAGTACCCGGAGTTGCGCCCCGGCCGCCGTGGCGACCAGGTCCTGCTGGCGCAGGAGCGCCTGCGGGCGTGGGGGTACCCGGTGGGACGCGACGCGGTGTACGGACCACGCACGCGCACGGCCGTGCGCACCTTCCAGCGCGACCGAGGCCTGCAGCAGTCCGGCATCGTCACGGCGACCACCTGGGCACTGCTGCTCGCGCCGCCGCCCGTCTGACCCCGCTGGGACGTTCCGGCTCGGGACGTCATCGCGTCACGCCGACGGAGAGATCCGGCCGCCGTGGGAAGGTCGCCGAAACGACCCAGGAGCACCCATGCGTCGATCGGCAGCCTTCCTGGCATTGGCACTGTCCGGAATCATCGGAGTGGGAGTGGCGAGCCCTGACACCGGGCAGGCGCTGCGGAAGGCCACCAACAAGGAGCGGGCCAACATCCTGAAGGGGTGGAACGCCAAAGGTTATGAATCCGGCCGCTGCAAGACCGTCGGATTCATCCTCCGCGTGTCCACGGTCAACAGCCACTACGCCCGGCTCAGTTACCACCACAGGCAGCGGGCGCGGGCAGGTTGCGGCGCTGGGGACGGGTTCGCGGTCATGCGCAACCGTGGTGGGAAGTGGCGCGACGTGGGCCAGTCCTCGTGGACCGGCGCCCCCTGCTGGGCTGCCCCACGGAGGGTGGCACTCGACCTGGTCTCTGACGTCGCACGACGAGACAGCGTCTTCCGAGGCTGTGACAGAGGATAAGAACCGACTCAGGAATGGTCTCCTTCCGGCGCCGTGATCACGAACTGCCACGCGTCCGGCGCCGGTCGGCGGTAGGCCCACTTAGACGTTCCGGCCCGGGACGCGCATCAGCACCACCCCGTCTCCCCCCGGCCCCGAGCCCAGCGCCGCCGCGCCGCCGGCCAGGGCCATCACCTTCACCACGTAGGCCTGCGTCTCCGCATAGGGCGGAACACCCCCGTATCGGCGCACCGCGCCGGGCCCGGCGTTGTATGCGGCCAGCGCCAGCGACGCCGAGCCGAAGGTGCGCATGTGCCCCGCCAGCAGCGCCGCCGCGGCCGGGATGGCCTGGTCCGGGTCGAAGGGGTCCGAAAGGCCGACCTCACGGGCGGTGGCGGGCATGAACTGCGCGATCCCCTGCGCGCCCGCCGAGCTGACCACCGTCGGGTCGAAGCCTGACTCCGCCCGCAGGAGCGCCGCCAGCAGTGCCGGCGGCAGCCCATGCTGCAGCGATGCCGACAGGATCTGTGCCCGGTAGCGCGCCGGCACCCACTCGGGGAGCCCCACCGACGCGCCCGCCGGCGCCGCCGCACCGGCCCCGCCGCACCCGGGGACATAGCCCCAGTGCCAGGGCTCCCACGAGTACCGCTGGACGAAGCCGAAGGCGCCGCCGTTGGCCCGCAGCCATGCGTGGGCCCGCCCACCGTCGCCCATGTTGATGTCGAGCTCGGTGGAGTCACGGTGGCGGCTGCGCCCCGGCGGCGCCACCCAGCGTGGATCGGGGTGACGCCTGAACAGGATTGCCTGCTCGGCGTCGCTGCGGAACGCGCTGTTCACCACCAGATCGATGCCGGCGGCGCGGGCGGCCGCGTCCATGAGATCGAACGCGGCGGCGACCGCCGGACACATGGGCTTGCCGTCGCGGTACACCAGCGGCCCCGAATAGCCGCCGCCGGTCGCCCACCCCGTGCGTCCGTCGTCGCCCGGCGCCGCCGCCAGGACGATCCCCGCCCGCGCGACGGCACGCACCGTGGTGTCGCGCGGGCCCGGCCGGCTCACCACCACCTCGACGGCCAGCGGCGGCCACGATTCGCCCACCAGTTGGAGCGACTCCACCCTCGCGCCCACCGGCTCGGCAGCCTCGCGCGCCGCGGCGGTGAGTCGCTCGCGCCAGGTGCCCTCGGCCGCCTCGCCCGCGACGGCCATCTCGCCCAGGCGCGAGCGCATCTCCCTACCCGCCGAGACGGCCGCCAGGTCGGCGGCGCTCTGTGCCTGCGCGCCGGCGAGTTGCACGCGCCCCAACACGAACACCGCGACCGCGCCCAGCAGCACCAGCACCCCGACGGCGAGCGCCAGGGGCAGCGCCTGCCCGGCCTGCCGCCCGGAGGCCCTCACGGCGTCCGCACCGCCGCCCGCGCGTGGATACGCAGGCCTCCGGCCCCCGGCAGCACCGCAGGCACGGGACGCCGGCGGGTGACGACCGCCACCCCGGCCGGATCGCCGGTGCGCGCGAGCGCCGCCGCCCGCGCGTCCTCCTGCGCCCGCATCCCCGCAGCGAGCACCGCGACCAACTGCCAGGCCAACAGGGCGGCGATGAGCACCAGCGGCACCGCGGCCAGGAGTTCCAGCGCCGCCTGCCCCTCGCAGGCGCGCCGCGGCCGGCGTGCCCCGGTCACCGTGGCACCACCTGGCGCACCTGCGCCCGCCCCTCCAGCGGCACCGCGGGGAGCCAGCCCACCGCCCGGACCGCCGGCACGCGCACCACCACGCGGGTGCCGCCGCCCGGCGCCACGGCGGCGGAGATGCGCGCACCCGGCATCCGGATGGCCGCGTCCGCCGCACGCTCGAGCGGCGCACCCACCTCATGGGCCCTGGCGCCCGATCGCGCCGCGCCGGCAGCCGTGATCCAGCCATGCGCGGCGAGCGCCACGTGCCAGCCGATCAGCGCCAGGAGGACCAGCGCCGGAAGGAGGGCCACCAGCTCGACGGTAGCCTGCCCCTGTTCGCGCGGACGGTTCATGCCCCCACGCTATGGCGGTGTCTCGTGCCGGATCAGCACCCGTTCGTGCCGGCTTACGCACCGTCCGGGCTCAACCGTTGGGGGGATCGGGAGCGCCGAGGCGTCGGATAGGGTCCTCTGCATGACGAGCTCATCGCCACGCGCCACCCGCCTGAGCCTGCCCCATCGGGTGGACAAGCCGTGGGGGCACGAGATCTGGTGGGCCCTCACCGACGAGTACGCCGGCAAGATCCTGCATGTGCGCGCCGGTGAGCGCCTGTCGCTGCAGTACCACGAGCACAAGGACGAGTCGTGTTATGTGCTGTCGGGGCGGCTGATCCTAGTGCAGGGTCCCAGCGAGCATGAGCTCACCGAGACGGTGATCGAGGCGGGGCACACCTGGCAGAACCTGCCGGGGGTGGTGCACACCATCGAGGCGCTGGTCGACTCGGATGTGCTGGAGGCCTCCACGCCGCACCTGGACGATGTGGTGCGCCTGACCGACCGCTACGGGCGCGAGGGCACCAGCACCCCCTAACCGGTCCGGGTGCGATGCGGTCGGCGCGGGCCGTGCGCCCACCGCGCCATCGGCCCCGCATGGGCGGAGCCGATGGCACAGACGCGCCGGCCCAGGGCGCTCAGCGCCCGGGCGCCTCCGGCGGTGGAGCGCCCAGTCCCACGAACTTCAGCGCGAAGCGCCGGTCGCAACTGAGGCAGTAGTGCGTCGCCGGCGGATCGGTGGGCCGCAGGTCCTCCTCACCGCAGTACGGGCAGTGGAAGGGCTGCGCGCGCCCGCCGGTGCCGGCGCCGCTCACGAGACCAGGGCCGGGTCCGGCAGCGCGAACCAGTCCTGGTCGGCGCGAGCGCTCCACTCGTGGAAGGTCTCATCCTCCTCGCGGGTGTCGAGGAAACGACGCAGCACCGACTCGAGGTAGTCCTCAAGGTCGTCAGCGGGCACGCGCACGCCCTTCACACGCGTGGCGAACGCCGCCTCCGGACCGAGGTGGCCACCCACGTGCACCTGGAAGCCCTGGATGCGGGTGCCGTTCGGTCCCGGCATGAGCGACCCCAGCAGGCCGATGTCGGCGAGCTGGAAGCGGGCGCACGAGTTCGGGCAGCCGTTCATGTTGATCCGCAGCGGGACGTCGAAGTCGGGGAGGCGACGCTCCAGCTCGCGCACCAGGCGCTCGGTGCGGTTCTTGGTCTCGGTGACGGCGATCTTGCAGAACTCGCTGCCGGTGCAGGCCATCGAGCCGCGGCGCAGCTCGCTGGGGCGCACCTGGAGGTTCATGGCCTCCAGCTCGTCGGCCAGCTCGTCGGCGCGGGCGGGGTCGACGTCCAGCACCACGATCTTCTGCTGCGTGGTGAGCCGGATGCGGCCCGAGCCGTAGCGCTCGGCCAGGTCGGCGACGCGCTCGAGCTCCGGCCCGGACGTGCGTCCGGCACGCGGGGCGGCGCCCACGTACACGCGCCCGTCGGCCTGCTCGACGATGCCGATGTGGTCGCGCTGGGCGGTCGGCGACGGCGCCGGCGCCGGACCGTCCTCCAGCGGGGTGCTGAGGTACTCGGTCTCCAGGATCTCGCGGATGCCCTCCGGACCCAGGTCACCCACCAGGAACTTGAAGCGCGCGTAGTTGCGCGAGCGGCGGTAGCCGTGGTCGCGGAACACGCTGGTGACGCCCTCCCACACCTCGACCACGCGCTCCGGCGGCACGAACACGCCCAGGCGCTGGGCCAGGCGCGGTGCCGGACCGAGGCCGCCGCCCACCCACAGGTCGAAGCCCACGCGCCCGTCCGGGTGGCGCACGCCCACGAACGAGATGTCGTTGATCTCGTGCTGGGCGCAGTGGTCGGCGCAGCCGGAGACCGACGTCTTGTACTTGCGCGGCAGGTTCGAGAAGGCCGGGTCGCCCACGAACCGACGCTCGATCTCCTCGATGTACGGCGTCGCGTCGATCAGCTCACGGGCGTCGACGCCGGCGAGGGCGCAGCCGATGGTGGTGCGCGGCACGTCGCCGCAGGCCTGCGCGCTGTTGAGGCCCACGTCCTCCAGGAGGCGCCAGATCTCGGGCACGTCCTCGATGCGGATCCAGTGGAACTGGACGTTCTGACGGTCGGTGACGTCGGCGAAGTCGCGGCCGAAGCGCTGGGAGATGCGGGCGATGGTGCGCAGCTGCTCGGACGTGAGCCGCCCGCCGGGGATCCGCACGCGCATCATGAAGTGGGAGTCCTCCACCTCCTCCACATCGCCCTCGGCGCCGGCGCGGCGCTGCGTGTAGAGCCCCCACCACCGGAACCGGCCGCGCAGGTCGTCGGGCCAGATGGACTCGAAGCCCTCCTTCGAGTACCGGTTGATGATCCGCTCACGCACATTCAGGCCATCATCGTCGCGCTTGAAGCGCTCGGCCCCGTTGAGTGGCTCGTGATACCCCTTGGCCCACTGTCCGCCCGCGCGACGCGACATCTACTGCCTCCGTATTCCCACTAAACCCGATGAGTTTGTGGTGTATAGCGGACGCGGGCTCCGGATGCGAGCCCCGCGGGCCATTCCGCCCGGCCGGATCGCCCCCGATCGCACCCCGGAAACCTCAGCCGAGGGCGATCACCAGCAGCGTCTGCAGATCCGACGGTTCCTCGGTGAGCGTGCGTCCGCCGATCGCGGCGGCCGCCCCGGGCGCCTCGGCCGCACCGGTGTCGATCACGTTCGCAAGGAGGGCGAACAGCACCCCCGCCAGCCGCCGGGCCACCTCGGGCGGCTGTGCGGCGTAGCAGGCCACGAACAGCTCGCCCTGGATCCACGTGTCGTAGGCCACCGCCGCCACCCCCGCCTCACGGGAGTGGGCGCAGAAGTACTTGCCCACCCCCAGACGACGGTTGCGCGCGTTCGCCCACTCCAACGCGGCGTCCACATCGGCGCCGGCGACCGCCAGGACCGTGGTGGCCGAGAGCGACCATTCGCCGCTGCCCTCGCCACGCACCTCCACGCCCACCAGGGTCACCGCCTCGCCGTGACGCACCAGGAAGCCCGCCGGCGCGTCGGCGTGCCCCGCGAGTGGATGCGGCACGATCGATCCGGGGTACCGCTCGCCCACCGCCGCCTCCATCAGACGCAGGGTGTGCAGGCTCTCGGGGACGGCGGCGCCGGTCGGGTCCATCGGGCTCCTCGGGTGGGGAGGCCGGACGCTACCGGCTCACCTTCACCCCCGCCGCCTCGCGGTCCCATGTGTCGCCGGTGACGCCCTGCTCGCGCAGCTTCGCCTTCTGCACCCGCTCGGTGGGCGTCTTGGGCAGCGCGTCCACCACCCGGATGTAGCGCGGCACCATGAAGTACGGCATGCGCTCGGCCATCCACGCCGTGAACTGCGCCATGTCGGGGGCGGCCCCCTCGGCCACCATCACGATCATGATCTCGTCCTCCGACGAGGCGCCCTCCCCCGCCTTCACCCCGATGGCGGCGCACTCGCGCACCGCGGGGTG
>JBIQJW010000017.1:0-16814 GCA_044507145.1 Actinomycetota bacterium
CGACGTCGGCGAGGTCGGCGCGCCGTAGCACCAGCACCGTGGTGAGGAGTGCGAGGGCGGCGAATCCGGCGGCCACCCAGAAGGCCAGGCTGAAGCCGTCTGTGAGGGCCACCTCGGGCGCGGATCCCTCGGCCAGCAGCGTGTCGGTGTGCGTGGCCGCCACGGTCGCCAGGACCGCGACGCCCAGTGCGCCACCGATCTGCTGCCCGGTGTTCAAGAGACCCGAGGCGAGCCCGGCCTCGGCGGGCGGGATGCCCGAGAGGGCCGCGATCGACACCGGGACGAACGAGAAGCCCAAGCCGACCCCGATCAGCAGGAAGCCGGGGAAGAGGTCCACCCAGTATCCGCCGTCGGACGAGAGCCGGGTGAACCAGAGCATGCCGACGAGGGTGGATGTGAGGCCGAGGGCGAGCGCCATCCGGACGCCGATGCGCGTGACGGCGGCCTGCGCGGCGCCGGACGCGGCGATCGCCGTGAGCGCCACGGCCAGGTACCCCACCCCGGTCTCCATTGCGGTGAGGCCGAGGACCTGCTGCATGTAGAGCGACAGCAGGAAGAACATCCCGAACGTGACGGCGCCGATACCCAGGCTGATGGCGTTGGCCCCGGTCGGCGTGCGCCGCCGGAAGAACGACAGCGGCATCAGCGCGTGCGCGTTACGCGCCTCCACGATGAGGAAGACCGCCATGAGGACGGCCGCGCCGGCGAACACACCGATGGTCTGTGCCGATGCCCACCCCACGCGACCGGCCTGGGTGAGACCGAAGACCAGCAGCATGAGGCTCGCGGTCACGGTGACGGCCCCCACCGCATCGAAGTGCCGGCTCATCCCCTGCACGCGGCTCTCGCCCACGACGCGCAGAGCCAGGACGAACGCGGCCACCGCGATGGGGACGTTCACCAGAAACACCCACTGCCAGCCGGCCCACTCGGTGAGAACCCCGCCGGCGAGTACGCCGATCGCCCCTCCGGCGCCCGCGATGGCGCCGAGGATGCCGAGGGCACGGTTCCGTTCAGGCCCCTCGCGGAACGAGACCGACACGATCGCGAAGACCGACGGTGTGAGGATCGCGGCACCGACCCCCTGGAGTACGCGCGCCGCGACCAGCATCGTGTCGCTGGTCGCCAGGCCGCACAGCAGCGAGAAGACGGCGAACAGTGCCAGGCCGACGAGGAACAGGCGCCGGCGTCCGAGGACGTCACCCGCACGCCCCCCGAGCAGCAGGAGGCCGCCGAAGGTGAGGCTGTAGCCGCTCACCACCCACTGCAGGTCCTCGGGGTCGAACTCGAGGTCGGTCTGGATGGACGGCAGGGCCACGTTCACGATGGAGACGTCGAGCACCACCATCAGGTAGGCGATGCCCAGCACCGCGAGGGCGCGCCATCGGCGCGGGTCGGGGGTGGGGACGGGCGGAGGGGTGGTTCCCACGGCGGCACTCCGGCGATCGGCATCGGGGCGGGCCCGCCCCTCCGTCGGGCCTCCGGGGCCACGCTACTCCCGCGGTGTCGGCGGGCGCCAGCCCCCGTCGACGGACCGCATCAGAGGTCCGCGGGCGCTCCCAGGACCAGGCCGCCGCGCACCTCGATGCCCGTCACCAGGGAGTCGACGATCGATTCGAAGAGCACCTCCGGGTCGACGGCCAGGCCGGCCGGGATCGGCACGTGCGTGGGTCCCGGTGTGGCCCCGAGTTCGACCATGGTCGTTCCGAACGCCACCCGGATCACTGCGCGGACGATGCGCACCGCATCCGGCCGGCTGAATCCGGCCTCCTCCAAAAGCCCCAGCGCCTCCTCCACCTGGTGCTCGCTGTGCGAGAACAGGACGCCGGCGCGCTCGACCATGAGGCCCACCAGGTTCGGATGGGCATGCAGCATCCGCCGGATGCCGCGCGCATAGTCGCGCATGACGTCCTGCCAGTCGGTCGCCGGCTCGCGTTCGGGATCGGCGCCCGCTCCGGTGATGACGCGCTCCACGACGGCGTCCAGCAGCGCCTGCTTGTTCTCCACGTGCCAGTACAGCGACATCGCCTCGACGCCGAGGCGCCCGGCGACGGCCCGCATGGTGCACGCCCGGACACCGTCGCTGTCGATGAGTTCGAGCGCCGTCTCCACCACGTCCGCGCGGCTGAGTCGGCGACGTTCGGGGTTGGCCATCTGAATCCCTCCGGGGGAAACATCGGGACGGGTCGCGGCGCTGTCGCGGATCCCGTGGTCATTCAATCTCTCACCCCGGGGGTTCCGGGGAAAGCGGTGCGGTGGGGGTGACGGGCCGCTGCGCGGTCCCGATCAGGTCCCGTCGCACGGTCGCGTCACCCGGTACGCGTCCCCACCCGGGCGAGATCCGCCCGGATCAGGCGTCGTGAGGCGTGGGCGACGAGGTGGCGATCACCGGGTCGTGCGCGGATGATCGCGACCCGGCGGGCGATGGGCACCGCGCGGCCGTCGACCTCGAGCCGCCGGACGTCGGCCGCCAAAACCGCATACCCGCGAAAGCCGGCCGGGGTGCGTCGGCCGGCGAGCGTGACGCCGTTCAGGTCGTACTCCCGGCGTGTGGCGCAGTCGACCCGGTCGCGCTCACCGGCCCCGGACCGGTCGCGAACGATGTGGCAGACGCCCGGACCCGCGGCCGCTCGTGCGCGCCACACGCGGATGCCGTGTGATCCGGGGGTCGCGATCGGCGTGATGCCGTCGGGATCGACGCGCCTGACCAGGGGCTGTGGCAGGCCCACCAGGGCGGGATGCCCGACCGGCGCCGGCGACGGTGCGGCGTGCGCGGCCGGTGCCGGTTCGGAAAGCGCATACACGGTCGCGGCGGCTGCAACGGCGAACGCGAAGACGGCGCCCGCCGCACCGACCGCACCCAGGACCCTCACCTGGGTCGCCGCCGGCCCGCCGCTGGAGGCCGCCGGGTGGACGGCGGTGCGGTGTGTCCTCGGGGCGGCGGCCATATCGTCGGACGGCACCCTACTTCGCCGATCAGCGAGGGGAGATACCGTCGGGTTCTGTGCGACGGTGCCGGCCGGAACCGCGAACGCACCGAGAGGGAAGGGACACGTCCATGAGCGGGTTACTGCACGGGGGTGGACCTCCCATCGTCTTCGAAGCCATCACGGGCTTCGATCCCGCCGGCGGGGAGGCGCCGACCGTCGGGCTGCGCTGGAGGGCGTCGCGCCAGGCACCGGTCTCAGGTGAGCGGGTGATCTTCCGGGGCCTGGTCCAGGATATGGACGTCCTGATGGACGCCGACGGGGATCCGTCGGGCGACGCGGGGGTCGTGCGGGCATTCCGCGGCACCGCGACCGTGCTGGTCACGGCCACCCGCATCATGGGACTCCTGGTCGACGGCGTGTTCGGCGACGAACGCAGGGTCGACGCGATGCGCGGCGCCGCGGTGGCGTACGGCGCCGGCCTCGACGGCATCGATGCCGTGCACCTGGAGCGGGGCGGAGGATTCCTCGGCGGGCGCCGCGACCGGACGTCGCTGGCCGTCGCGTTCAACGGCGGACCCGGGGCCCGCTACGGAGCGCTCTTGGCGTTCCGGCCGTTTGCGCAGGCCCATGACGGCGACGGCACCGTGGCGTCCGATGCCCGGTCGGTGGGCGATCTGATCGCCGATGCGGCAGGTGCCGCGAGGGGGGCGCAGACCGGTGCGGCCGGGTCGGGCGACCCGCTCCGGGCGGGGCGGACGGAGTGGAGCCCGGCCGGACGGGGACGGCTCATCCGACGGATCCCGGACGGCGAGCCGCCGGCGCCGTGACCACGACGCACACCGGCCGGGGCGCTCACCCGGCGGATCAGGCGTCAGACTCGTCGGACCGCGACAGCATCCGCTCCAGTTCGTCGGGGTGGAACGGGCCCCACGCGGCCCCGACGTCGGTCATCTTCTCGCCGTAGGTCTTCTCCCACAGGAAGCCCATGACCCGGCTCTTCGCGCCGGTGAGCGCGATGAGCGTGAGGAACTCCGGCTCGTGAGGCTCGTCGAGCACGTCCGGGCCGGCGAGGGTCACGTAGAACCGGGTCGCATTGCGCAGAAGTTCCAAGCGCTTAGCCTTGGTCAGTCCGAGCCAGGAACCCTCGACCTCATGGGTGAGGGCGGCCGGTTCGCTCGCGAAAACCTGGAGCACCGGTGTCGGGTCGTGCTCCAGCAGGAAGGTGACCGCCCCCGCGGGGGTGGTCAGATCGTTCTTACGCGGTAGGAGCCCCATCGTCGCTCCGAGCGGTTGAAGACAGGAACGCGGGCCAACGGTAGTCCGCGGACACCCCGAAGGGGAAGCGAAGGTGGGGGCGGCTTCCGGAATCCGGGACGACCATCCGGGCGAATGGCGCCGGGTCCGCACCCCCCGCCGGGCCTGCCGACCACGGGGACGACTCACCCCGACGCTGCCGCGACGGCCAGGGCGGCGCCCTCCTTCCTGGCCGGTCGGTCGCCCTCGAGGCCCTCCTCCATGGGGCGGCCCAGTTCCGCCAAGCACGACCGCAGCAGACGGGAGACGTGCATCTGGGAGATCCCCACGCGCTCGGCGATCTCACTCTGCGTGAGATCCTCGTTGAAGCGCAGGTGCAGGATCATGCGTTCGCGCGCGGGCAACGAGCGCAGGCCGCGCGCCAGCGCAGCCCGTGCCTCGGCGGCATCGAATCCCGCATCCAGATCGCCTGGATCGAGCGTTGCGCCCTCCTCATCGCCCACGGGGGCGGAGAGTGACGCCGGCGCCCGTGCCGCACCGGCGGCGATGGCCTCCTCGGTCTCAGCCTCGCTCAGCCCGGCCTCCGCGGCGATCTCCGCCACCGACGGGGTGTGACCGAGGCGCGTGGTGAGCTCGTCCACCACGCTCAGCACCCGGCTGCGGTTCTCGCTGACCGCGCGCGGTACGTGTACCGCCCACGTGGTGTCGCGAAAGTGCCGTCGGATCTCCCCGAGGATCGACGGTGTGGCGAACGGCGCGAGTTCCTGGCCGCGCTCCTTGTCAAAGCGCTCCACGGCCTTCACCAGGCCCAGTGCGCCGGCCTGCTCGAGGTCCTCCACAGGTTCGCCGCGGTTCGCATAGCGGCGGGCGATCGCGCGCACCAGCGGCATGTGGTCCAGCACGAGCCGCTCGCGTTCGACTGTCGTCAACGGCATTCCGACCCCCTTGCTGTGAGCGCTTCGGCGACCCTCTCCGTTGTCGATGCGTGGACGTCGCCCACCTGCGGTGGACCTCCCGTCCAGTTGTACGTTTCACGCATCGACGTCGCTTGGCGCATTCGCTGTCTACCCAGCGGGCGGAAATCCCACACGCCCATGAGTGCATGCCTCACGGAATGCACACGTTCTGTTTACGGTCTGCGCAGGGACTCGACCGAAAGGGGAGGGGATGACCGCAAGCGGCAGCCGCCGGCGTCGTGAGGTGATCCACACGGTGGGCATCACCGTTGCCGCCGTCGCGATGGCGGTCGTGCTCGTCGTCGACATCGCGACGGGCCTCTGGCAGGACGTCGTGATCCTGTCCGGGGTGGTGGCCGGACTGCTCACCTTCATCCTCACGGCCCTGTTCCTCGATCGGCTCCTGGCCAGGTCCCAGCATGCGCGGTGGCTCCCGGTCACGCGGCTGGCGCTCACCGACCTCGCGCACGCGCTGGCGGACGAGGACGCCAGCGAGATCACGCGGGGGAGGATCGTGCCCCGATCGCTCGCCCCTCCCGCCGGCGGCGATGGGGTGCCCTCCGCCGAGGTGATCGACGATCTCCTGCATCGGGTGGTGGCCGAGCGGTCCCACATCACGGAGGCCATGGGCCGCTGGTCGGCGTTCCTCGCGGCCAGCAGCGACGCACAGGAGCTGATGCTCCACATCGCCGACATCGCGCGGCGACTCGACGCCATCAGGGACACGGCCGTGGAGGCGGAACGCGGCGATGCGGATGAGGCCGCCCGCCTCACCGGCCTCATCGGGAACTACAACGCGAGTGTGGCCGCCGCCTCCGCCGAGATCACGTCACTGCTCGAGACCTGAACGGCGCCGCCGGCGCGGCCGCGGTCAGGCGGGCCTGCGGGCGATGGCGAACAGCTTCGCGAATTCGTACCGCCAGCCGCGCGGGCCGGAGCGCGCCCGCAGACCGGCCTCCACCTTCGCCACGTACTCGGCCACGTCCTCGTCGGCCTGGTCGCCGATCATGTGCCCGGCGACCACGCGCATCCGCTCCATGTACGCCTCCACCGTGGTGTGGCGAACGCGGGTCTCCATCCAGATGTCCACGGGCTCCAGGCCGGCGGTGACCAGGTAGTCCTCCATCTCCTCCTGGTTGCGCAGGTTCCCGTCGAAGGCGCCGAGCCATCGGTAGTTGATGGGCTCGATGTTGGCGATGACGTCGCGGTACGCCTGCTCTCCGCCGCGTCCGGACATGAGGATCGCCACCACGCCGCCGGGCTTCAGGGCCCGGGCCATGGCCTGCGCCGCGGCCCACTTGCGCGGGAACCAGTGGTACGCCATCGAGCAGATGACGAGGTCGAACGCGCCCTCGGCGACGGGCATGTTCTCAACGTCGGCCTGCACCAGGTCGATCTCCACACCGTCGATGCCGGCCAGCTTCGCCCGGAACTGCTCCAGCATCCCGCCGGCCGGGTCCACGGCGGTGATCCGCGCCGGCCGGAAGCGGTCGATCACCGCCTGGGCCGCGAAGCCGGTGCCGCAACCCACATCCAGCACATCGTCGTAGCGCCCCGGCGGGATGGTGAGGGCCAGGCGCTGGGCACCCTCGATGTTGAAGCGCACGGCGTCCTCATAGTCGGACGCGGTCTGTGAGAAACCGCCCGAGACGAACTCGTGGCTGGTGTGGATGTGCGACGACATGGCTGTCGGTTGCTCCTGGTCGCGGCCGGTGCCGGTGAGAGCCTAACTGGTTAGGACAGACGCGCGCCGGCCGGCGGAACCAGCACGGGGAGCGCCCGAAGCGAAGGCGACCCCCGGGGGTCCGGCGCCTCGCATGTGAACCACTCAGACGTGGACGACGTACCGGTCGTCAACCTAGAGGAGGCCGCGTGAGCGCAGGTACGCGATGGTGCCGTCCGCAACCGCTCCGGCGATGAGGTCGGTTTTCGCGAGGAATGTGTCGTCGGCGCCGGCAGCGCCGGCCTCGACGATGACCCGCGCGGCCGCCCTGGTGCGGTAGAAGCCGTAGTAGCGCATCATCCGCGGGTTCCCCTCGCGGGTTTGGACGCCGCCGTACCGTCCGTACGCGCCGTTGCCGGCGGTGTAGATCGGCCGGTATGCGCCGTCGAGCGCCTGTGCGAGCGCGCGTGAATTCGATTCGACGTCACCTGAGACCGTCGTCGCGTCGCGATGCGGAGCGGAATCGGGGTAGGGGGTGGGGCTCGGGTCGCCGCTGCCCTCACCCCGATAGTAGTTCTCACCGGCGCCGGCGATCGCATGACCGAACGCGGCCGCGCCGCCGGGTGAGTCGTGATGCAACGAGATGAACACGGCGCCTCGGGCGCCCCAGGGGTCCACCTGGCCTTGGGTGGCGCGCGCGTCGACGCCGGCGCGCTGCAACCGCGCGATGACCTTCGGCGCGAGGGCGGTGGTGAAGCCGATCTCCGATCCGAACGGGCCGGATCCCGCGCCGGTCTGGTCGCGGTACCCGGGTTCGCGCGGATCCGCGTGTCCGGCCTGAACCCACACGATCGGTTTGCGCGCCCGCGTGGGGGCGACCGGAGGCGCCGCCGGCGTCGTCGCACGCGGCCGGCGAGGCTCACGAAGGGTCGTCGACGCCGTCGACGCGGTGGTGTCCTCATCGGTGACGGGCGCGCTCGGTCCATCCTCCTCGGTGACCGGCGCAACCGGCTCATCGGGATCCGGGATCGGATCCTCCGGCAGGTCGTCCAGCTCCACGCGAACCGGCGCGTCGGCGACCGGCGGATCGGGTGCCGCCTCGTTCCCCGATACCCACCAGTATGTGCCGATCCCCAGGCCGATCGCGACGACCGACCCGACGATGATCCCGATCAGACGTTGGCGTGCGGCACGCCGGCGCATCTCGGCTTCGAGCTTGCGCGCCTGGCGGCGGTGATGCACATCCAGGTCCAGGGGCGGCAGATCGCCGCCCCACGGGTCGTCGGGTCCGTTGCGGTCATCGCGCCCACCGCGCCGTGCCAACGCTCAGAACGCCCGGTAGGTGTCGCGGTTCAAGAAGAACCCGTTGCCGGAGCCGTTGCGACAGGTGATGCCGTCCCACGCCGAGTTGCACGTGAACGACCCCGAGGACCACGTGCTGCCGTACGGCACCGTCTGTCCGCCCGCCGCCTGCCCCCGGCCCGTGGAAGGCGTCCCGTAGGCGGGCAACCACACACCGAAGCCGTCGTTCGAAGAGGAACAGAACAGGTCCGAACCGTTGTTCTGGCAGCGCAGGTTCCCTGTCGGGCTCTGGAACGAGCTGCCGCCGTACACACTCGGGCGGGCCGGGGCGGCCGGGGTCGCCGCGCGCTGGGCGGCGGCCGAACGCCGAGCCTGCTCCCGAGCGGCGCGCTGGGTGATGGAGGTGCGGATCGCTGATCGCACACCGGCGACATCGGTGAGATCGGTCGCGGTGATCGCATCCGGTGCCGCGGGCACCGCGGCGAAGAACGCCTTGTAAGCACGCAGCGTGTCGGCGCCGGCCTTACGCGCGCGATCGAGCGCGCGCAGGTTCGCGTTGGTGGGTGTGCCCGCACTCGCGCGCCCCATCTGCACCAGGTAGCGCCGATGCATCGCGGTCGCGGTGATCAGGCGCTTGTGCGCGTCGGCCTGGTCGGTGCTCACCGCCACGCCCGACAGACGCCGGCGTGCCTCTTCCACCAGGTCAAGCTGACGCTCAGCGTTGCGGTTGAGGGCGCGCAGCTCGTTCGGCTCGCTGACCCGCCCGAGGCTCTTGCCCATCGCGACGGCGGAGTTGGTGAGCTGGTTCAACGACAGCCCGACATCCGAGGTGAGGTACTCGGCGCCGGCCGCGCCCGGACCCGACGCAGAGGCATCGTCATCGCCGCCGCCGAGGATCAACGCCAGGGCGATCGCGATCGCCCCGACCACCACAACCGCCGCGATCGCCGCGGCGACACCGACCGGAAGCCCCGCCAGCTTCTTCTCCTCGGGCGGCTTGGGCGCCAGTGACGGCGAGCCGACCTGCGTCGGCGGCACCGCACCGCCGCCACCACCGCCGGGCATCGCCGGGGGTGCCGCGAACGTCGGTGGGGCCTGCGGGCTCGAATCACCGGCCAGGATCCGCCGGCGCGCCTCACCGAGCTCACTCGCGGTGATCTGCTGGGTCTCATAGAGCCGGTCCAGCGCATCCAGACGCTGGGTGAGATCTGCGGCGCCACCGAGTCCGGCCGCCGGGAGGGGGGAGGTGGAACCGGCGGGCGGCACCGCGCCCGCTCCGCCTCGGTAGGCGGGATCGACCGACGGGTTCGGCCGGCCGTGACCCACGAGGTCTTCGGGCGGTGTGGCCGCCGCCGGAGCAGGAGGTGGGGGCGATGCGGGCCGAGCCGGTGGCGGGACGATCTGCGTCGGATCACCCGGGATCGGGGCGAGGATCTCGTTGGTGACCGTCGGCGACGGGCCGCTCGGCGGCGTGATCCGCGTCTGGTCGAGAACCTCGTCGGTCACCGTCTCCGCGGAGGCGCCGTCGGAACCCGGTGGCGCGGGCGCGTGCTGCTCGTCGGACGCCCGGGCGGCGACGTCATCCGGGCCGTGCTCCGACTCCGGCGGCTTCGGTGGAGGGTATGGATTGCGATCGTCGCTCAATGTG
This sequence comes from Actinomycetota bacterium, assembly GCA_044507145.1. Taxonomy (GTDB): domain Bacteria; phylum Actinomycetota; class Thermoleophilia; order Miltoncostaeales; family Miltoncostaeaceae; genus JAVJSF01. The sequence continues at coordinate 9,754 of JBIQJW010000017.1, forward strand.
CGGCCCTTGTCCGTTCAATGCCCGTTGCCCGACCCGGCCCGCGGTATGCGGCGGATCGACGCTCACGCTCTCATGCCCCCCGGATCCCCGGCATCCGACCGGCGCACGCAGCGGTGGCGTGCGTCGTGGCGCACCCAGGACCCACGATGAGGGGCCGGCCGCCCCGGGCCGCCCTCTCACTCAGCCTGGGATGTCGACTTCGAGGACCGGATGGTGGATGCCTGCCCAGATGCTCCCCGAGCTGCTCGACGTGACCTTCTGCTCGATGGTCAGCGGCGCGGCGCGCTCGACGGCGACGCCGCCACCGGTTGAGGTGCAGTTGCCCGGCGCTCCCCAGCGCGCCGTGGCGCGACACACCACGCGGTCGCCGTATCGCACCGTCCAGCGGATCACCGCACTGCGATCACCGGAGGTCTCATCGATGACGAAATCCCCGGAGATGCCGTTGATCACCGACCCGGGGACCACGCCGACATCGCGACGCGCGAAGCGGTAGTAGCCGTTGGCGGTCTGACCACCCGAGCGCGTTCCGCACTGGACGAAGTCCTGCTCGTAGCGCACTCCGCCGAGCACCAGGTGCGGGATACCGCGGCTGGTGCGACCGGGGCCGAAGCACAGGTTCGCCGGGTCGTAGTCCGGGTCGTTGTCGATGAACGCGCTGGTGAGCTTCACGCTCTTGGGCACCAGGATGACGTCCTCGGGCTCCTCGAGCGCCGCCGGCGATGCCTGAGCGGCCGGATCCCCGGCCGCCACCACGCCGGCCTCGGCAGCGGATGTGTTCGCGTCGCCCCTCGGGCGTTCGTCGTTCCCGCCACCACCGAAGAGCATGAACGCACCGGCGGACCCCGCCGCGATCACGACGACCGCGACGGCCGCCAGACCGATCACCATCGCGCGCGGCAGCGGCTTCGGGCCGCTCGCGCCGGAGGGGACGCTCGCGCCGGTCGCTGCGGGTTCGAGCGCCTGCCCGCCGGCGAGCTCGGGCACCGCCGCGGGGATCACGCCGGGGGGCACCGCGCCGGCGGGGATCGCCGTGGGAACGTCGACTCCGTGAAAGCGCACCGCCAGGCCGCCGAAGGCATCCTGTTCGCGCTCACCACCGGTCACGATCGACAGCAGGCGGGCACGGTGCGGGCCTGCAGCGTCGGTCATCTGCGCCGACGCCGCCTGCGTGGCGAGCGCATCGAACAACGACGACGACACGGCGGGGTTCTCCGCGGCGAGGTCCGGGCCGAGGACGCGAAGGCCGAGCATCGCGCCGCCCGCACCGCTCACGACAACCAGATCGGAGTCGTGACGGGCGCTGATGCGCTCGATGTCGCGGTGGGCCCAGCGCACGACGAGCGCCCCGCCGTCGCGGGTGAAGTCCACGTCGCCGCCAACCGAGCGCCCACGCACGCACGACACGACAAGTGCGCCGGTGCTGATCACCGCCGTGCCCGCACCGGCTTCGATCGCCTGGAACTCCCCGCCGGGCCCGACCGCCCGCAACGTCTCGATCTCGACCTGGTAGCGACCGTGCTCGCCCTCGCCCAGCGCCACCGGACGGCCGTCCGGGTACACACCGACCCCGGGGAGACTGTCGCCGGAGCTCACCGGGGTGTCGGGGCGGACCGCGACCCACGCGAGGGCGGGGGTGGCGGTGTGGCCGGAGGCGAAGCGCTGCGCCGGTGACACCGCGGGCGCCGAGCCGGGCGCCTGCGGGGCCGGCGTGCCGGGCGCCTGCGGGGCCGGCGTGCCGGGCGCCTGCGGATGGACGGCTGTCCCACAGCTTCCGCAGTAGTGCGCGTCGGCGCGAACCGCCCGCCCGCAACCCGGACACAGCTTCGTCTGGTCGTCGCTCATGTCGTCTCTCCGATCCGAGCCGGTTCTCGGCCGGCAGGTCCGCTCTGGCGCGCCGCCACGCCGGGGGCGCGCACGGAAGGATCCCTCCCGGGGAGGACGCTCGGCGCCGCCCGGATACCTTGACCTCGGATCGGACCCGATCGGTGCCGTCGGCCGATCTGCGCGCAACGATCGGCCATCCGCATCGGCGACCTCGGACCGGGGCATCCGTGACCGCTCGGGTGACCGTCCGCCTGAGTCGATCGCGGGGCGACAAGACGCGCCGGACATGCCGGCCCGCCGCCGCGGCAGGGGGCGACCGCCGGGCACACTCGGGGCGCGCGGTCACGATCCCCGTCCTTTCATATGCGACATAACTGCCATTCGCGTGCGTTGGGCCGCACGCGGTGACAGGGTGAATGTCGTCCACGCCGGTCGCCTCGACCGGCCGGCCGTAGAATCGCGCCGTGGAGGTCTCGGCATCGGGCGGCGCGCCCTTCCAACGTCTGCGGCGACGTCATCCGCGGGCGGACCGAGCCACTCGTGAGGATGCCGCGAGCCGCATCTCGGCGTACGTGTACGGAACCATCCTCGTGCTGGCGGCGCTCATCGCACTCCAGCCCGATGCCCTCACCGGCCCCAGAGGCCTCGCGTACGTCTGGGGCACCGCGCTGTCGACGTTCGTCGCCCACGTGGTGGCGAGCTCCGTGGGCCTGCGGGTGCGGACGGACCGGAGGCCGACGTCGGCCGACGTCCGTCAGGACATCCGCCATGCCGTACCGACGGTCACGTCCGCCCTTCTGCCGAGCATCTTCATGGTCGCCGCGCTCCTGGGCTGGCTCGAACCCGGCGCGGGCCTCGTGCTCGCGATCGCCGTGACGCTGGTGCGCCTGGCCTCGCTTGGGTGGATCGTGGGGTACGCGGTCGGCGAGCGCGCGCCGTTGAGGGTGTTCCTCGCCGGAATCCTGTTGGCCGCGATCTGCCTCGGTGTCGCCATCCTGAAGTGGTGGCTCACCAGATAAGAGCGGCGACCCCGTCCGCCCCCCTTGTTCGGGCGTCAGCGGGCGCGGGCCGGCCTGAGCGGGATCACGGTGTGTGAGGGGGGCTCTCCGGGCCGCTTGAGGACCACGCGCAGCTCGAGGCGGCCGGCGCGCACCCGATGGGCTGGGGCGCCGACGCGGGCGGTGATCACCAGACGGCGGTTCGCTTTCGAGATCGCGAGGACCGGTGTGAGGGTCGGGCGCGTGAGGGTGCGTGCCCCGATGCGGCTGGCGCGCAGCCACCGCACCCGCGTGCCGGTGGCGCGGTCGCGCAGGAAGAAGGTGTGGCGGCCCGTGTGCGGGAGCCGCACGCGCTGGACGATCCGGGTCGTGGGCGACGGGCGCCGGGGCAGCGCGGTGATCTTGGGCGCGGCGAGCGGCACCGCAACCACCGGACGCCGCACGGACGGCGCCGGCGCAGGCGGTGTGACAGGAGGTGCGGCGATGGGCGGCCCTGAGCCCGCCGGCGGGGCCGGCGGCCGGGGCGCAGAGCCCGGGTCCAGGTCCGGGTCGGGGCCCGGGCTCGGACCCGGGTTCGGGTCGGGGTCCGGGTTCGGGTCGGGGTCCGGGTTCGGATCGGGGTTGGGGGGATCCGGGGCGGCCACCTCATGGCCGATGCAGGCCCCCGACGATGCATCGCACACGGCGGGGGGCGTCTGACCGGCAGAAAGGAGATGGGCCTCGATGCGGCGGTCGCCGGTGGTCGCGACGGTGGCGGTGAAGGTGACGGTGCCGGTGGACCCGGCGCCGACCTGCCCGGTGATGGGCACGCCCGTGCGCCCATCCATGGTGGCGAGCGGTCCGACCGTGAGCCCGGCCCCAGCGCCCGGTTCCGGTGCTGCCGTGATGTGGGCATCGTCGACCAGGAGGGTGATGTCGACGATGTGGTCGACCATCGCGGGGGCGGTGCCCTGCGAGTTGTCGAAGGTGAGCGTGTAGGTGACCGTCTCTCCGGGCTGGAGCGTCGCGCCGGCGGGCGCGCTGGCGCTCACATCCGCGGTGAGGGCCGTGCAGAGGTCGCCGAGCGATGCCGCATCCTGAAACTGCGTCCCCGCGACGGAGGTGACCAGCGTGCCGACGAGCAGCTTGTACCAGTCCTCCGCGGTCGGCTCAGCGTCAAGGCGTCGGATCGCCCCGGTGGGCGCGAAAGTGTGAATAGCGCCGGCGGACCGGGCCAGGCCGCGCGGCTGGTGGTAGCTCCGCCCGACCTGGGTCGAGGTCCCATCGCGGTGCAGCCGCAGATAGACCGGCTGGCCAAAGTGGTCGTTGTTCCGGGCAACGTAGAGGACACCACCGTCCGGCAGCGGTAACAGATCCCCGGGCGTCGTGTCCGGGAGTCGCCCCCACCTCACAGACGAGCCGGTCGCCGGATCGATCTCGTACAGAGTGAAGCGGTCGGCGACCGCGGCGAGAAGTTTGCCGTTCGGGAGCCCGGTGAGCGCTTCAACCGCGACGGGGGCGAGTCCATCATCGGACAGAGGCCCCCTGATGGACCGGTGATAGACGGATTCGCCGGTCGCCTCATCGAACCGGTGAAGTTGGGAGCTGTCCGGTATCCCGTAGAGATGCCCGTCCAAGGCGAAGGCGATGGCGCCGAGCGTGAGGGATCGAACACACCCCGTGGCGTCCCGTCGGGCGCGTAGGAGTGCAGCTTCCCGGCCACCGTGGCGAACAGCGGGGTCGGCTCGCTGCACACGGGCGCGGCCGCCACCGCGGACGACACGCCGACCGCGCCGAACGCGGCCGCGGCCAGCACGAACGCAGCGCCGGCGACCACCCGTCGACGGCGCCGTGCGATGGTGGCCCGCCTCACCGCGTACGTCACAACGCACTCCCGGTTACGGATACGAGGTGATCCGGATGGCGCTCGCGCCTCGGATCGCGCCGAGATCGTACGCGAACATCGCTCAACTTCGAAGGCCCCCGCCGCGATGGAGCCAGGCCGCCGCGCAGCCGCTGTGGGGAATCGAATGACCGTCCATCGCACCGGCGGTGGAGGTGTGAGCGGTCGTATGCGACTCGTCGCCGGACATCCTGCTCGCCGCGATCGGCCTGGTCGTCGCCATCCTTGAGCGGTGGCGCACCGGCTGCCGCGGCTCCCTTCCGATCCGGCCGGGTGCGTCGCAGGTAGCCTGCCCCGCATGGCCTCGCTGATCGACGAACTCGTCGCCGCCGTCCACCGGAACTGCGCCGACGACGAGTCCGGTGAGGTCCTCCAGGGGATCCCGGCGCTGGCCGGCGTGGCCCCCGACACGTTCGGCCTGTGCCTGGCCACCGCGGATGGGCACGTCTACGAGGCCGGCGACACCCGGATGGAGTTCTCGGTCCAATCGATCGCCAAGCCGTTCACCTACGGTCTTGCGCTCGCCGACCGCGGGCTCGCCGCTGTCGATGCGCGGATCGACGTGGAGCCGTCCGGCGAGCAGTACAACCAGATCAGCCTGGACGAGCGCACGCACCGACCGCGCAACGCGATGATCAACGCCGGCGCGCTGGTGGCCGCGGGGCTCGTGGCCGGCGACACGCCGGACCGGCAGGCCGCACGCATCACCGCGACGCTTTCGGCGTACGCGGGCCGCGATCTCGCACCCGACGAGGAGGTCTTCCGCTCGGAGCTGGAGGTCGGCCACCGAAACCGGGCCATCGCGCACATGCTGCGCGAGTTCGGCGTGATCGAGGACGACCCGCACACGGTCCACGAGGTGTACCTGCGCTCATGTTCGGTGGCGGTGACCTGTCGCGACCTGGCGCTGATGGGCGCCACCCTGGCCAACGGCGGAACGCACCCGGCCACCGGACGGGCGGTGCTGTCGGCCGAGCTGACCGAGCGCGTCCTGAGCGTGATGGCCACCTGCGGGATGTACGACGCGTCGGGCGCCTGGCTGGCGCAGGTCGGGATGCCCGCCAAGAGCGGCGTCGGCGGCGGGATCGTGGCGGTGCTGCCCGGTCAGCTGGCCATCGCGGCCTTCTCCCCGCGGCTCGACGCCCACGGCAACAGCGTCCGCGCCGTGCGTGCGTGCCGCCGCCTCTCGACTGAGCTGGAGCTGCACGCGTTCCACGTGGGTCGCGGATCGCTCAGCGCCATCCGCACCTCCTACGACATCCTCGAGGTGCCCTCGGCGCGCAGGCGTCCGAGCGCCGACCGCGCGGTCCTCGGCCGCATCGGGCGCCGGGCCCGCGTCTACGAACTGCACGGGGATCTGCTGTTCGCCGGCGCCGAGTCGGCGGTGCGCGCGATGGCACACGACGCGGCCGCCGGCCTGGAGTTCATCGTCGCCGACGTGCGCGGGGTCGACGAGGTGGCCGACATCAGCCGGCGCATCCTCGTCCGCCTGCGCGACGATCTGCGTGAGGCCGGCTGTGACGTGCTCCTGGTGGATCCGGAGGGTCGGCTCTCGAACGGCCCGGTCCCGCAGGGTGATGCGACTCCGACGGTCTACCCGCGCGCCAACGAGGCCATCGCCTTCATCGAGGACGAGCTGCTGCGCCGCCACGCTGCAGGCCCCACCGATCGTCGCCGCTTCGACCTCACCGATCACCCGGCGCTGGACCACTGCGCGCCCGCGCTCCTCGAACGGCTGCGGGCGGAACTCGCCCCGCACACGTTCGCCGACGGCGATGTCATCGTCCGCCAGGGTGACGCGCACAGCGGCGCCTTCGTGCTCCTCTCGGGCCGCATCCGTTCGTCCCTGGAACTCTCGGACGGGACCGACCGACCGGTCGCGCTGCTCCAGCCGGGCGCCACGATCGGCGGCACCTACGTCGCAACCGGGCACCCCCACCCGCTCACGCTCCGTGCCGAGGGCGAGGTCGAGGCGCTCGAACTCCCCCGCGATCACTGGGCGCGGATCGTGCGCGACGACCCGGAGGTCCACGCCGCGATCCTCTCGATGGTCGTCCACGCGTCCCACGAGGACGCCGAGCGGATCCGGACCGGCTTCGCCAGCGGGCGGGTGGCCGTGCGCTGACGCCGGCGCCCCCGGGCCCGTCAGACGATGGGCATGTCGTCGCGCAGCCCGATCTTCGACAGCTCGATGCGCCCGTCGTGGAGCATCCGAGAGTGGAGCCGCCGAGTCCGGGCGTCCCCGTCGCCCCGCTCCCGGCGGGCGGCGCCGGTCGAGGACGGGCCTTTATCAAGGAGCTGCGCCGGCGTGCCGATGCCTCCCCCATCGGTCGCGGCACAAAGGAGCGGGCCAT
>JBIQJW010000017.1:16914-23374 GCA_044507145.1 Actinomycetota bacterium
TGCGCCGGCGTGCCGATGCCTCCCCCATCGGTCGCGGCACAAAGGAGCGGGCCATGGACGCATCGGACCACCGCACGCGCTGGGCGCGGTGGCGGCGCTCGGCCCGGCACGCCCGCGCCATGCCGGCGCCCCGCCCCGCCGGTGTGTCCGGCGGGCCCGACATCGCGTCCGGGCTCGGACTTTGCCCGCACCTAACCGCGTACGAGCCATCTGACCGGAGAGGCCGCTATGGTCAATGCCTGATGACGAGGTCGGCCGACAGCACCCCCGATGTGACACCGGTGAGGACCGCCCGCGCCGAGTTGGAACAGTTGCTCGCCGGAGCGCGCCCCTCACGGGCCCTGCGCGCCGCGCGCAACGATGGCCGGCTGGTCGCGCTGCTCCCGGAGATCGAGCGGTGCATCGGATACGACCAGCGCACCCGGCACCACGCGCTCCCGCTCGATGAGCACCTGTTCGCGGTGGTCGACGCGATGGCCACCGAGACCGCGGATCGCCTGCTGCGCCTCGCCGCCCTCCTGCACGACATCGGCAAGCCGGACGCCGCCTTTCGCGGAGCCGACGGCGACATGCACTACGGGGGCTGGCACGAGGCCGGGTACCTCAGCCACGAAGAGGTGGGCTCGATCATGGTCGGCCGCATCATGCGCCGCCTGGGATACGACCACGAGGCGATCGTCACCGTGGAGACCCTGGTGCGCTGGCACATGCCGCGTGAGCAGGACGCCGGCCAGGCGGCCGACCTCGCAGGCCACCTGGGTCGCCTCACCGAGGCCGTCTGCCTGCTGCGGCGCGCCGACGCCGCGGGCAAGGGCAGCCGTCCCTCCCAGGCACTGCTCGACCGCCTGGCGCGGCTCGAGGAGCATCTGGACGACTCGGCCCTGGCCGAGCTGTCGCCCACGCTCAGCCTCACCGCCTGAGCACGTCCTCGCGGCCGGCGCCGCGCGCGGGCCATTATCCTGGCGTGCGATCCGATCCAGACCGCACGGAGGTGGGCATGTCAGGGTTCGAGCTGGTGAACCTCGCCGATGTCGAGGACGCCGCCGCGGCGCACGGCCAGGGTGAATGGGGCGCGGCGCGCTTCGCCCGCGGGGCGCTGGGGGCCGAGCAGGTCGGGCTCGCGCTGCACCAATTCAAGCCCGGCAAGCGGCAGGCGTTCGGCCACCGCCACCGGCAGGCCGAGGAGATCTACGTGGTCCTGGCCGGTGACGGCCGGGTGAAGCTGGACGATCGCGTCGTCGAACTGCGCGAGCGTGACGCCCTGCGGGTGGCGCCGGAGACGGCCCGGCGGTTCGAGGCCGGCGCCGACGGCATGGACCTGCTGGTGTTCGGCCGCCATTTCGCGGGCGACGGCGAGGTGCTGCCGGACTTCTGGGCCGACTGACGGCCCGTGCCGGGGGCGCGCCGGCCGCGGCGCGCCCTTACGCAACATTTTGCCGTGTCCTGTTCCAACGCAGGGCACCTCCTGAGACGATAGCCCGCGGTTCCGGGCCATCCGGTGCGGTGCCGGGCACTGCCACCACGACGGGCGGATGGCGCAGATGGACGGACACGGCAACGGCAACGGCCGGCTGAAGTCGGGGACAGAGCACGAAGGGTTCCTCTCCGCGCTGGCCCGGGCCTGTGCGCGGCACGCCTGGCGGACCATCGGCGCCTGGATCGTCGTCGCCGTCGTGATCATCGGCGCGGTCGCCACGGTCGGCGGCACGCTGGTCGACGAGTTCACCATCCCGGACTCCGACGCCCAGCGCGCGACGGATCTGCTCGAGCAGCGCTTCCCGTCGCGTTCGGGCGATTCGGCCACCATGGTCTTCGTGGCCGAAGACGGGACCCTGCGTGCCCCGGCCGCGAAGGCGGCCGTGGACGCGGCGCTGGCCGAAGCCGGATCGATCCCGGGTGTGGAGTCGGTCGGCGATCCGTTCGAGGGAACCGAGGGCGCCCTGAGCGCCGACGACCGCATCGCGCGCGTCGACGTCCAGTTCAGCGCGCCCGCGTTCGACATCCCCACATCCGACATCAACGCCCTCCAGGACGACGCCCGCGCGGCCGTTGAGGGCACCCCGGTACAGGTCGAGTTCACCGGATCCGTCATTCAGGCCGCCCAAGAGCCCTCCAGCAGCACCAGCGAACTGCTGGGGCTCGTGGCGGCCATCATCATCCTGATCTTCCTGCTGGGCGGACTGGTGGCGGCGGGGCTCCCGATTCTGCTCGCCCTGGTGTCCGTGGGCCTCGGGCTGTCCCTGCTGACGCTGGCCGCCGCGGTCACGAACTTCAACACCATCACGCCGATCATCGCCACGATGCTCGGACTGGGTGTCGGGATCGACTACTCCCTGTTCATCGTCACCCGCTTCCGTCAGGGCATCCACAACGGGCTGTCCGGGGAGAGCGCCGCCGCCGTGGCCGCGGCCACCGCCGGGCGGGCCGTGCTGTTCGCCGGTCTCACCGTCGCCATCTCCATCAGCGCCCTGGCGGTGATCGGCCTGGACTTCATCACCAAGCTCGGGTTGGGCGCCGCCATCACGGTGGTCACCGCCGTCATCGCGGCCATTACGCTGCTGCCCGCGGTGCTCAGCCTGATCGGCCACCGGATCGACCGGTTCAAGGTGCCGTTCGTGAAGCTCTCAAACGACTCCGAGTCGTCGCGCGAGAACTCGCGGATGAACCGCTGGGGCCACTTCGTCACACGCAACGCCTGGCCGTGCGTGATCGCCTCGATCACCCTCCTGGTGGTTCTGGCCATCCCGGTGGCCTCGGCGCAGCTGGGCGCCAGCGACGCGGGGTCCAGCCCGCCCAGCACCACCACCCGCAAGGCCTATGACCTGCTGGCCGAGGGCTTCGGCGCCGGCTTCAACGGCCCGCTCATCATCGCCGTGGATCAGCCGGCGGGCAGCGATTCGGCGGACCGGATGGCGGCGGCCCTGGAGCAGGTGCCCGGGGTCGCGTTCGTCGCCCCGCCTGTGGTGAACGAGGGCGGCGATGCCGCCGTCATCACGGTCTTCCCCACCACCTCGCCGCAGGACCGCGAGACGCAGGACCTGGTGAAGACGCTGCGCGGCGACACCGTGGACGCGGTACTGGCCGACAGCGGCGCGCGCGCCTACATCGGCGGGCCGACGGCAGCGTTCGAGGACATCTCACAACGCATCTACGACCGCATGCCCCTGTTCCTCCTGGCGGCCATCGGCATCACGTTCGTGCTGCTGTCCATGGCATTCCGGTCGGTGGTGATCGCCCTCAAGGCGGCGCTCACCACCCTCCTGTCCGCCATGGCCGCCTTCGGCGTCCTCATCGCCGTGTTCCAGTGGGGCTGGGCCCAGGGGCTCATCGGGCTGGATCGCACCGGACCGATCGAATCGTTCGTCCCGGTGATCGTGTTCGCGATCCTCTTCGGACTCTCCATGGACTACGAGGTGTTCCTGGTGAGCCGGATCCGTGAGGAGTACACGCTGGGCCACCCGGCCCGCACGGCGGTGACACGCGGTGTCGCGGCCATCGGCCGCGTGGTGGTCGCGGCGGCGCTGATCATGGCGGTGGTGTTCCTCTCCTTCCTGCTCGGCGAGGACCGGATCGTGAAGGAGTTCGGACTGGCGCTCGGGCTGGCCGTCCTGATCGACGCGTTCATCACGCGGCTCATCCTCGTGCCGGCGCTGATGCACATCGGTGGCGACAGGATGTGGTACATGCCGAGGTGGCTCGACCGCATCCTCCCCCGCTTCACGATCGAACCGCCGCACGCGGAGGCCGCCGGCGAGGATCCGGCCGGCCCGACGGACCCGCCGCGAGCGTCGGCCACGTAGGTCGCATGCCGCTCCCGTGGCACCCCGACCGGGGCGCCATGGGAGAGTGTGGGCGTGTCCGCACGACTCGCCCTCGCGTGTGCCGCGCTCCTGGCGCTCGCCCTCGGTGCCGGTTGGTGGGCCGCCTCGATGATCGACACCGGTGGACCCGGCGCCGGCGCACCCCCGCCGCTCACGGACCCCGCCGCGGACGCCGCCGAGGCACTGCTCCCCCAGCCGTCGCCGCCGGCGGATCCCGGCTCCACCACCCCCACGGACCCGCCCAGGACCGTGTCCGATCCGGTCCCCGTCCCGCCACCGCGGACGCGCCCGGCCGAGCCGTCGGCACCCACGACGGCCGAGGCACCCAGCACCCGTGCATCCCGGCCCGCGCCTGCGCCGCCACCGTCGGCACCGTCGGCACCGCCGGCACCGGTTGAACCTGTACCCGAGCCTCAGCCGAGCACCGCGCGGCGGCCGACCACCGCTTCCCCGATCCCTCGACCCGCACCTGAGCCGGCCCCGCCCACGAAGAGGACACCGCGCGTGGTGAGCACATCGAGCCCACCTCCCGACACCCGCCGCATCGCACCCGGCCAGGCGTTCACCGGCTCCGATGCCGCCCGCCGCGCCCTGGTGGCGGCGCGGCTGCGCGCGGCGCCGGGATCGCCCACCGCGCGTGCTGTGGCCCGGCAGCTCGAGCTGTGGCGGCGATACCTCTCGCCCGATGCCGGCGCGGTTCCTGAGGGTCGGCGCGCCACGGTGTCGCGTGCACTGCGCGCCAACGCATGGTGGTACTCGCGGTGGCCCCACCCCTCCGGCCAGGTGCTGCTGCGCGACCAGGACGGCGTCATCCTCACCCACCGCGTCGGGCAGGGCTTCACCACCAACCCGGTCGCCACCACGGGGCGCTGGCGCGACCTCAATGCCGACCTGAGCGTTGTCGAGCTCGCCGAGGTGATGCTTCCCATGGGGGTCGAGGTGACCACGGGCGGCACCCGGATCCTGGTGTGGGAGTACTACGACATCGTCGGCGACCCCGATGCCATCCGCCCGGGCATCTCCGGCATGGCCCAGGGCCGCCTGGCGCTGGTGATGGCGAACGCGCACCGGGAGACCGGTGACCCGCGGTTCGCGGACGCGGCCGGGCGCGCCCTCGCCGCGCTGGCGGTGCCGGTGGACCGGGGCGGCGCGCGCAGCATGGTGAGCATGGCGTCCACACAGCCGCCGGCCCCCTGGTACGTGGAACGGGCCAACCCGGGCGCGAACCCGTGGACCGGCGCGGCGCTGAACGGGTTCATGGTCACGCTGCTGAACCTTCGCGGCGCATCCGCCGCGATGCTCGCCTCGGGCGGCGGCGATGATCCCACCGGCGTCGGCGCCCAGGCGCGGCGGCTTGCCGATGAGGGAGCCGCCACCTTGGCGCGCCATCTGCGCGACCACGATACCGGTGCGTGGACGTACTACGGGATGCTCAGCGGGGGGCGGCCCTGGAAGACGTACCTCGCAGACCTCAACTACCACTGCTACCACGTGCTGCTGCTGGAGCGCCTGGCACCCCTCTACCCCGGGCGCCCCTTCGCCGCCACGGCCGAACGGTGGCTCGGCTACGTGGACGACGCGGGACTCACCTGCCCTAAGCGGGGCTGACCCGGCCTCAGGAGTCGGCGCGCAGCACCGAACGCAGCGAGGTGGGGCGCCATTCGGCCCCGCCGCGTGGCGTGGGCACCTGCTCCTCGTTGAGGGTGTCGCAGATCGCCTGGAGGGTCATCCCCTGATCGCGCAGCTCGCGGATCCGCGCGGCCACCGGAGCCGGAGTGGACGACGGCCGGCCCACGCGGCCGCCCATCGCGCGACCAGGTTTCGCGATCGCCGCGGGCTGCCACCGCGCGGCCTCCGCGAGGACCACCCCCACGGCGCGGCCGCCGTCCGAGGCGATGTCCACGTCCGGGTCCAGCGAGATGACGGTGAAGTCCTCGTCAACCGCCGTGCGCACAAGCTCCGCCAGGCCCGCCAGCGAGTACGTGAGCCGGTCCAGGCGCGCGGCCACGATGCCCTGGGCCTCGCCGTCGCGACATGCCTGCACCGCGGCGCGCAGTCCCGGCCGGCGCAACGTCCGGCCCGAGCGGACATCCTCTTCGATGCGCAGCAGCGTCCAACCCCGCGCCTGGGCGGCACGCTGCAACTCGGCGCGCTGGGCGTCGAGCGTGGGCCGCTCATCGGCCCGCTCGCGCGGTGCGACCCGCACGTATCCCACCAGGGTCCTGCTCACGGCGGCGACTTTACACTAATGACCCGTTCGTGTAAAAACGGTCCACGATTTAGTGCAGGCACCCCTGACAGGGCGTGTCACCCCCCGAGCGCCAAGGAGATGCGCCCGTGAGCGACAAGGTCAACGTAGCGATCATCGGTGTGGGCAACTGTGCCTCGTCGCTGGTCCAGGGCGTCGAGTACTACAAGAACGCCAGCCCGGACGAGTTCGTCCCCGGGCTGATGCACGTGGACCTCGGCGGCTACCACATCCGCGACATCAACTTCACCGCGGCGTTCGACATCGACGCCCGCAAGGTCGGCACCGACCTGTCGGCGGCGATCTACAGCGAGCCCAACAACACGATCAAGTTCGCCGACGTGCCCGAACTGGGCGTCAAGGTCGAGCGCGGCATGACCCACGACGGCCT
>JBIQJW010000018.1:0-3516 GCA_044507145.1 Actinomycetota bacterium
CCGGCTTCACGGCCGCCGTCACGATGATGTCCGCGGCCGGCACGCCGCGGTCGAGCGTCTGGCCGAGTTCCCGCTCGCTCGCCACGTCGACGCCGAGCCCCAAGCGGCGCGCCTCATCCACGAAGCAGATCGCCCGGTTGGCCTTGCGGGCGAACGCGACCCGCAGCGCCAGCCCGCACCCGCGCGCCGCCGCCTGCAGCTCGCCGGAGTGACGCCCGAGGGGATCGGGATGCAGCACGTTCACCGGCGACCCGTGGGCCGCGAGCAGGGCCGCCAACCGGCCCGGGTCACCCACGAGCGCCCGCTGCCAGCCCTCCAGACGGGCCGTGAGCGGCGTCACCCCGCGGCAGCGCGCACCGGGATCCACGCCGCTCACGGGACCGCGAGCGCCTCGGCGCCGTGGCGGGTCCGCCGCGCATGGTCTTCCACGAGCGCCCGCGCCCACAGGTCGGGCGTCGGATGCAGGGTGCGGCTGAGCGTGTCGTTGCCCACGACCACATCCTCGGTGACGCGCCCGATAGCCGCGAGCCCGGGGGTCACCGCACCGGTCCGGCCGCGGCACCGCCCGGCGGCATCCACGTCCAGCCCACGTCGGCCCGCGGCGATCCGCGCGTGGCCGGCGCCGATCAGCCCTTCCACCAGCGGATCCCCCGGAACCACACCCGGCGGCGCGAGGACGGCGTCCACCACCCGGTCCACCCGCAGGGCACCGGCTGGCGAGCGGACCTCCGGCCACCCGTCGGCGCCCGCGACCACGTCACCGCCGGCGACATGGTCCAGGCGCACCAGACCGCCGTCGATCAGCGCCAACAGGCGCGCCGCGTTTCCGGCCCCCGGACCGAACGCCACCCGCTCCATCTGCGCGGCGAGACGGTGGAACGCCGGCCACCCGACCCGGCGCAGGCCGTCGCCGCCCAGGCGTGCGACCAGCGCGGGATACAGCACCTGCCACGTGTGACCGAGGGCCCAGCCGGCGTCAACCCGCCGGCGGCCGTAGGCCACGGCGATCGAGACGGCGAGCTCGCGCCGCGGATCGTCGCGCCCCGCCGGCACCCCGCCGAGCATGTCGCCGAGGATCGCCTCGCAGCGGGAGCCCTCGACGCTCCGGGCGCCCATCGCCGACAGGCACCGCACGGCGGTCTCGGCCAGCGCGGGCGCCAGATCGCCCTCCACCGACGCGCCGGCCGGCAGCGCGGCGATGCGCGCGCGCCCCTCCCGCGCGATGGCGTCCAGATCGGCCCGTCCGGCGACGAGCGCCGCGGCCGGCTTCGCGCGCATGCACGCGCCGCTGCGTGACAACGGAATGATCACCGCCGGCTCGCCCCCGCCGGGCCGGTACCGCAGGAAGGGCCCGGCGCCGATCGCGCCGAACGTGCCCCCACGCCCCTCGCTGAGCGCCAGCGCGCAATCGATGAAGGTGAGAGCGAAACCGCGCACCGCGACCACCGCGCCCGCCGGTATCCGCTCCGGGGTGAGCCGGCGTTCGACCGGGTAGGGCGGCGCCACCAGCCGCTGCGCCGCGGCCCGCTCGAGCCTGGCCGGAGGGCGGGCCACGGGATGACCGGTGGTCAGGAGCACCGCGTCGTACTCCACGCCGGGCCGGGCGTCGACGCGCCACGTGCCCGCGCACCGGGTGATCCCGGCGACCCGGCGCGGGAGCACCCGCACCGTCAGCGGGCCGGGATCCGCCAGGATCCGGGCCAGTCCGTCGGCAAGGTATTCGCCCACCCGGCCGCGCGGCGGATAGTCGTCGGCGCAAACGGGACGGCCACGGGCGGCCGTCCACGAGACGAAGTCGGTCCGCCCCTGGGCCCGCGCGTCGGGTGGCCACATGTCCACCGACCCGGCCGGGAGATTCATCCGCAGGCAGTCGGGTTGCGACGGCTCGTAGTGGGGCCCGGCCCCCGGGGTCCGCGCCGTCTCGAATGCGTCCACCGCCACCGCGATCCCAGCCCGGGCCGCATGCGAACGCAGGCGCTCGAGGGCGTACGTGCCGCGGGGGCCGAGCCCCACGATCGCCACGCGCAGGCACGGGTCAGCCATCGGCCGACGTCACGCCGTCCTCCACCAGCTCGCGCAGCCGTGCGGGGGTCACACCGAGCGTGCGCCGCACCCACTCATCGTCGTACACCGACTCGAGGTAGCCGACGCCGCCGTCGGCGAGGATCATCGCGCAGCGCGCGCCCGGTTCCAGGGATGGGAGCAGCCGTTCGAGGCCCGCCAGCACCCCACCGCCGGAGGCGCCGGCCAGGATCGCCTCGTGGGCGGCCAGGCGCCGGCAGCCCACCACGCAGTCGAGGTCGCTGACGCGCACGAGGTCGTCGAAGCGCACGGACCGTGAGAGGTCCGTCTCGGTCCCGGCCCCGAACCCGGGGAGCATCCGCCGCCCGCGCGTGCCGCCGAACAGGGCGCTGCCGACCGCATCGACCGCCACGATGCGCGTATCGCGCCCGGCGGCGCGCAGGTGGGCCGCGCAACCGGCGAGCGTGCCGGCGGTGCTGGTGGCGACGAGGAGGACGTCGATGCGCCCCGCCAGCGCCACGTCGATCTCCCGCATCGTGCCGCGGGCGTGCGCCGCCGGGTTCGCGGGGTTGCCGTACTGATCCGTCCAGAACGCGCCGGGGATCTGCGCGAGCAGCCGGCTGACCATCGCGAGGCGCGCCACCAGCAGGTCACCGGTGGCCGGATCGGGCGTGGTGACCACGCGCACATCGGCGCCGAGCGCCCGCATCACACGGACGTTCGTGGCATGCGCCCGCTCATCCACCACGCAGATCAGCCTGAGGCCGTGGTAGCGGCATGCCTGGGCCAGTCCCACCCCCATGTTCCCCGACGTCGACTCGATCACCGTGTCGCCCGGATGCACCAGACCGCGCTCGAGCGCGTCGGCGAGCATCGCGCCCGCCGGCCGGGCCTTCACGCTCCCGCCGGGGTTGCATGCCTCGAGCTTCGCCCACGCGCGCACCCGCGCCGACACCGGATGGCGGCGCAATTCCACCAGCGGCGTGCCGCCGATCGCGCCGAGGATCCCGTCGACCGGCGGCGCCACCGCGTCCGTGCTCCCCCGGCGCGGAGGATCCGCGAACGCCTGATCCGGCGTGTACATGTGGGTTGCCATCGCGGGATCCGCCCTTCCTCGGTGGTGGGACGGGTGCCCGCGGTATCTCGGGCGCCTCGGACTCCAATATCACCGCAGAGCGCGGAAACGAATCACTCCGCAGACGCACGCGCTGGTGCTCGGATACGCGTGATGACCCCGCCGGCGGGTCCGCGCGACGCCGGATCCTGGGGGTCGCCACCCCGGCCTCGCGCGGCCCGGGGAGGCGTGCGACCGGCGCGAAGATGAGCGTTGCGCTCGCCGCTGCGACGGGCGGATACTCGTCCCTCGACACACCGGAGGCGACGAATGGCCACGTTCGGCGGGCGGGGGACCCTGATCCTCACCGCCATGATCTTCGCCGTCGCGATGACGTTCATCGATCAGACGATCGTTGCGCTCGCGATCCCCGAGCTGCA
>JBIQJW010000018.1:3616-23106 GCA_044507145.1 Actinomycetota bacterium
GCGCTGGGGATGGGCCTGTCGGTGCTCGGGCTGCAGCAGTCGAGCGAGTGGGGATGGACCTCTCCGGCCACCATCGCCTGCATCGCCGTGGGCGTGGTCCTGCTGGCCGTCTTCGTGCGGTACGAGCTGCGCGCCCGCACCCCCATCGCCGACCTGCGCATGTTCGCCAACCGGGGCTTCGCCGCCGCGAACGGCGTGCTCTTCCTCCTGATGATGGTGTTCTTGCCGGTGTTCTTCTTCGCGAGCATGTACGCCCAGATCTCCCTGGGCGAGGACGCCTCGGCGGCCGGACTGTTCCTGCTCGTGTTCTTCGCCGGCTACGGCGGCGCCGCCCAGTGGGGCGGCAACATCTACGACCATCGCGGCGTGCGGGCGGCGGTGCTGCCCGGGTGCGTGGTGGGGGCCATCGGCTTCTACCTCTGGGCGCAGTCGCTCGACGACTTCGCCCTGGGGGACCAGTGGATCTACATCGTGATGGCCGGTGCCGGCTGTGGCCTGATTCTCGGCCCGGCGAGCACCGACGCCCTCAACCGCGTGCCCGCGGACCGTTACGGGCAGGCCACCGGGCTGAACCAGACGGTGCGCAACTTCGGCGCCAGCGTCGGGCTGGCCGTCCTCGGCACGGTCCTGATCCTGCAGACGCGCAGCAACGTCGAGTCGTCGCTGGGCACGCTCGGCGTACCGCGCGACCAGGCCGACGCCATCGCGGATGCCCTGTCGCGGTCGGGCGGGGGAGCGGCCCACCCGTCGCTGGGCGACGCCACCGGGCCGGGCGGTGAACGGATCCTCGCCGCCGTCCAGGACGACTTCGCCCACGCGACCCGCACGGTCTTCTACATCATGGCCGGCATCCTGGCGGTCACCTACGTGGTCGCCCACATCTGGCTGCCGAAGGACCGCGTGACCGCCACGCCGATGCGGGCGCCGCACCGGCCGCCAGCGCGGACCGCACGCCCACCGACTGAGCGCGCTCAGCGCCCGAAGACGCTCAGCGCGTCGGGGCGCCCCGCCGAGACGCCCCCGGCGTGACGGCACCGGACGTCTGGTCGCCGGCGCCCCGATATGGGACCCTGACGCGGTGACGACGCCCGAGCCGCCGACGACGCCCGCCGCGTCCGGCCAGGTCCGGGCCGGACGGCGCGAATGGCTTGGCCTGGCGGTGTTGGCGCTGCCGTGCATGCTGGTGACGATGGACCTCACGGTCCTGAACCTGGCGCTGCCCGAGGTGAGCGAGGACCTGCGGCCCACCAGCTCCCAGCTGCTGTGGATCGTGGACATCTACGGGTTCCTCGTGGCGGGCTGCCTCATCACCATGGGGGTGCTGGGCGACCGCATCGGGCGTCGGCGCCTGCTCATGATCGGCGCCGCCGCGTTCGGCGCCGCCTCCATCGCCGCCGCCTTCTCCACCAGCGCCGAGATGCTCATCGTCACCCGGGCATTGCTGGGCGTGGCCGGCGCGACGCTGGCGCCGTCCACCCTCTCGCTCATCCGCAACATGTTCCACGACGCCGGCCAGCGCAGCGTCGCCATCGGCGTGTGGACCGCCAGCTTCGCCGCCGGCGCGGCCCTGGGGCCCGTGGTGGGCGGGGTGCTGCTCGAGTTCTTCTGGTGGGGGTCGGTGTTCCTGCTGGCGGTGCCGGTGATGGTGCTGCTGCTCATCGCCGGGCCCCTGCTGCTGCCGGAGTTCCGCGACCCGCACGCGGGGCGCATCGACCTCCCCAGCGCCGTCCTGTCCTTGGCGGCCGTGCTGGCCGCCATCCACGGCATCAAGGAGAGCGCCACGCACGGATGGCACTGGGAGGCCTCGGCCTACATCGCCGCCGGCGTGCTGGCCGGGGTCCTCTTCATCGTCCGCCAGCGGCGCCTCACCCATCCGCTGGTCGACCTGCGCCTGTTCCGCGTCCCGGCGTTCAGCGCCGCGGTGTCGTCGAACATGATCGGCCTTGGCGTGGTGTTCGGCGCGTACCTGTTCATGGCGCAGTACCTGCAGCTGGTGATCGGGCTCTCCCCGCTGGAGGCCGGGCTCTGGTCGCTGCCGTCGGCGCTCGCGATGATCGTGGGCTCCATGTCCACCCCGGCGCTGCTGGGCGTCGTGCGACCGGCCACGGTCCTGGTGGGCGGCTTCCTGATCCTGGCCGCCGGAGTGGCGGGCCTGGTGCTGGTGGACGGGGGCGGCGACGGGGCCCTTGCCACCCTCGTGCTGATGTCGGTGGTCTTCGCCCTGGGGGCGTCGCCGGTGTTCACGGTGGCCACCGACGTGGTGGTGGGGGCGGCCCCGCCCGAGCGCGCCGGCGCCGCCGCCGCGATCTCCGAGACCGGCAGCGAGTTCGGCGGGGCGCTGGGCATCGCCGTGCTGGGCAGCATCGGTGCGTCGGTCTACCGCGATCGCGTGGCGGACGGGCTCCCCGGCGCCGTGCCGCCGGAGGCCGCCGACGCCGCGCGCGACACGCTGGGCGGAGCCGTCGCGGTGTCCGAGGAACTGCCGGCGCAGCTCGCCGGGGCGGTGGCGGGCGCGGCGCAGTCGGCATTCGCCGACGCGCTGCACGTGGTCGCGGTGACCGGCGCGGGGGTGGCCGTGGTGGCCGCCCTCGTCATCGGAGCGGCGCTGCGCGGCCGGCACCCCCAGGCCGGAGCGGCCGCGGTCCGCGCCGACTGACCCCTACGCCGTCGGGCGTCCCGCGGCGTCCCACTCGAACGGGCCCATCTCCCACCCGCACCCGAGACGCATGGCGACGTCCACATCGGCTCGCGCGGCGACATCCTCGTCCACGCAGCGCAGCGCCTCATCGATCGCGCCGGCGTAGTGGGCCTCGGCCACCGCGCGGCTCGCGGCGTCGCCCGGCGCCGGCACGTCCGACGGGGCGCCCTCGAAGAACCCCGCACCCGACTTGCGGCCGAGGCGGCCGTCGCTCACGTTCGCCCCGACGGCGCCCCCGTCGTCGTAGCGCCCGCCGTAGGCCGTCACCAGGTCGCGGCGGATGTGCTCCATGGTATCCAGGCCGATCAGGTCGCCCAGTGCGTGCGGGCCCATCGGGGCCGGCCCTCCGGCCACCACCGCGGCGTCGGCCCGTGCCGGGTCCACGCCCGCCGAGGCCGCCGCGCGGTAGGCCTCACACATCGCGCGCAGCAGGATGCGGTTCACCAGGAAGCCGGGGCACTCGCGCACCCGCACCGGCGTCTTGCCCAGCCGTCGGGCGAACGCATCCACCCGCTCCAGCGTGTCGTCGGACGTCGCGGTGCCGCGGATCACCTCCACCAGCCGCATCACGCTGGCGGGGTTGAAGAAGTGCAGGCCCACCACCCGGTCGGGGCGCCCCGTCCCGGCGGCCAGGTCGCTGATCGACAGGCCGGAGGTGTTCGACGCCAGGATCGCGCCGGGCGCCAGCGCCGCATCGAGCGACGCGAACACCGCACGCTTGATGTCCAGCACCTCCGGCACCGCCTCGATGGCCAGCTCGCACCCAGACACCGCGCCGACGTCGTCGACGGCGCGGACGCGGTCCAGGATCGCGCGCGCCTCGGCGGCCTCCAGCCGCCCGCGCTCGACGCGGCGCTCGCCGATGCGGGCCACATGCGCCAGGCCGCGCTCCAGCGCGGCGGGATCCGCGTCCACCAGCAGCACCCGCACCCCTGCGGCGGCGGCCACCTGGGCGATCTCGCTGCCCATCACCCCCGCCCCCAGCACCGCGACGCGTTCGATCATCGGCCCTCCCGCCGGCGCCCCGGTCGACCCGGGCGCGACCATTTGACGTGAGATAGTTTGGATTCCGAGTATCTGCCTGTCAACATCACGCCGTACCCGCTCGAGGAGAAGCACCCATGGCCAGTGACGCCTTCATCATCGACGCCGTGCGCACACCCGTGGGCCGCCGCAACGGGATGCTGTCCCACTGGCACCCGGTCGATCTGCTGGCCGAGGTGCTCACCGCGCTGGTTGCGCGCACGGGGATCGACCCGGCGGAGGTGGACGACGTGCTGGTGGGCTGCCTCGACCAGGTGGGCGAGCAGAGCGTGAACGCCGGCCGCAACGCCGTGCTGGCCGCGGGCTTTCCGGACCATGTCCCCGCCACCACCATCGACCGCCAGTGCGGCAGCTCCCAGCAGGCGGCCCACTTCGCCGCCCAGGGCGTGATGGCCGGCGCGTACGACATCGCAATCGCGGCCGGTGTGGAGTCGATGACGCGGGTCCCGATGTGGGCCAACGCACCGGATCCGGCCGAGGCGTACGGGCCGCGCATGCGCGAGCGCCTGGGGCTGGGCGAGGACGACTTCATCAGCCAGGGCGAGTCCGGCGAACTGGTGGCCGATCGCTGGGGCCTCACACGACGGGAGCTGGACGGACTGTCGGCCGAGTCGCACCGCCGGGCGCATGCCGCCACCGAGGAGGGGCGATTCGCCGACGAGATCCACCCGGTGTCCGCGCGCACCGACGAGCGCGAGTGGCAGGCCGACGCCGACGAGGGCATCCGGCCGGGCACCACGGTGGAGCGGCTGGGCGGGCTGCGCACCGTCTTCCGCGAGGACGGGCGCCTCACCGCCGGCTCCTCGTCGCAGATGAGCGACGGGGCCGCCGCGATGCTCATCGTCTCCGAGCGGGCGGCCGCACGGCTGGGCCTCACCCCGCGGGTGCGCTTCCACACGTTCGCACTGGCCGGGGTGGACCCCATCCTGGGACTCACCGGGCCCATCCCGGCCACCCGCAGGGCGCTCGACCGCTCGGGCCTGACGATGGACGACATCGACCTGTTCGAGGTGAACGAGGCGTTCGCGTCGATCCCCCTGGCGTGGGCCCGGGAGACCGGGGCCGACATGGAACGGGTGAACGTGAACGGCGGCGCCATCGCGCTGGGCCATCCGCTGGGGGCGACCGGGGCGAGGCTGATGACGACCCTGGTGCACGAGATGGGCCGGCGCGGCGCGCGCTACGGCCTGCAGACGATGTGCGAGGGCGGCGGGATGGCGAACGCCACCATCCTCGAGGCGGTCTGAGAACTCAGGGGTCTCACACCTCCGGGGCGCGGCGGGGCATCACCAGCGCCTCGCCGGTGAGGACCGGCTCCCCGGCGCGGGTGACCACGGTCTCCAGCACCACGCGGTTGCGGTCGGCGATGATCTCGCGCACGGTCACGGTGGCCGTCAGCTCCTCGCCGGGGCGGACGGCCGCCAGCCATTTGAGCGACTGGGAGAGGTACAGCACCCCCGGGCCCGGCAGCGCGGTGCCGATGGCGGCCGAGATGAGCCCCGCCTCCAGCATGCCGTGCACCAGCCGGCCCCGCCGTCCGGTGACGCCCACGTAGTCGTCGTCCACGTGGGCCGGGTTGTCGTCGCCGCTGATGCGCGCGAACGCCTCCACATCCTCCCGCGAGAACGTGCGCGTGACGCTGGCGCTGTCGCCCACCGCCAGCCGGTCGACGGTGCGCCCGGGGGCGTGGGTGCGGAACTCGTGTGACATCGCCGGACGCTCCTCGGATGGGGTGCGGACGACCCGTCACATCCACGCCGCCCGCCCGCAGCTTCGGGGCGCCGGCGGGCGCGGTCAAACCGTGCGGGCCGGGCGGGCCGGCCGGTCGGAGGTGTGTGCGCGCCGACGAACGGCTGCGGACCACAGCCGACGCGACCGTCGCCGTGGGCGACGTGAACGGTGGGCGCATTGTGGTGTGGTGTTCCTCGACCCGGAGTCGGGCACCTCGTGCTGACGGTGACGACCGTTCTCGCGCTGCGGCGCGCGACGCCGCGGGGCTACCGCTCGCCCTCTGGTATGGGGTACTCCGCGCCGCACCATTCGCAATGGGTCCGCGGTTCGTCGCCGGTTTCATCGGGCGCCCTCCGCGCGGGTGGCGAGGGCACGCTCGCGTGGGCGACGGGCTCGGTGTACTCGGCGCCGCACCAGGTGCAGTGGGTGCCGGGGGCATCGCCGGGTGGTGTGGGCGTCGTCAGGTCACTCATGGGCTGTTCTCAGTCCTTGGTTGCTGTGGGGTCCTGCGCGTGAATCTCGGTGCGACGGGGCGGACGGTCGGTTCGGATCGGTCGGGACCGCAGGCGACCGTCGGCGTCGTCGTGCTCTGCCGGCCGGCACGCGGGAGCGACCGCGAGAGCACCCCTGCGGTGAGGAGTATCACGCCCGACGCCCACAGGCACGCCTCGATCCCCTGCCATTGGTAGAGGGCGCCGGAGAGCACCGTGCCCGCGAGGCGTCCGCCGGCGTTGGCCATGTAGTAGAAGCCGACGTTCATCGCGACCCTGTCGCCGTCGGCGTAGGCGAGGATCAGGTAGCTGTGGACCGCGCTGTTGAGGGCGAACACCACGCCGAAGGCGATCAGTCCGACGACGACGGTCACCGCGGGGTTCATGCCGGCCGTCAGGGCGAGGGCGATGCCGGCGGGGAACGCCGCGAGTACGAGGGCCAGCCACATGGCGGTGCGCCCATCGGGATTGCGCACGTGACCCGGAGCGGTGGCCTGCACGATGCCGTAGCCGATGACCCAGACGGCCATGAAGGTGCCGACCTGCCAAAACGACCACCCGAGGACCGTGCGCAGGAACACGGGCAGGCCGACCACGAACCACACATCTCGTGAGGCGAAGAGGAAGATGCGCGCCGCCGCCAGGACGTTCACCGCGCGGTTGTTGGAGAACATCTGGCGGAACTTCGCCTGGGCGTTGGGCGTGCCGAGGTCGCCGCGCATGAAGGTGAGCACGCCGACCAAGGCGATGAGGATCATCGCGGCGAGCGCGAGCATCCCGGCGCGGAACCCGACCGTGGTCAGCAGCAGCCCGCCGACGAAGAACCCCACGCCCTTGAGGGCGTTCTTGGATCCGGTGAGAATCGCCACCCAGCGGTAGAGCGCTCCCGCATCGCCGTCGGCCACGAGCAGCTTGACGGCGCTCTTGGAACTCATCTTCGTGAGGTCCTTCGCGATGCCCGACAGCGCCTGGGCCGTCATCACCACCGCGACGACCAGCCAGGCATCGGGCACCAGACCGAGGGCGGTCAGGGCGATGAGCTGGACGACCAAGCCGCCGAGGAGGGTGGCGCGCAGTCCCGAGCGCGCGGCGAGCCAGCCGCCGACCAGGTTGGTGGCGATGCCGAACACCTCGTAGAAGAGGAACAGCATCGCGACCTGGAGCGGGCTGTAGCCGCGCTCGTAGAAGTAGAACAGCACCAACATGCGGCTGGCGCCGTCGGCGATGGTGTCGGCCCAGTACGCCCCGGTGACGAGAGCGTAGTTGCGCAGATCGGCGCCTTGGGTCAGAGCTGCGCCCCGACCTTCGCCGCCAGTTCTACGAGCCGGTTGGCGTAGCCCCACTCATTGTCGTACCAGGACAGCACCTTCACCTGTGTGCGGTCGGTGACCATCGTCGACGGGGCATCGACGACGCCCGAGTGTGGGTCGTCGCGGTAGTCGACCGATACCAGCGGGCGCGTCTCGTAGCCGAGGATGCCGTGGAGTGGGCCGCCGGCAGCTGCCGCCAGCAACGCATTGACCTCCTCCACGGTCGTCGGCCGGGCGACCTCGAAGACCGCGTCGGTGAGGGACGCGTTGAGGAGCGGGACGCGGACCGCCAGCCCGTCGAGCTTGCCCTGCAGTTCGGGGAAGATGAGGCCGATTGCCGTCGCCGAGCCGGTGGTGGTCGGGATGAGCGACATCCCGGCCGCGCGGGCGCGGCGCAGGTCCTTGTGCGGGGCGTCAACGATGGTCTGGGTGTTGGTGAGGTCGTGCAGGGTGGTGATCGAGCCGCGCTCGATGCCGAGGCCCTCGTGGATGACCTTGACCACCGGCGCCAGGCAGTTCGTGGTGCATGAGGCCGCGGTGAGGACGTCGTGGACGCCCAGGTCGTAGCGGTGATCGTTGACGCCCATGACGATGTTCAGGGCGCGGTCGTCTTTGACCGGGGCTGCCACGATCACCTTCTTGACGCCGGCGTCGAAGTACGGCTGGAGGGACGTGATGGTCCTGAACCTGCCCGAGCACTCCAGCACCACGTCGATGCCGTCCCAGTCGGTCCCTGCGGGCGTCGACGCTTCCGTGTAGCGCAGGTCGTGGTCGTCGAGGGTGAGCGTCCCGCCGTCTCCGTGGGTCTCATGCGCCCAGCGGCCGTGCACCGAGTCGAAGGCCATGAGGTGGGCGGCGGTCGCGGCGTCGCCGTTGGGCTCGTTCACATGGACGAACTCGAGGCCGTTGTCGCGGTTCCAGGCGGCGCGCAGGGACAGGCGGCCCATCCGGCCGAAGCCGTTGATGGCGACACGCATGGGGGCGTGGCTCCTGGTTAGTGGCTGGTGAGCGCGGGCTTGGCCGCGCGGACGATCGCCGATGAGGCGTGCTCGTGGACGCGGTGGGTCTCGCGGATCTCGATGCCGTCGAGGCCGGCGGCGTTCAGAGCGGCGGCGAACTCCTCGCGGGTGAGCGCACCGGCGATGCAGCCGGTCCAAGCGGCCATGTCGTTGCGGGTGGACTCGTCCATGTCGGCGTCGGCGATCACATCGGACACGGCGAACCGGCCGCCCGGCCGGAGGACGCGGGCGACCTCCCGCAGCACCCGGTCCTTGTCGTGGGAGAGGTTGATCACGCAGTTCGAGATGACCACGTCGACCGAGGCGTCGGGCAGCGGGATGTCCTCGATGTGCCCCTTGATGAACTCGACGTTGTCGAGCCCGGCGTTCGCGGCGTTGGCCCGTGCGAGGTCCAGCATCTCGTCGGTCATGTCCAATCCGATGGCGCGTCCGCCGGGGCCCACCCGTCCGGCGCTGATGAACACGTCGCCACCGGCGCCCGAGCCCAGGTCCAGCACCGTCTCGCCGTCGTGCAGGTCGGCCACGGCGGTCGGCACCCCGCACCCCAGCGATGCCGTCAGCGCCCCACCCGACGCCGCGAGGTCATCGGCGCCGTAGTGGACGTCGCCGAACACCTGCGTACCGCCCTCGTCCGTGAGGAGGACGTCGGTGGGGGCGCAGCAGGAGGCGGGTGCCGCGGCACCGGCGGGCGCCGGACGAGCGGCGGCCGCGGACTTGGCCCGGACGACCTCCCGGATGTCGTCCTCGCGGGCACCATCGTCCGCAGCACAGCCACACGTTCCGTCCGACTGAGCGGAGGGGTCGCAGCAACCGGAACCTTCGTCCGGTTCGCAGCACGAATCCTGCGCGTCGGGGCCGCAGCATGGTTCGTTCAGGTCAGCCATGAGGTGAGCTCCTCCAGCGCGCCGGCGCGCATGTAGTAGTAGGTCCAGGTGCCGCGACGCTCCGATTCGAGGACGCCGGCGGTCACCAGCACCTTGAGGTGCTTGGAGACCGCGGCCTGGGACATGTCGAAGAGCGGCAACAGCTCGCATTGGCACAGGGCCTCGGGGGCCGCCTTGCGGATCGCGTCGACGATCCGCAGACGAGTGGGATCCGCCAGCGCCTTGAGAACACCCGAGAGCGCCGACGCCTCATCCGACGTGAGGTCGGGCTCGACCGCGGCGATGCAGCACCCACCGATCTGGCGCTGACGAGGGCTCAGGATGGGGGCGGGAACGCTCATACGCGCACCGTACACAATCAATCGGTCATGACACAACCAATTGGTGTTGTCTGATCCTCGGGGAGCCGCAGGGCTCGGTGTGGTCTCCGTTTTAGATGGCGCCCCGGCCCGGGGGCTCCGGGCCATGTGGGACGCTTGGGGTGTGATCACCCTGCACCGCGCCGAGCGCGCAGACCTGCTCGCCACCGCGCTCGCCGACGTGCTGTCGGTCCCGCCCGCCGACCCCTTCACCGCCGATGTCGTGGCGGTGCCCACGCGCGGTGTGGAGCGCTGGCTCTCCCAACGACTCGCGACGCGCCTGGGCGCCGGCGCCGGTGCGGCCGACGGGGTGTGCGCGAACGTTGAGTTCCCCTTCCCCGGACGCCTGCTGGGCACCGCCGTGAACGCCGCTACCGGGGGCGATCCGCGGAGCGACCCGTGGCGCGCCGAGCGCATGGTGTGGCCGCTGCTGGAGATCGTGCAGGAGCGGCGCGAGGACCCCGCGCTGGCGCTGCTGGTCGACCACCTGGACGCCGCCGGCGACGAGGCCGGCCGGTTCGCCACCCTGCGCGCCGCGGCGGATCGCTTCGACCACTACGCCGTCCATCGTCCCGAGATGCTGCTGCGCTGGGCGGAGGATGACGACGGCGACATCGCCGCGGATCTGCGCTGGCAGGCGCATCTGTGGCGCCTGTTGCGGGCACGCCTGGGCACCGAGAGCCCCGCGGAGCGACTCCCTCGCGCCGCGCGGCTGCTGCGCGAACAGCCCGACCTGGTGGAGCTGCCCGAGCGGCTGGCGCTGTTCGGGCTCACGCGGCTCCCCTCGTCGCATCTGGACGTGCTCGCGGCGCTGGGCGCCCACCGCGATGTGCACCTGTTCCTGCTGCACCCGTCCCCCGCGCTATGGGAGCGCGTGGCGCCGCACGCCGGCGGAGTCCGTCCCCGCCGGGCCGACGACCCGACGGCCCGCCTCCCCCGCAATCCACTGCTGGCGTCGTGGGGACGCGATGCGCGTGAGATGCAGCTGGTGCTGGGCGACCGCCCCGGCGCCGACCACCACATCCCGGGGCGTGGCGCCGCCGATTCCCTGCTCACACACCTCCAGAACGGTGTGCGCGACGACCTGCCGCCGCCGGGGGCGCCGGCGCCGGGACACGCCGACGAGCGCGTCGTCGTGGCACCCGGGGATCGCAGCGTCGAACTGCACGCCTGCCACGGGCGGGCCCGGCAGGTGGAGGTGGTGCGCGATGCCGTGCTGCACGCGCTGGCCGGGGACCCCACGCTGGAGCCGCGCGACATCGTGGTGATGTGCCCGGCCATCGACGAGGTCGCGCCGCTGGTGCGCGCGGCGTTCGAGCGCACCGGCGACGCACCGGGCACACCGGACCTGCACGTGCGCCTGGCCGATCGCTCGCTGCGCCAGACCAACCCGGTGCTGGGTGTGGTCTCACGACTGCTCGAGCTGGTGCCGGCCCGCGTCACGGCCTCGGAGGTGCTGGACCTGGGGGCGCGCGAGCCGGTGCGCCGGCGCTTCCACCTGGGTGACGACGACCTGGCGCGGATGGACGGCTGGGTGCGGGAGGCCGGCGTGCGCTGGGGCCTGGATGCGGTGCACCGCGCGTCCTACGGGCTGGGCGACGTGGAGGCGAACACCTGGCGCGCGGGGATCGACCGGCTGCTGGCCGGCGTGGCGATGGCCGAGGAGGCCGGACGGCTCGTCGGCGGCGTCCTCCCGCTCGACGACGTGGCGACGGGCGATGTGGACCTGGCCGGGCGGACGGCCGAACTGCTGGATCGGCTGGGCGCGGCGCTCGGGCGCCTGTCCCGTCCCCAGTCGGCCGGCGCGTGGGCGGAGGCCATCGCCACGTCCGCCGACGAGCTGTGCGCGGTGGCGCCGCGCGACGCGTGGCAGCGCGAGGAACTGGCCCAGGTGCTGGCCGCCGTGGTGGACGAGTCGGGTGGCAGCACCGTGGCGCTGGGCCCCGGCGAGGTGCTGGAGCTGTTGTCGAGCCGCCTGCGTGGCCGACCGACACGGGCGAACTTCCGCACCGGGCACCTGACGGTGTGCACGTTGGTGCCGATGCGCTCGGTGCCGCACCGGATGGTGTGCCTGCTGGGCCTCGACGACGGCGCGTTCCCGCGCACCGCGGCGCACGACGGCGACGACATCCTGGCCCACGACCCGCTTGTGGGCGACCGCGACCCGCGCGCAGAGGACCGCCAGCTGCTGCTGGATGCGCTGATGGCCGCCGGCGAGCGGCTGGTGGTGGCCTACACGGCGTTCGACGAGCGCACCAACCTGCCGGTGGCGCCCGCCGTGCCGCTGGGCGAGCTGGCCGACACCATCGACGCCACCGCCGTCGCCGCCCAGGGCGGACGGGCGTCGGCCGCCGTGACCGTGCGCCATCCGCTGCAGCCGTTCGACCCGCGCAACTTCACGCCGGGTGCGCTGGCGCGGGACACCGCGTGGAGTTTCGACGCCGCCGCGCTGACGGGGGCCGTGGCCATGACCGGGCCGCGCGTCCCGCGGGCGCCGTTCCTGGAGGGGCCGCTGTCCGCGCCGGAGGCCCCCGTGATCGACCTGGACCTGCTCATGCGGTTCGTGCGCCGGCCGGTGGGCACGTTCCTGCGCCGGCGGCTGGGGATCAGCCCCCGCCGGGAGGAGGAGCGTGGTGCCGAGGACATCCCCGTGGCGCCGGGTCCACTGGACCGCTGGAGCGTGGGCGAACGGCTGCTGCGCACCGACCAGGAGGGGGCCGATCCGGAGGCCGCCCGGCGCGCCGAGCTGGCCCGCGGCATCCTGCCGCCCGGTCCGCTGGGCGGCGCGGTACTCGCCGAGGTGGAGCAGGACGCTGCGGCGGTGCGCGAGATCGCGGCACGCCTGCGCGGCGGCGCGCCGCGGCGCTCCCACCCGGTGGAGATCGCGCTGCCCGACGGCCGGATCCTTGTGGGCACCGTCCCCGGTGTCACCGGCGACCGGGTGGTGGTGGACACGTTCTCGAAGCTGGGCCCGCATCCGCGGATGGTCGCGTGGATCCGCCTTCTGGCGCTCACCGCCGCCGATCCCACCCGTGAGTGGTCGGCGGCCGCCGTGGGGCGGTCGCAGAAACCCCGTAAGCGGGAGATCGGCGTGAGCGTGGCCCACCTCGCGCCGTTCGGCGGCGACGCGGCGGCACGGGGGGCGCGTGCCACGCAGGCGCTCGCCGTGCTCGTCGATCTGCTCGACCGGGGCCTTCGCGAACCCCTGCCCGTGTCGCTGCGCACCTCCCACGCGTTCGCCGAGGCCACGCTCGCCGGTCTGGGCCGCGAGATGGGCGCCGCCACGGCGGCGTGGGAGTCGGGGTGGGAGCACGTCGGCGAGGATCAGGACCCCGAGCATGTGATGGTGTTCGGACGCGGGGCCGAGCTGGGGCGCCTGATGGAGGAACGCCCGCGCGACGACGAGGCCGGCGAGGGCTGGGACATGCTCACCGACTCGCGGTTCGGCCGGCTCGCCCTGCGCCTGTGGACGGCCCAGATGGAGCACGAGCGGATGGAGTCGCTGTGACCACGGCGCCCGTCGAGGCGTTCCGCGCCGACGGCCCCCTGCCGTCGGGCGTGACGCTGCTGGAGGCGAGCGCCGGGACCGGCAAGACCCATACCATCGCCGGCCTGGTGGCCCGCCACGTCGCCGAGGGCACCGCGCTGGACCGCCTGCTGGTGGTCACGTTCACGCGCATGGCCACCGGCGAGCTGCGCGAGCGCGTGCGGTCCCGGCTGCGGGAGGCCGACGGTGTGTTGAACGGCCTGCGCACCGCCGACGGCGACCTGGGTTTGGAGGCGATCGCCGGGCCGGCGACCGAGCGTGTGGCCCGGCGCGAACGCATCCACGCGGCGCTGTGCGATTTCGACTCGGCCACCATCACCACCATCCACGGCTTCTGCCGGCAGATGCTCATCACGCTGGGCATCGCCGCCGACGGGGTGGAGCGGTCGGAGCCGCTGGAGGACACCGCCGAGCTGCAGCTCCAGGTGGTGGACGATCTGTTCCTTCGCGAGTTCCGCGGCATCGCGACCCCGCCGTTCACGCGCGATGCGGCGCTGGCCGCGACCCGGCTGGCCGTGGCGAACCCCCTGGCACCCGCCGTCCCGCAGGACCTGGCGCTGGCGCGCTTCGCGGAGGCCGCACGCGCCGAACTCGCGCTGCGGCTGCGCCGGCTGGGACTGGTGACCCACGACGACCTGCTGCTGCGCCTGCATGCGGCGCTGCACCACCCGCGACGCGGTGGGACCGCACGGGCGCGGCTGCGGGCGCGGTTCGACGTCATCCTCATCGACGAGTTCCAGGACACGGACCCGGTGCAGTGGGACATCGTGCGCGCCGCGTTCGGCGAATCCCGGCTGGTGCTGATCGGCGACCCCAAGCAGGCGATCTACGGGTTCCGAGGCGCCGATGTCCACGCCTACCTGCAGGCCGGCGCGCGCGCGGACCGGTGCGCCACGCTCGCCACCAACTGGCGCACGGACCAGCCACTGCTGGACGCACTGGACGCCGTCTTCGCCGGCCGCGACCTGGGCCACGAGGACATCCCGTTCCGCACCGTGCACTCCGCGCGGCCGGAACTGGGTGCCGGGCTGGCGCAGACCCCGCCACGGGCGCCCCTGCGCGTTCGCATCGCGCGGCGCGACACCGAGCACATCGGTCGCCTCACCGCGAAGGGGTACGCCACCGTGGAGCCGGCGCGCGCCCACATCGCCGCCGACGTCGCCGGCGAGGCCGCGCGCATGCTGGCCTCCGGGGCCCGGGTGCGCACCGGCGACACGGACGCGCCGGTCTCGCCGGGGGACATCGCCGTGCTGGTGCGCACCAACGCCCAGGCGTCCCGGGTGCGCGACGCGCTGGAGGCGGCCGGCGTGCCGGCGGTGATCGCCGGCGCCGGCAGTGTCTTCGAGACCGCCGCGGCCACCGACTGGCTGGCGCTGCTGCGGGCGGTGGAACGCCCGAGCGCCCCCGCGCCGGTCGCCGCCGCCGCACTCACCGATCTCATCGGCTGGGATGCCGCGACCCTGGCCGATGCCGGCGACGCCGAGCTGGAGGACCTGCACCGGCGCCTGCACGAGATGGGCGACACCCTGCGCCACGCCGGCGTGGCCGGGCTGCTGGAGCGCATCGCCGCCGAGGACGACCTGGCCGGGCGGGTGCTCGCCCGCACCGACGGCGAGCGCACCCTCACCGATCTGCGGCACGTGGCGCAGCTGCTCCACGCCGCCGGGCACCGCGACCGCCTGGGCACCCCGGCGCTGGTGGCGTGGCTCGCCGAGCGCGTCGCCCGGGTGCGCAACGAGGGCGGCGACGAGCGCAGTCGCCGTCTGGAGTCGGACGCCGCCGCCGTGCAGGTGCTCACCGTGCACCGGGCCAAGGGGCTGGAGTTCCCCATCGTGTTCTGCCCGTACCTCTGGGATGCGGGCGAGGCGCGCACCAAGGAACCGCGCGTGCTGCACGATGCCGCTCACGGCGGGCGCCGGGTGGTCGATGTCGGCGGGACCGATGCCGAGGGCGCCGGCGAGCGCATCGCCCAGTACCTGGCCGAGGAGCGCGGGGAGGATCTGCGCCTGGCGTACGTCGCGCTGACGCGGGCACGCCACGCGGCGGTGGTGTGGTGGGCGGCGTCGTGGGGGTCGCGGCTGTCGCCGTTGCACGCCCTGCTCTTCCCCGACCACCGCAATCGGGTGCCCGACGACGACGAGGCCGCCTCCGCCATCGCGGCCCTCGGGCCCGAGCACCTGATCGCCGTGGAGACCACGGCGGGCGGCGACGCCTCGTGGACGCCCGCCCCCGATGCGCCGGCCCACCTGGACGTCGCCCCCTGGGACCGGACCCTGGACCGCGCATGGCGGCGCACGTCGTACTCGGCCATCGTGGCCGGGGCATACGAGCCGATGGTGGCCAGCGAGCCCGAGGAGGAAGGCCGCACGGACGAGCCCGCCGCGACCGCCGGCGACGGCGACGCCCCGGCCGGCGGGGGCGCGCTGCCGCTGGCCGACGCGCCGGCGGGCGTGGGGTTCGGCTCCCTGGTGCACGAGGTGCTCGAGACTGTGGATTTCGTCGACCCGGACCTGGGTGACGACCTGGCGCGTCGCCTGGCCGAACGCGCGCCGGCGTGGGATGTGTCGCTCGCCGACCCCGCGGCGGTGGCCAGGGGCCTCGTGTCCGCGCTACAGACGCCGCTCCCGATGGGGCTCCGACTGTCCCAGCTCACCCGCGCCGACCGGCTCGATGAACTGGCCTTCGAGTTGCCGCTGGCCGGCGGCGACCGCCCCTCCGGACACCTGCGCACCGACGCCGTCGCCGCGCTGCTGGAGCGCCGCCTGGCCCCGGACGACCCGTTCGCGGCCTACGCCGCCCGCCTGCGCGAGCCCGGGATCGCACCGGTGCTGCGCGGGCATCTCACCGGATCGCTCGACCTCGTCGCGCGGCTCCCGGACGACCGCTTCGCGGTGTTCGACTACAAGACGAACCACCTGGGCCGCGCACCGTCCCACTACGCACCCGCTGCGCTGGCGGACGCGATGCGCCAGGCCCACTATCCGCTGCAGGCCCTGCTGTACCTGGTGTGCCTGCACCGCTTCCTGCGCTGGCGCGTGCGCGACTACGCCCCCGAGCGGCACCTGGCCGGCGCCGGCTACCTCTTCCTCAGGGGCATGGCCCCCGCGACCGGCACCGGCGCGGGCGACCACCCGGGCGTGTTCTGGTGGGTGCCGCCCGATGGCCTGGTGGGCGAGTTGAGCGACCTGCTCGACGAGGGTGCTCCGTGAGCGCCCGTGACCCGCTGGACGGCCGCGTCGCCCGGACCGCGCCGCCCGCGCTGGCGCCGTACGTGGACGCCGGTGTGCTCGATGCCGCCGACGTGCACGTGGCCACAGCGCTCGACCGGCTCACCGGAGGTGCCGCCTCCGGCCCGGCCCTCCTGGCGGCAGCCCTGGCGGTGCGGGCACCACGCCTGGGACATGTGTGTGTGGACCTCACCGCGACGGGGACCACGGTGGGCGCCGATGCGGAGGACGCCACCGCGCAGCCCGAATGGCCCCCGCCCGATGCCTGGCTGGATGCGGTGCGCCGGTGGGACGCGGTGGACGTGGACGGCACCGGCGGCCCCGACCGGCCGCTGCGCCTGGAGGGCACGCGTCTGTACCTCGACCGCCATTGGGCCGACGAGCGGGACGTGGCAGACGCGCTCGACCGGCGTGTGCGCGAGACCACCGAGCTCGACCCGTCCGTCCTCGCGTCCCCGCTCGCCGCGCTCTTCCCGGACGACGGATCCGGCGACCAGCGCGCCGCGGCTGCAACGGCCGCCCTGCGCCGCCTCACGGTGGTGGCGGGCGGTCCGGGCACCGGGAAGACCACCACCGTGGGGCGCATCCTGGCGCTGTTGGACGGCCTGGATCCGCTGCGCCCTGGCCGGGTGGCGCTGGCCGCCCCCACCGGCAAGGCGGCGGCGCGCCTGCATGAGGCGGTGCACGAGACCCTGGCCACCACGGCCCTGGACCCTGCGGCCCGCGAACGCCTGGCCGCCGTGCCCTCATCCACGCTGCACCGTCTGCTCGGCTGGCAGCCCGGTAACGCCACACGGTTCCGCCACCACCGCCACAACCTGCTGCCGCACAGCCTGGTGGTGGTGGACGAGGCGTCGATGGTGTCGCTGTCGCTGATGGCCCGCCTGCTGGAGGCGCTGCGGCCCGACGCCAGGCTGGTCTTGGTAGGCGATCCCGCGCAGCTCGTGTCGGTGGAGGCCGGTGCGGTGCTGGGGGACATCGTGGGGCCGGCACGACGGCGTCCGGTGCTGCGCGACGCCGCGCGCGCATCGCTGGCGCGCGCGCTGGGCGCCGAGCCGGATGCCGATGTGGGGCACGCGGCCATCGGCGACGGCATCGCACTGCTGCGGCGCACCCACCGCTTCGGCGGCACCATCGCCGAACTGGCGGAGGCCATCCGGCTGGGCGACGCACCGCGCACGCTGGCCGCGCTGGGCGCCGGCCGGGCCGACGTGGAGTGGGTGGACGCCGACCCCGCCAACGCAGCGCCGCCCTCGCTGCGCGCACGGGTGACCGAGCACGGACGGGCCCTCATCGCCCCCGCGCTCGCGGGCGATGCCCGGGCGGCCCTGGCCGCGCTCGGGGACTTTCGCCTGCTGGTGGCGCACCGGCGCGGCACGTACGGCGTGGAGCGCTGGAACGCGCTGGCGGAGCGGTGGCTGGAGGATGACGGCGTCGTTCCGGGCGAGTGGTCTCCCGGCCGCCCGGCCCTGGTGACGGCGAACGACCCGTCGCTTCGGCTCTACAACGGTGACACCGGCGTGGTGGTGGCGCGCGGCGACGATCCGCCGGCGGTCGCCTTCCCGCGCGATGGCGCGGTGGTCTACGTCAGCCCGGCCCGCCTCGGTGACGTCACGCCGGTGCACGCCATGACCATCCACAAGAGCCAGGGCTCACAGTTCGGCACGGTCGCGGTGCTGCTTCCGCCCGCCACCTCCCCGATCCTCACGCGCGAACTGCTCTACACGGCCGTCACCCGCGCCCGGACGCGCCTGATCGTGGTGGGCACCGCCGACGCGGTGCGCGGCGCCGTGGACCGGCCGGTCGCCCGCGCATCCGGGTTGGGCGACGCACTGTGGGGCGCCAGACCCGGCCACTGACGACGCGCCCCGACCCGGCGCGCGTCACCCGCCGGACCCGAGCTCCCGCACGAACGCATCCGCCGCCTCCGCCGCGGTGATGTGCCCGGCGCCGACCGCCTCCAGCCGGCGCCGACCCGCCTCGGAGGCGAACGCCGCCGTCAGGCCGTCGGCGAGCAATCGCTCAGCACGGGCGGCCACCTCCGCCTCCGTGCGCCGCCCGCGACGGGCGACCCGGTCGGAGTCGTCCAGCCGCTCCCGGTGCGCCGCGATGGCCGCCGCCACCCGCTCGACGCCCTCGCCGGTGAGCGCCGTGGCCATCACCACCGCCGGCCGCGCGCCGATACGCGCCTCCAGGCCGGTGGTATGTCCCAGGTCGAGCATCTGATCCAGGTCGCGACGCAGCTCCCCCGCGCCCGGCCGGTCGGCCTTGTTCACCACCAGCACGTCGGCCACCTCCAGCACGCCGGCCTTGTTGGCCTGGATCGCGTCGCCCCACCCCGGGGCGCTCACCAGCACCGCGGTGTCGGCGGTCGCCGCGATGTCCACCTCGGCCTGCCCCACGCCCACCGTCTCCACCACCAGGGGATCGAAGCCGACGGCGTCCAGCAGGCGCAGCACGCCCGGCACGGCGGCCGCCAGCCCGCCGCGCGCGCCCCGGGTGGCCATGGATCGGACGTAGACCGCCTCGGGGAGCGACATGCGCACGCGATCGCCCAGGATCGCGCCGCCGGTGAGCGGCGACGAGGGATCGACCGCCAGCACGGCCGGCCGCGCGCCGCCGGCCAGCCATTCCGCCGCCAGCGCACCAACCAGGGTCGACTTCCCGGCGCCCGGCGGCCCGGTGATCCCCACGATGTGCGCGGCGGTCGGCGCCCGCCCCACCATGCCGGCCAGCTCCTGCGCGCCGGCGCCGTCGCGCTCCACCACGCTGATGAGGCGGGCCAGGGCGCCACGGTGCCCCTCCCGCGCGCGGGCCAGGAGGGCGGCGATGCCGGCCGTCACCGCACCGGCGTCCCGGCGGCCGCGCGCACCGCGGCCACCACCACCTCGGCCGATGCGCCGGGGCCGAGCACCCGCGCCACCCCCGCGTCGGTCAGCGCCTCCTCATCGGCCTGCGGGATGATGCCGCCGATCACCACCGGGGTGCGCAGATCGCGCTCGCGCAGCGCCCGGACCATGGCCGGGCCCAGGGTGAGATGGCTGGCGTTGTGCATCGACAGGCCCACGACGTCGGCGTCCTCCTGCTCGGCGGCGCGGGCGACGTCTTCAGGCCGCTGACGCAGGCCCAGGTAGATCACCTCCATGCCGGCGTCGCGCAGCATCCGCGCCACCACGCGCA
>JBIQJW010000225.1:0-3310 GCA_044507145.1 Actinomycetota bacterium
GGTCGCGTCGGCCCAACTCGTCGACCACCAGCATGTTCTCCCGGGCCGTGAGGTACGGGATCAGGTTGACGGCCTGGAACACGAACCCCACCCGCTCGCGACGGAAGCGGGTGAGGTCGCGCGTTGACAGGTCGGCGATATCGGTGCCGCCCACCTCGACGCGCCCCTGCGTCGGTGACAGAAGGCCTCCGGCGATCGACAGGAGCGTCGTCTTGCCGGACCCCGACGGGCCGAGCAGGGCCACGATCTCGTCGTCGGCCACCTCGACGTTCGCCTCGGCCAGCGCCACCACCTCGTCGTCGCCGGAGCGGTAGACCTTCCGCACGTCCCGCATCACCAGCGCGCTCATGTGGTCCTCCCGATTGCGGATGCCGGATCGATACGGATCACCCGGCGAAGTGACACGGCGCTGCCCACGGCGGCCGAGAGCATCATCAGCACCACGGTGGCGATGATGCGCGTCGGCTCGATCTGCAGCGGTACGCCGGCCGGCACGATGCCACCGAGCGCCAGCGCAAGGCTGATGCCGACGGTGAGCGCGATCGCGCTCACCACCACGGCCTGCAGGAGCACTCCGGCGAAGAGCTGCAGGCTGGAGGCCCCCAGCGCCTTGAGGGTGCCGTAGAGCGCCGTCCGTTCCAGGGTGAGCAGCACGAAGAAGAGCGCCAGCACCAGGGCCGCGACCATCACCGTGGCGGCGATGATCCCGGTGAAGGTGCTGTTCTGCTGCCGCGTACCGGGCAGCGAATAGATGGCCTCATCCCGGGTCAGCGCACTGGTGGCGCCGGCGGTGCCGGCGTCGATTGAACGGGCCAGGTCGGCCGGATCGCCCTCCCCGCGCACCGCGAGGGCCTGGAACACCCCGTCCGCCACCGCGGCGTCGGGCCGGTTGGCGTCCTGCACCGTCCGCCAGGTGGCCGGCGCCACCCAGAGCGTGCCCTGCAGGAGATACCCGGTGTCGTCCACGAAGCCCAGGACGCGCACCGGGGTGCCGGCGGCACCGAGCCGCAGGGTGTCCCCCTCCTCCACCCCGTCGGCGCGCAGGCGCTCATCGGCCCACGCCTGGCCCGGCGCAGGGGTGTCCGGGACCCCGGACGGGGCCAGTTCGTAGCCGATCACGGCGGCGTCGGCCGGCTCGTCGCGGCCGGGGACGCGCGCGCCCACCAGCGTGACGCCCAGGCCGCCGGTCTCACCGACGCCGGGCACGCGCTCCACCTCCGCCCGCAGTGCCGGGTCGATGCGGCTGCGCAGGAACTGGTCGAGGGAGTCGGCCGAATACACGATGACGTCGGCCCGCTGTGCGCGGATGGCGCCGGTTGAGCCCAGGAACAGGCCGTCCAGGAGTCCGCCCAGGAACACCAGCAGGGTTGCAAGCAGCGCCAGCACCGCCGTGGCGGGCACGAAGCGGCCGGGTCGCCGACGCAGCTCGCGGAGGGCGATCCGCATCAGGCGGTCCCCGCCCCGCCGATCGCCCGCACCGGGTCGATGCGGAGCATGCGACGCACCGACACCAGCGAGGCCAGCAGCGAGAGACCCACCACGATCCCGAGGGTGGTGGCGAGGGTGCCCACGCCGAGGGAGACACCCACCGCGAAACCCCCGGCAGAGAGCGCCGCGCCGGTGGCGGCCAGCAGCCCCAGCGCGAAGACCACACCGGCGACCAGCACCACCGCGACCTGGAGCAGCAGCCCGCGCACCAACTGCGCGCGATCGGCGCCGATCGCGCGCAACAGCGTCAGTGCCGACGTCTTCTGGACCGTGAGGATCACGAAGAAGAGGCCGAGGATGAGCGGGATGACGATGTAGAAGAGCAGCGTCACCACGGAGAACGACTGACGTACCGCGCTCACACCCGGCGAGCGTTCCACGGCCTCCTGGCGGGTGAGCGCCTCCACCCCGTCGACGGTGCGCCCGATGCGCGCCGCGACGTCCGCCGGCGCCGCGCCGGGGACGACGCTGACCGCGACCGCCGACGGTTCGACGGCGCGCGCATCAGGGTTGACCGTGCGACGCGCGGCCACGTAGGTGTCGTAGGAGACGAACAGGGCGGGCGACACCGAGTAGTTGGCCTCGGACGCCACCCCCACGATGGTGATGGGGTCGCCGTCGGGCAGGACCACCACGCGGTCGCCGATCGCGAAGCCGTCGCCGTCGTGCCCGTCGGCGGCGACCGCCTCACCGTCGCGCGCCGGCAGCCGCCCCTCGGTGAGCGTGGTGGGTGAGCCCGGGCCGTCGAGGATGTGCCCGAACAGCACCGCCTCTCGGGCGGACCCGCCGGCACGGACGGTGAACGTCCCCTCACCCAGCGGGCCGGCCTCGTCGACGCCGTCCACCCGCGCGACGGCCGCGACCGTGTCGTCGGCCACCCGGCTGCCCTCGAGGTTCTGTCGCGCGTCGGCTCCCAGCACCAGCACCTGGGCCGACTGGTTCTTCAGGGCCCCGATGAACTCGGTGACCAGATTCCCGGTGATCGCCTGGACGAAGAGCACCAGGTAGACCAAGAGGCCCACCGCGCCCGCCAGGAGGGCGAACCTCAAGCGGGCGCGGCGGATCTCGGCGAAGGCGAGGAACATCCGCGGCAGTTATACAGGCGGAGCGCACCGGGACACGCCGCTGGCGGGTGGTCGCGCGCCGGGGTGCCACACCCGGGCGCAACCGGCTCAGCCGGCCGTGGGGCCCACCCGCAGCGCCGGGTCCAGATCCGCCGGGCCGATGGAGCCGGGGCGGAAATCGTCCACCACAAGACCACGCGCGAGGCGCGCCGAGAGGGCGTTGGCCCGCCGGACACCGGCCTGGGCGATGCGCTGGTTCACGCGCAGCTGCCCGACCGTGAGCGAGACCGTGGCCGGGCGTCCCCCGCCCGCGCGGGCGACCTGCGTGCGCGTGGCCGGCGCCGGTGCCACCACCTGCTGCGCCGAGACGATGCCCACACCCCCGGCCAGACGCGCCGCGTCGATCGCGCCGTCGCGCAGGTCGCCCCCGGTGAGGCCGGACTCGAATCGTGTCTCCAGTCCGTTGGCGCGGCGCACCGCGGCCTGGGAGATGCGCTGGTTGATCAGCAACTGGCCGGCGGTGAGGCGCACCCGGCCGGACCGTCCCCCGCCCGCCTCCGGCGGTCGCTCGGGCGCCCGCCGAAGGTCCGGCGGGATCGGCGCGACACCGCCGGGGGCCACGGCCACCTGGATCCCGGCGTCGAATGCCGCCGGGGTGATCCCGCCCGGGCGGAGGTCGTCGCGCGTGAGACCGGC
Organism: Actinomycetota bacterium; assembly: GCA_044507145.1. Lineage (GTDB taxonomy): Bacteria > Actinomycetota > Thermoleophilia > Miltoncostaeales > Miltoncostaeaceae > JAVJSF01. The sequence continues at coordinate 3,249 of JBIQJW010000225.1, forward strand.
GTCGAGGCGGCGCTGCACGTGGTTGAGCCGGCGCACGGCCGCCTGAGAGATGCGCTGGTTGA
>JBIQJW010000226.1:0-3305 GCA_044507145.1 Actinomycetota bacterium
CGCATCGCGGCCGGCCGGCGCGCGGTGGCCGCGGCCCGCGCCAGGCGCGACGAGGCCGCGCGGGAGCGCGAGGAGCTGGAGGCGCTGGTGGAGGCCGTGGAGGCCGCCGCGCCGGATCTGGCCGAGGAGCGTGCGCTGATCGGCGAGCGCGACCGCCTGCGCAACGCCGACGCCATCGCCCGTGGGGTGTCGGCGGCCGCCGAAGCGCTCACCCCCGCCGACGACGAGGGCGGTGCGGTGGCGGCGGCGGCCCTGGCGGCCGCCGCCCTGGAGGGGCAGGTGGCCGTGGATCCTGAGCTGGCGGGCCCCCACGAGGACATCGCCGGCGCGATGGCGGCACTGCAGGAGGCCGCGCTCTACCTGCGCTCGTATCTGCACGATCTGGACGCCCAGCCGGGGAGGCTGGATGCCGTGGAGGAGCGCCTGGACGAGTACCACCGGCTGCGCCGGCGCTTCGGCGCATCCGACACGGCGGCGCTGCTGGACGCCGCGGCGGCCGCGCGTGAATCCCTGCGCGCCCTCGATGAGGGTGCCGGCGAACTGTCGGCGGCCGAGGCGGACCTGGCGGCGAACCTCGATGAGGCACGCGGCCTGGCGGCCTCGCTCCGCGAGCGCCGGCTTGAGGCCGCGCCCCGCCTGGCCGCGGCCGTGCGCGAGCAGCTGGCCGAGCTGGGGATGGCGCGCGCCGAGCTGCGGGTGGAGGTGGGGGAGTCCGAGGGCGATCCTCCCGTCGGGAGCTGCGTGATCTGGCTGCGCGCGAACCCGGGCCTGCCCGAGGCGCCGCTGGCGGCCACCGCGTCCGGCGGCGAGCTGTCGCGCGTCCTCCTTGCCCTGCACGGGGCGTCGGCCGGTCACGACGATGTGGCGTGGGTGATGGACGAGGTGGACGCGGGCATCGGGGGCGTCACGGCCACCGCCGTCGCGGCGCGGCTGCGCGCGCTCGCGGAGGGCCGCCAGGTGATCGTCATCACCCACCTCCCGCAGGTCGCGGCGATGGCCGACGCCCACTACCGCCTGGTGAAGGGCGTGGACGACGCCGGCACGGCCACCACCACCATCGAGGCGGTCGCCGGCGATGAACTGGTGGACGAGCTGTGCCGCATGCTCGGTGCGCGGCCGGACGACGAGGGGGCACGCCGCCACGCCGCCGAGTTGCTGGAGCGCCGGCCGGACCCCGGCGCCCGTCCCGCGCGCGGGAGCGTGCACTAGACTCGCGGCTGGTTGTCGGGCGATGGGAGGCCGCGTGGCCGATGGTGCGGTGAAGTACGTCTTCGTGACCGGTGGGGTGGTCTCCGGACTCGGCAAGGGGATCTCCGCCGCGTCGCTGGGGACCCTGCTGAAGGCCCGTGGGGTGCGGATCTCGATCCAGAAGTGCGATCCCTACCTCAACGTCGATCCGGGCACGATGAGCCCCTTCCAGCACGGTGAGGTGTACGTCACCGAGGACGGCGCCGAGGCCGACCTCGACCTCGGCCACTACGAGCGCTACACGGACGAGAACGTCTCGCGCATCTCCAACGTCACCACCGGCGCGGTGTACGACACGGTCATCAAGAAGGAACGGCGCGGCGACTTCCTCGGCGCCACGGTCCAGGTGATCCCGCACGTCACCGACGAGATCAAGGCGCGCATCCGGCAGGCGGCCGCCACGTCGAACGCCGAGGTGGTGATCGTCGAGATCGGCGGCACCGTCGGCGACATCGAGTCGCTGCCGTTCCTCGAGGCCATCCGCCAGCTCCGCAACGACGTGGGCCGCGAGAACGTCTGCTTCGTCCACGTCACGCTGGTCCCGTACCTGCCGGCGGTCGGTGAGCTGAAGACCAAGACCACCCAGCATTCGGTGAATGAGCTGCGCGGCATCGGTATCGAGCCGGACGTGCTCGTGTTGCGCTCGGATCGCACGCTCACCCCGGACATCCGCCAGAAGATCGCCCTGTACGGCGGCATCCGCTCGGAGGCCGTCATCTCCGCCGTCGACGCCGGCGACATCTACGAGGTGCCGCTCAACATGGAGCGCGAGGGCTTCGCCCAGGTGGTCTGCGACCGCCTCGGCCTGCCGCAGCGCACGCCCGACCTGGCGGAGTGGCGGGCGCTGGTGGAACGCATCCACGCGTGCAGCGGCCGCGTGCGCATCGCGCTGGTGGGGAAGTACGTCCAGTTGCACGACGCCTATCTCTCGGTGGCCGAGGCGCTCAAGCACGCCGGCATCCACCACGGGGTCGAGGTGGACATCGACTGGGTGGACGCCGACTCGGCGGACCTCGACCAGTCGCTGCGGAAGGCCGACGGCGTCCTGGTGCCCGGCGGCTTCGGCGGGCGGGGCGTCGAGGGCAAGATCGTGGCGGCCCGGTACGCACGCGAATCCGGCACGCCGTACTTCGGCATCTGCCTGGGCATGCAGGTGGCGGTCATCGAGTTCGCGCGCCACGTCGCCGGCATGGACGGCGCCAACTCCAGCGAGTTCGACCCCGGGACACCGTACCCCGTGGTCGACCTGCTGCCCGAGCAGCGCGCCATCGAGGACTTCGGCGGCACCATGCGCCTCGGGGCCGACCCGGTCCACCTGGTGGAGGGCACCCTCGCCCGGGCGGCGTACGGCGACGAGCCGGTGATCTACGAACGCCACCGTCACCGCTACGAGGTCAACCCTGCGCTGCGCGAGCGGCTGGAGGATGCCGGACTGGTGGCCAGCGGACGTTCGCCCAACGGCCGGCTGGTCGAGGTGATCGAGGTGCCCGGTCACCCCTGGTTCTGCGCATCGCAGTTCCACCCCGAGTTCAAGAGCAGGCCCACCCGGCCGCAGCCGCTCTTCCGCGACTTCGTGGGCGCCGTGGTCGCCGCGGTGCGCGACCGCGACGCCGGTGCGGTGGGCGAGCCGTCCGGCTCCGAAGTCGTCGCCAGCGGCGGATGAGCGGCGCGGCCGCGCTCGCGGACCTGTCGCCGGTGGCGCGCCTGATGGCGCGCCTGTGTGAGATCCCGTCGCCCTCGCGTTCGGAGGGCGACATGGCCGATGCCGTGCGCAGGGAGCTGGTCTCCCTGGGTGCGGAGGTGACCGAGGATGGCGCGGCCGCCGCCCTGGGCGCCGGCTGCGGCAACCTCACGGCCCGCTTCCCCGCCACGGGAGGCGCCGGCGTGCCGGTGATGTTCGCCGCGCACCTGGACACGGTGCCGGTGACCGCGCCGATCGAGGTGGTGCTGGCCGACGGCCACCTCACCAACCGGCACCCCACGATCCTGGGCGCCGACAACAAGGCGGCCGTCGCGGTGCTCCTGGACGCGATGCGACGCGTGCGCGACGAGGCCCG
>JBIQJW010000019.1:0-22813 GCA_044507145.1 Actinomycetota bacterium
TCATCATCCTGGACGAGGCGCAGAACACCACGCCCGAGCAGATGAAGATGTTCCTCACCCGCCTGGGCAACGGCTCGAGGATGGTGGTGACCGGCGACGTCACCCAGGTGGACCTGCCCGCCGAGCAGCGCTCGGGTCTGGTGGTGGTGCGCGATGTCCTCACCGCCGTGGAGGACATCGCCTTCATCGAGTTCGACCGGCGCGATGTGGTCCGCCACCGCCTGGTGCAGCGGATCGTGGACGCCTACGCCGAGCAGGGCGCGTGATCGAGGTCGAGGCGCGGGTCCGCGACGACGTCGACCCCGAGCCGATCATCAGCCGCCTGGTGTGGACCTGCCGGCGCCTGGGGCTCGAGGACGCCACGCTGGGTCTCATGGTCGTGACGCCGGATGAGATGGCGGCGATCAACGGCGAGCACCGCGACCGTCCCACCCCCACCGATGTGCTCTCGTTCCCCGTGGACGGCCCCGACGCCCTGGACTGGCCGGCCGGCGGGCCGCCGCCCGAGCTGGGCGACGTGATCATCTGCCCGGAGGCGGCCGAGGAACCCCTGGGGACGCTGGCCGTGCACGGCGTGCTGCACCTGCTGGGCTACGACCACGAGACCGACGACGGAGAGATGCTGGCGCTGCAGGACCGGCTGGTGGACGAGGCCGAGGCCGAGGGCCAGGCATGACCAACCCGTCGCGCGGCGGCCCGCAGGAGGGCACGTCGCTGCCGCGCCAGGGCTCGCTGCGCTGGTCGTTCACGTGGGCGTTCGAGGGCATCGTCTACGTCATCCAGACGCAGCGGAACATGCAGATCCACGCCGGCGCCGCCGTGGTGGCGCTCACCGCCGCGTTGCTGCTCGACTTCAGCCGCCTGGAGATGGCGGTGATGATCGGCGCCATCAGCCTGGTCCTGGTGGCCGAGATGATGAACACCGCCGTGGAGGCGGCCATCGACGCGGTGGTCACCACGTACCACCCGGTGGTGAAGATCGCGAAGGATGTCGCCGCCGGCGCCGTGCTGGTCGCCACCGTCAACGCGCTGGCGATCGCCTACTTCCTCTTCTACGAGCACCTGTCGGACCCCAGCCGTGACCTGCTGGTGGGGGTCCGCCGGTCGCCCACCCATCTGGTGGTGGTGGTGATGATCGTGACCGTGATCGCGGTGATCGCCATCAAGGCCTACACCGGGCGCGGCACCCCGCTGCGCGGTGGCCTGCCCTCCGGGCACGCCGCCGCCGCCTTCGCGGGCTGGGCGGCCATCACGATCATCGCCGAGCCGCTGCGGCACGCCGCCCTGGTGTCCACGGTGGCCTTCCTCATGGCGCTGCTGGTGGCCCAGTCGCGGGTGGAGGCCGGCATCCACTCGATGGTGGAGGTGTTCGCCGGCGCCGTCCTCGGCACCTGTCTCGCGCTCATCGTCTTCCAACTCTGGGGTTGAGAGCCCCCGCGTCTCATCCTGAAAGGCTTCTGATTCAGTGAGCACCGAGTACCGCTCCGGCCTTGTGGCCCTGACCGGCCGCCCCAACGTGGGCAAGTCCACCCTGGCAAACGCGCTCACCGGCAGCCGTGTCGCGGCCGTGTCGCCGCGTCCGCAGACCACCCGCCGACGGGTCACCGCGGTGGTGCACGGCGAGGACTGGCAGGCGGTCCTGCTGGACCTGCCCGGCTTCCAGCGCCCGGCAGACGGCCTCACCACCCGGATGCAGGCCACGGTGGACCGCAACCTGGAGGATTGCGACGCCGCGCTGTTCGTCCTGAACGCCACCGAGGAGGTGGGCCGCGGCGACCGGTTCATCGCCGAGCGGCTGCGCGCGTCGGGACTGCCGGTGATCGTGGTGCTGAACAAGGTGGACGGGATGAGCCGCGACGAGGTCGCGGTGGGCATCGTGCGCGCATCGGAACTGGTCGACTTCGTCGCCCTGCACCCGGTCAGCGCCCTCACCGGCGACGGTGTCGACGACCTGCGCGCGTCGCTGCCGGAGCTGCTGGGCCCTGGCCCGCGCTACTTCCCCCCGGGCGCGGTGAGCGACCAGACCGAGGAGGAGCTGGCCGCGGAACTCATCCGCGAGGCCGCGCTGGTGCGTCTGCGCCAGGAGGTGCCCCACGCGCTGGCGGTGGACCTGGATGACATCGAGCCGGCGCGCAACGGGCTGGTGGTGCGGGCCTCGATCCTGGTGGAGACCGAATCGCAGAAGGGCATCGTGGTGGGGCGCGGCGGGTCCATGATCCGCGAGATCGGCGCGGCCGCGCGCACGGCGCTGGGCCACGTGTGGGGCACCGAGGTGCATCTCGACCTGGTGGTGAAGGTGCGCCGGCGCTGGCGCAACGACGAGTCGATGCTGGAGCGCCTGGGCCTCTGATCCCGGCGGTCCCGGCGCTGCCGGGGCGCCCGGCGGTATTTGGGCAACCGTCGGCCGTCTATATTGGGCGCCGAACATGCCGGTGATGGTCGGCCGGCGGAGCATTGACAAGGAGAGACGCATGGCCCGTTGGGTACGGATACTGGCCGTCGTGGGCGCCGCCGTCGCAGTGATGGTGGGCGTGGCGGCGTGCGGCGGCGACGACGATGAAGCCACCGGCACCGATGGTGATGCCGGCTCGCTCACCGTCTACTCCGGTCGCAACGAGGCGCTCGTCTCGCCCCTGCTGGAGCGGTTCACCGAGGAGACCGGCATCGAGCTGAACGTCCGCTACGGCGACACCGCCGAGATGGCCGCGACCATCCTGGAGGAGGGTGACCGCTCGCCGGCGGACGTGTTCTTCGGTCAGGACGCCGGTGCCCTGGGTGCCCTCCAGAAGGAGGGTCTGCTCTCCGAGCTGCCGCAGGCGACGCTGGACAAGGTGGACGCGCGCTTCCGTTCGTCGGCCGGTGACTGGGTGGGGACGTCGGCCCGCGCCCGCGTGATCGCCTACGACAACCGCGAGCTGGATGAGGCCGAGGTGCCGGACTCGGTGCTGGACCTGACCGGCGACGAGTGGAAGGGCAAGGTGGGGTGGGTGCCCACCAACGCGTCGTTCCAGGCCTTCGTGACCGCGATGCGCGCCGAGCTGGGCGACGAGGCGGCCGAGCAGTGGCTGAAGGACATGGTCGCCAACGACGCGCAGGTGTACGAGAACAACGTGGTCCTGCGCGACGCGATCGCCAACGGCGAGGTCCCGCTGGGCCTCCTCAACCACTACTACGTCGCCGCCGCGCGCGCGGACGCCGACGAACCCGAGAAGTACCCGGTGAGCCTCAAGTTCCCGGCGGGCGGTGACGTGGGCGCGCTGGTGAACGTGGCCGGCGGCGGTGTCGTGGCGAGCTCCGAGAAGCAGACGGAGGCCCGGCTGCTGATCGACTTCCTCCTGTCGGAGGAGGCGCAGACCTACTTCGCCGAGGAGACCAAGGAGTACCCGCTGATCGAGGGCGTCCCCGTGGCCGACGGCCTCCCGCCGCTGGCCTCGATCGAGCAGCCCGACGTGGATCTGGCCGACCTGGACGACCTGCGCGGCACCCTCGAGATCATCGAGAACTCGGGCGCCCTCTAGGGATGAGGCGCCCGTGACCACCGAGGCCCGTACGGGCGCACCCCCCGCGTCGGCGCTGCTGCGCCTGCGCCGGGGCGGCTCGGTGGTCCCGCTGGGGCTCACCGCCGCGCTGATCGGCGCGGCGGTGTCGCTCCCGGCCATCTACCTGCTGATCGTGGTGGCCGGCGACCTGTCGGTCGCCTGGGACGCCATCGCGCGCGACCGGACGCTGTGGCTGCTGTGGCGCAGCCTGCTGCTGGCGGTGGCGGTGGGCGTGGGGGCCGCCGCGGTGGCGGTGCCGCTGGCGTGGCTCACCGTGCGCACCGACCTGCCCGGCCGGCGCATCTGGGCGGTGCTGGTGTTGCTTCCGTTCGTGGTGCCGAGCTACATCGGCGCGTACCTCCTGGTGTCCGCGCTGGGGCCGCGCGGCGTGCTGGCGCGCGAGGTCTTCGAGCCGCTGGGCATCGAACGGATCCCGTCGATCTACGGCTTCTGGGGCGCCTTCGGCGTGCTGGTGGCCTTCACGTACCCGCTGGTGCTGCTGCCGGTGCGCGCGGCGCTGCGACGCATGGACCCCTCGTTGGAGGAGGCGGCCCGCGGCATGGGGGCGGGCCCGGGGCGGGTGGCGCGCACGGTGGTGCTGCCGCAGCTGGTCCCCGCGATCGGCGCCGGGTCGCTCCTGGCGGTGCTCTACGCGATGAGCGACTTCGGCGCCGTCTCGATCCTGCGCTACGACTCGTTCACACGGGCGATCTACATCAACCAGAAGGCGAGCTTCGAGCGCGTGGGCGCAGCGGCGCTGGGCCTGGTGCTGATCGTGGTGATGGTGCTGCTGATCTGGGCCGAGTCGCGCGTGCGCCGGCGGGCGGTGTACCACCGGGTGGCGCCGGGCGCCGGCCGCGGTGCACCCACGGTGCGGCTGGGGCGCTGGCGCTGGCCGGCGCTGGGGTTCTGCGGCCTCGTGGTGGGCGTGACGCTGGTCATCCCCGTGGCCGTGCTGATCTGGTGGGCGGGGCACGCCGCGGCCGGCGACGCCATGGACTGGGGCCGGTTCGCCGACGCGCTCGGCAACTCGATGCTCACCGCCGGGCTGGCGGCCGCGATCGCGGTGGTGGCCGCGGCGCCCGTGGCGCGGTTGGGCGCGCGCCACGCCGGACGCGCCACGCGGGCGGTGGAGGCCGCGCACCACTCCGGGTATGCGCTGCCCCACCTGGTGGTGGCGCTGTCGCTGGTGTTCTTCGGCATCCGCGTGGTGCCGTGGGCGTACCAGTCGCTGGGCATGGCGGTGTTCGCGCTGGTGGTGATCTATGTTCCCCTGGCGCTCGCGTCGCTGCGTGCATCGATGCTCCAGGTGCCGCCCACGGTGGAGGAGGCCGCGCGCGGGCTGGGGCGCGGGCCGGTGGGCGTCACCCTCAGCATCACCGCGCCGCTGGTGCGGCCCGGGATCCTCGCCGGAGCGACGCTCGTCTACATCGCCGCCATCAAGGAACTGCCCTCGATGCTCCTGCTCGCACCCACCGGATTCCGGACCATGGCCACAGAGATCTGGGCGCTCACGAACCTGTCCGCCTTCGAGGCGGCCGCCGTGCCGTCGCTGGTGCTGCTGGCCGTCTCCGCGCCGGTGCTGGCGCTCTTTCTGGGGCGGGAGCGATGAGCGCCGGCGCCCCGGTGCAGGCCGCCATCGCCTGCCGCGACCTGCGCGTCCGGTTCGGCGCGGTCGACGCGCTGGACGGCGCGGACCTGGACGCACCGGCGGGGTCGCTCACCGCTGTGATCGGCCCCAGCGGCTGCGGCAAGACCACGCTCCTTCGCAGCATCGCGGGCTTTGTGCGACCCGATTCGGGGGAGATCAGCACGGGGGGTCGCCTGGTGGTGGGGCCGCGCGCATGGGTGCCGCCGCAGGGCCGCAACATCGGCATGGTCTTCCAGGACTACGCGCTCTTCCCGCACCTGGATGTGGCGGGCAACGTGGGCTATGCCCTGGGCCGGCGCCGCGATCCCGCGCGCGTCGAGCAGATGCTGGACCTGGTGGGACTCGCCGGCATGGGCGCGCGGCGCGTCTCGGAGCTCTCGGGCGGGCAGCAGCAGCGCGTCGCGCTGGCCCGCGCGCTGGCCGGCCGGCCGTCGGTGGTCCTCCTGGACGAGCCGTTCTCCAACCTCGACGCCGCGCTGCGCGCGCAGGTGCGCGGAGAGGTGAAGGCGATCCTCGCGGCGTCGGGCGTCACTGCCCTGCTGGTGACGCACGATCAGGAGGAGGCGCTCAGCATGGCCGATCACGTCGCCGTGATGCGCGCCGGCCGGGTGGTGCAGAGCGGGCCGCCCGACGCCGTGTATCGCGACCCGCGCACCGCCTGGGTCGCGGGCTTCCTCGGGGCGGTCGACATCTTCGCCACCCGGGCCGCGGACGGCGTGGCGGGCACGCCGCTGGGCGACGTCACGGTCCCGCCCGCGCGGTCTGGTGAGGTGCACGTACTGGTGCGCCCCGAGGACGTGGGGATGGCGGCCGCCGGCAACGGCGCGCCGGACGGTGCGGTGCCCGGCACCGTGGTGGCGCGTGAGTTCTTCGGGCACGACCAGCTCGTGAGCATCGATCTGGAGGGCGGCGTGCGGGTGCGCCACCGCGGCGACGGCGGCGAGGACTGGGCCTTGGGCGCCCCGGTGCGCGTGTGGCTGCGCGGCCCGGCGACCGTCGTGGACCGCTGAGCACTCACCGCAGCAGGCGGCCCAGACGCCGGTCGGCGTAGCGCCGCCCGGAGGTCTGGCAGGTGGGGCAGTAGACCAGCTCGTGGTCGGCGAAGCTCACGCGCTCCAGCGGCGTGGCGCACCGCAGGCAGGGCTCGCCGAAGTGCCCGTGCGCGATCAGCAGGCGGTCGTACCGCGCCGGCAGGTCGGTGCCGATGGTCGCGCGGGCGCGTTCCAGCGCACGCGTGAGCACCAGGTCGGCCGCGTCCGCCAGGCGCTCCAGCGCCGGCCGGGCCAGCCGCGCCGCGGTGGCGAACGGCGCCAAGCGGGCGGCCCACATGATGTCGTCGGCGTAGGCGCGGCCGATGCCGGCGACCCTGCGCCCGTCGCGCAGCGCGGTGTGCAGGCGCGCGGACGGCGGGGCGGCCAGCGCGGCACCCCAGCCGTCGGCGCCGAGTCCCAGCGGCTCCGGGCCCAGGCGCGCCAGCGGGCGGTGTGCCGCGAGGCCCCCATCGTCCAGCACATGCGCGGTCGCGCGCCGGCGCGTCCCCATCTCGCGCAGGCGAAGGAGCCCCGCGTCCCCGAGGTCCACGTCCAGCAGCACGCTTCGGCCCGGTCTCTCGGCTGCGTCGGGCGGGCGCAGGCCCAGCCGCCCCGCGCTCATCAGGTGCACCGCCAGGTGCGGGCCGCCCCGGGTCTCGAGCACCAGCACCTTGCCGCGCCGACGGATCCGCGCGACGGCGCGGCCGGCCAGTGCCGCCAGCGGGGGTTCGGCCGTCTGCAGCACCGCGGGGTGGTGCACCCTCGCTCCCACGATGCGCCGGCCGGTGAGCGCCGCGTCGAGTCCTTCGGCCAGCGCCTGCAGTTCCGGGAGCTCGGGCATCAGCGGCGGGCGCCCGGCCGGGCCGGGCCCGTGGGCGCCGGTATACTCCACCAGATGGCCCGGACCCCTTGCGCAGCGCCCCTCTGATGCGCGCCGAGGACCTCACGAAGACGCTGGACCAGACGGCGCTCGACCCGTCGCTGGGCCTCGACGGGGTGCTCGCCGCGTGCGAGGTGGTGCGCGAACACCACGTTGCGACGCTCTGCGTGCTCCCCGAACATCTCCCCGCCGTGGTTGAGAACCTGCGCGGCTGCGACGTGAAGGCCGCGGTGGCCATCGACTTCCCCGGTGGTGCGAACGCTACCGCCGATCGCGTGGCCCGGGCCGAAGCCGCGGTCTCGGACGGGGCGGAGGAGCTCGACATCGTCCTGAACTACCGCGGGATGCTGGCCGGGGAGTTCGGCGCCGTGCGCGAGGACCTGTTGCGCGTGGTCCGCGCGGTCCGTGGGCGCGCCGTGAACGCCGCCCGCGGCGACGTGCTGGTGACGGTGACGCTGGAGGCGCCGCGCCTGGGCGAGAAGCTCACGCGGCTGGCGTGCCTCATCGCCACCGACGCCGGCGTGGACTTCGCCACCACCGCCACCGGTATGGGGGCCGACGCCACGGTCACCGACGTGGAGATCATGCGTGACGCGCTGCCCGAGAATGTCGGGGTGCGCGCGGCCGGCAACGTCACCACGCTGGAGCAGGTGCAGGCGCTTGTGGGGGCCGGGGCCGCGCGCGTGGCCACCGCCGAGGCGGCGGGCGTGCTGACGGAACTGGCCGCGGTGAACGCGAGCGGCAAGAAATGACGGTGGAACCGGGGGAGCTGGCGATGGGCGAGGCGATCGAACCGGCACAGCTGCTGGAGCGCGTGCGTTTCGGCGCGGACGGCCTGGTGCGGGCGGTGGTGCAGGACGCCGGCGACGGCCGGGTGCTGATGCAGGCGTACATGAACGCCGAGTCGCTGCGCCGCACGCTCGAGCGCGGAGAGACGTGGTTCTGGAGCCGCTCGCGCGGCGAGCTGTGGCACAAGGGCGCCACCAGCGGCCACACGCAGGCGGTGCGCGCGCTCATGATCGACTGCGACGCCGACACACTCCTGGTGCAGGTGGACCAGACCGGCGTCGCCTGCCACACCGGCGCGCCGACGTGCTTCTTCACCGCCGCGCTGCCGGCCGCGGACGACTTCGCCGCGATCCCGGACCTGGTGCGCACGATCGCCGCGCGCGCTGCGGACGCGGACCCGGAGTCCTCGTACACCGCCCGGCTGCTGGCCAAGGGCATCGACACCGTCTGCAAGAAGGTGGGCGAGGAGGCGACCGAGGTGGCCATCGCGGCCAAGGGCGCCGAGCACGACCAGGTGGTCTATGAGAGCGCCGACCTGCTGTACCACCTCGCGGTCCTGTGGCAGGCCACGGGCGTGCGCTTCGACGAGGTGGCCGCCGAGCTGGCGTCCCGGAGAGGACCCGCGTGACCGAGGTGTCGGGCATGCGACTGCATGCCCCGCAGCGCCCGCCGGGCGGGGCACCCGATATCGCACCGCACCTGGACGAGGTCCGCGCGGCGGCCGTGGACGGCACGGGCCAGGTGCCCCTGGTCCACACGTACATCGCCGACTGCGAGACCCCGGTCAGCGCCTTCCTGAAGCTGCGCGACGGCGGCCCGGCCTTCCTGCTGGAGTCGGTGGAGCATGGGCGCCTCGGGCGGCATTCGATGATCGGCGTTCGGCCGCAGGCCGTGATACGCGGCCGTGACGGGGTGCTCGAGGAGCGCGACGCGGCCGGCAACGTGCGGGCGCTCGACGCCGCGGACCCCTTCGGCGCGGTGGAGGACGCCGTGGCCCGGGTGGGCATGGCGGCCCCGGGAGATCCCCTGGTGTTCTGGGGCGGCGCGGTGGGGTACTTCGGCTATGACCTGGTGCGCACCGTCGAGCGCCTGCCGCAGGTGCCGCACGACGACACCGGCGTGCCGGACCTGGTGGCGCTCATCACCGGTCCGGTGGTGCTGTTCGACCATGTCGCCCGCACGCTCACCATCGTGGTGCCGTGTGCGGTGGGGCCGGACGTCGACGTTGAGGCCGAGTACCGGCGCGCGGCCGGCGTGGTGGCCGAGCTGAAGGGGCGGCTTGCCGGCCCCCTTCCGCGCCCGGCCCGCAGGGACGGGCCGCCGCACCTCGGTGAGGTGACGGCCAACATGTCGCGCGAGCGCTTCGAGGCCGCGGTGGAGCGCGTGCGCGAGTACGTGTTCGCCGGCGATGCGTTCCAGGTGGTGCCGTCGCAGCGGTTCTCCACGGAACTGGACATGGATCCGTTCTCCGTCTACCGGGCGCTGCGCACCGTCAACCCGTCGCCCTACATGTACTTCCTCGAGGACGAGGACGTGACCCTGGTGGGCTCGTCGCCCGAACTGCTGGTGAAGGCCCAGGACGGCGTGGTGGCCACGCGCCCGATCGCCGGCAGCCGGCCGCGCGGCGCCGACGAGGCCGAGGACGAGCGCCTGCGCGAGGAACTGCTGGCCGACCCGAAGGAACGCGCCGAGCACGTGATGCTGGTCGACCTGGGGCGCAACGACCTGGGGCGCGTCAGCGCGACGGGTAGCGTGCGCGTGACCGACCTGATGGATGTGCGCGCCTACAGCCACATCATGCACATCGAGAGCACCGTGGAGGGCCGCCTGGGCGAGGGCATGCGCGCCTCCGACGCGCTGCGGGCGGTGTTCCCCGCCGGGACCCTCTCGGGTGCGCCCAAGGTGCGGGCCATGGAGATCATCGACGAGCTCGAGCCCACCAAGCGCGGACCCTACGGCGGCGCCGTGGGCTACCTGGGCTGGGACGGCAACATGGACACCTGCATCACCATCCGCACCATCGTCTGCGCCGGCGGGCGCGCGCACGTGCAGGCCGGCGCCGGCGTGGTGGCCGATTCGGTGCCCGCGACCGAGTACGTGGAGAGCCAGAACAAGGCGGCGGCGCTGTTGCGCGCGATCGAGGTCGCCGCGGCGCAGGGGGACTGGTGATGGCGCGCGTCGTGCTGATCGACAACTACGACAGCTTCACCTACAACCTGGTCCAGTACCTGGGGCAGCTGGGGGCGGAGGTGCTGGTGCGCCGCAACGACGCCGTGGACGTGGCCGGCATCCGCGACCTGCAGCCCACGCACCTCATGATCTCGCCCGGCCCGAAGACGCCCGACGACGCCGGCGTGTCGGTGGACGCCATCCTCGCGCTGGCCGGCGAGGTGCCGGTGTTCGGCGTCTGCCTGGGCCACCAGGCCATCGGCCAGGCGTTCGGCGCCACCGTGGTGCGGGGCCGTGAGCCGGTGCACGGCAAGACCAGCCCCATCGAGCACGACGGCGGCACGGTCTTCGCCGGCCTCGAGAACCCGATGACCGCGACGCGCTACCACTCGCTGGTGCTGGAGCCCGACCTGCCGCCGGCGCTGGAGCGCTCGGCCTGGTGCGACGGCGACGTGGTGATGGGCGTGCGCCACCGCGAGCTGAACGTCGAGGGCGTGCAGTTCCACCCCGAGTCGATCCTCACCGGCGCCGGACTGCGGTTGCTCGGGAACTTCCTGTCCACCACGTCGGGCCGGAGGTAGCCGTGCCGGTGGCGCTCCTGTCAGAGACGATCGACCGCCTGCTGGCCGGTGAGGACATCGGCCGTGACGGCGCGGCCGCCGCCCTCGAGGCCGTGATGGCCGGTGAGGCCGGCGACGTGCAGACCGCCGGTTTCCTGGTGGCGCTGCGGGCGAAGGGGGAGACGGCCGAGGAGATCGCCGGGCTCGCCTCGGTGGTGCGCGCGCACGCGATGCCCGTGGCGGCACCCGCCGGGCCCTTCATCGACACCTGCGGCACCGGCGGCGGGCGGTCCACCTTCAACATCTCCACCACCGCGGCGTTCGTGGTGGCCGGCGCCGGCGTGTCGGTGGCCAAGCACGGGAACCGGTCGGCAACGTCCAAGTGCGGCAGCGCGGATGTCCTCGAGGCCCTCGGCGCCCGCATCGAGCTGGACCCCGACCAGGTGTCCCGATGCCTGGAGGAGGTGGGGATCGGCTTCATGTTCGCCCCGGCCCACCACCCCTCGTTCCGCCACATCGTGCCGGTCCGCCGCGCCCTGGCGGTGCGCACGGTGTTCAACCTGATCGGGCCGCTGGCCAACCCGGCCGGCGCCCCGCGCCAGCTCCTGGGCGTCGCCGACCCGGACTACGTGGGCCGCCTGGCGGAGGCGCTGGCGGCCCTGGGGACCGAGCGGGCGCTGGTGGTGCGCGGTCGCGACGGGCTCGACGAGCTCTCCACCGCCGCCGTGAACGACGTGATCGGCGTTTCCGACGGCGCGGTGCGTGCCAGCACCATCGACCCCACAGAGTTCGGTTTCGCCCCTCCCGAGCGGATCACGCTTGGCGGCGATCCCGCCGAGAACGCCGCGGTCACCCGCGCGGTCCTGTCCGGGCAGGAGGGGCCGGCACGCGATGTGGTGCTGCTGAACGCGGCCGCCGCGCTGTGGCTCGCCGGCGCCGCCGAGGATGTGGCCGAGGGCGTGGACCGCGCCGCGGCCAGTATCGACGAGGGCCACGCCGCCGAGCGGCTGGATGCCTTCGTGGCCGTCACACGACGCCTGGCCAGCGCATAGGCTTCGGAGAGAGCGGATGGGCACCTTCCTTGAAACCGTGGTGGAGCGCACACGGGCCGACTTGGCCGAGCGCAAGCGCGTGGTCCCCGTGGCCGAGCTGGAGCGCCGGCTGGGCCCGCGCCGGCGCGAGCGGCCGTTCTCGGAGGCCCTGATCAGCGAGGGCATCTCGCTGATCGCCGAGATGAAGCGGGCCAGCCCCTCCCGGGGCCCCATCCGCCCGGGGGCCGACGTGTCGGAGATCGTGACGGCCTACCAGGACGCCGGTGCCCGCGCCGTGTCGGTGCTGACCGAGCCCGAGTACTTCCGCGGCAGCCTCGACGACCTGGCCGAGGCGCGACGGTCGTGTGACCTGCCGCTGCTGCGCAAGGACTTCATCGTCGACGAGTACCAGCTGATGGAGGCGCGCCTGGCCGGGGCCGACGCCGCGCTGCTGATCGTGGCGGCGCTCGAGCCGGCGCGCCTGGCGTCGCTCATCGAGGCCGCATCCGGACTGGGTATGGACGCGCTGGTGGAGGTGCACGACGAGGACGAGGTGGCGGTGGCGGTGGAGGCCGGGGCCGAGGTGATCGGCATCAACAACCGCAACCTCCACTCGCTGGTGGTGGATCTGCGCACCACGTTCCGTCTCCTGGCCGACGTCCCCGCGGGCACCGTCGTGGTGGCCGAGTCCGGCATCGCCGACCGCGCCGCGGTGCGCGAGCTGGAGGAGGCCGGCGTGGACGCCATCCTGGTGGGCGAGGCGCTGATGCAGGTGGAGAACCCGCGCGACGCGGTGCGCGAGCTGCTCTTCGACTGACCCGGCGCGCCGCGCTCAAGCACCGGCCCCTCGCGGCCGATGGGCGCGGGGTGAGCACGATGGAGATCACGGGCATCGCCGGCGCCCTGGCGCGCATCGGCGAGATCCGCGCCCTCACCGGCGCGACCCCGACGGCCGGCGCCGCGGTGGCGAGCGTGGACGGCGCGCCGCGCTTGGAGTCGACGTTCGGCGCCGGCGGCACGTTCGCCGGCGCGCTCAGCACCGCCCAGGCGGCCGGGCAGGCGGGATCGGCGGGGGCCACCCAGGCCGTCGCCCAGATCCCCGGGGCCACCGAGATGGCCGCCCAGATCGACGAGTGGATCGCCCGCAAGAACCCGGGATCACCCCTGGAGGGCTACGGCGCGGTCTTCGTCCGCGAGGGCCTGGCGAACGGTGTGGACCCGCGTGCGCTCGCGGCGGTCGCACGGGCCGAGAGCTCGCTGGGGTCCGACCCCGGTGCCCGCTCGATCAACAACGCCTTCGGCTGGGGCCCGCACCGGCCGTTCGCCAGCTGGGAGGAGAACATCGCCACCGTCGCGGCCGGACTGCGCAAGGGGTACCTCGACGAGGGGCTCACCACGCTGGCCCAGATCCAGGCCAAGTACGCGCCGCTGGGCGCGGCGAACGACCCGGGGAACCTCAACTCCAACTGGCTCACCAACACCACGATCCTCTACGCCGAGCTCGGCGGGAACCCGCAGGGATCGGTGGCGGTGACGCCGGCCGGCGCGAGCTCCGCGCTGCCCAGCATCACCTGACCGGCGCGCGGTGGGGCCGATCGGCCTCGCCGAACGTCCCCGACCGGCGGCGCCGGTGCGGCTACGATCCCCGCAATGGATACGCCGACATCCGCGACCCCGCCCGACGAGGGCGACGCCTCCCCGGGGTCCGAGCAGAACACGCGCCGGCGGCGCATCGCGATCATCGCCGGCAGCGCCGTCGCCATCGCCGCCGTGGTCGCCCTGCTGGTGGTGGGGCTGATGAACCAGAACGTGTCCACCACGATCCAGGACGCGCTGAACGCCGACAAGCGGCCCGCCGCCCCGGAGCTGGACCTGCCGCTCCTGATCAGCGCCGACGGGCTGGGCGAGCCCGGCGACCACGTGACCGTCGACGATCTGGCCGGGCGCGTGGTGGTGCTGAACTTCTGGGCGTCGTGGTGCGAGCCGTGCAAGACCGAGGCGCCCATCCTCGAGGGCATCGCGCGCGGCTACCGCGAACGCGGCGAGGACGTGATCGTCCTCGGCAACGACATCGAGGACGTGCCCTCCAGCGCCGAGGCGTTCATGCGCGACCACGGCGTCACCTACGCGACCCTGCGCGACGGCACCAACGGATCGCAGCGCCGGTGGGAGACCACCGGTGTGCCGGAGACCTTCATCATCGACCAGCAGGGGCGCATCGCGCTCAAGCACACCGGCGAGCTGACGCGTCCCGAGCTCCTGACCGTGGCGATCGAGCAGTTGCTCAAGGAGGGTGAACCCTCGTGATCCGGCGCCTCCTGCTCGTCGCGCTGCTGCTCCTGGCCGCCCTGCCCGCCGTGGCGTCCGCCCTGAGCGTGTCCGAGGTGGCCCGCGAGCTGCGCTGCCCCACCTGCAACCAGCCGCTCGACGTCTCGCACGCCCCCGCCGCCGAGGACATGAAGCGGTTCATCGCCGCGCGCATCGACGAGGGCTGGGAGAAGCAGCAGATCATCGATGCGCTGGTGGCCGACTTCGGCCCGGACGTACTGGCCACGCCGCCCAAGTCGGGTTTCAACCTGGTGGCGTGGGTGGTTCCCGCCATCGTCCTGCTGCTGGGACTCATCGCCGTGCCGTTCATCACGCGCGCGTGGGCGAGCCGCAGGCGCACCGCCGGCGCCGATCCCCCGCCCGAGCTCTCCGACGAGGACGCCGCGCGCGTCGACGAGGAGCTGCGCCGCACCGACAACTGAGCGGGGCGGCGCCGGCGATCGTGCCGGCCGCCCGCCCCGGACCGCGCGCCCCGGCGCGGGCCCCGATGCTCGAGTGGTCCCCCCATGCGCCGATAACGCAAGGGCGTGAACACTTCCGCAGGGAGTCGGGATATCGGTGGCTGTGCATGACGAAGATCACGGGGTGAGCCTGGAGCGGCTCGCCGACGCGATCGAACGCGTGGCGCGCGAGCACCGGCCGGAGCGGCTGGCCCTCGCGGCGCTGGACGCGGCGATGGCGGTGACCGGTGCGCGCGCGGGCCGCGTGACCGGGCCGGTCGGCGCCGGACGCACCGGCCTTCTGGCGTTGGAGGGGCATCCGGGTGATGATCCGCCGGCCTCCGTGCCCCTGATGGGCGCCGCCGAGGAGATCGGTCGCATCGATGTCTGGGGCGCCGAGGCCACGCCGGCCACGATGGCCGCCCTGCGCGTGGTCGCCGCCCACTGCGCCGGTGAGCTCGAGGTGGTCACGCTGCGGCGCGGCCGGGACGACGACCGCCGCAGGGCGCGCCGGCTGGCCGCCGCCGCCGAACGCCTGCGTGCGGCCGACGACGCCACCGCCGCCATCACGATGGCCCTGGCCGACGCGCGCGCGGTCGCGGGCGTGCCGGCGGCGGTGCTGGTGGCCGCAGGGTCCGCGCGCCTCGAGTCGGCCGCCTGCGACGGCGTCGACACGCTCAGCGACGCGGACCTCGTGGCGCTGGTGCCGCCGGCCGAACGCCCGGCGATCGCCGAAGGCCGCGTGTGGCGCGGGGAAGTCGACCCGGCCGGCCCCCTCGGTGTCCGCGGGTTCCGCAGCGTGGCGGTCGCCCCCCTGGGGGAACGCGCGCGCCTGGGATTCCTGTGCGCCCTGGCGGCATCCTCGGACGCCCTGACCCCGCCGGACGTGGACGCCCTCGGGCAACTGGCCGGCCACGTCGCCGGCGCGCTCACCACGGTGGTGCTGCAGCGCGAGGTGCGGGATCTCGGCACCGTCGACCCGCTCACGCGGTTCTTCAACCTGCGCTACTTCCGCACGCGCCTGGATCAGGAGTGCCTGCGCGCCCGGCGCACCGACGGCACCCTCAGCGTCGCGGTGATGGCGCTGGACGGGCTGGCGGCGGTGCGCGCCGAGGGTCGTGCGGCCACCGGGGACGCCGCCATGCAGGCGTTGTGCCGCCACGTCACCGAGCGCCTGCGCGGGATGGACGTGGGCTGCCGGGTGGGCGAGGACGAACTGGCCGCGATCCTGCCCGAGGTGGAGGGCATCGATGCGCTGCGCATCGGCGAGCGCCTGCGCGCCAGCCTGCGTGACGACCCGGTCCTGGCGGGGACCTTCACGCTCTCGGTGGGGATCGCCAGCTTCCCCGCCCAGGCGGGCGACGCCACCGCCCTGCACGCCCACGCGCGCAGCGCGATGGTGTGGGCCCAGGGGCACGGCGGCGACCGCACCTTCCTGTACGACCGCGAGGCCGCGGCGATCCTGTCGGCGGAGGAGGCCCAGCGCAACGCCGACGAGGAGTCGCTCCTGGCGACGCTCCTGGCCCTGGCGGAGAGCGTCGACGGCTGGCATCCGGCCACGGCAGGGCACTCGGCCAACGTGGGGCGCATCGCGGGGCTCATCGCCACCGAGATCGGGCTGCCGCCCACCCGCGCCGATCGCATCACGCTGGCCGGCCGCCTCCACGATCTCGGGAAGTCGGGGATGCGCCGCGAGGTCGTGCTGGGGACGGCTGCCACCGCCGCGGACCGCGAGGAGCTGGCTCGTCATCCCGAGATCGGGGAGCGCATGATCGCCGGCTGCGCCCTCCAGGACATGGGGCCATGGCTGCGCCACCACCACGAGCGCGTCGACGGGCGCGGCTACCCGGACGCACTCATCGGCGACGACATCCCCCTGGAGGCCCGCATCATCGCCGTGGCCGACCGCTTCGACCGGATGGTGAGCGGGACGCCGTCGGTGGGTCCGGTGGCCCCCGAGGTGGCGCTCACCACGCTGGCGGACGTGGCGGGGACCGACCTGGATCCGGGTGCCGTGGCCGCGCTCGTCGCGGTGATGCGCCGCGGCGCGGCCCCGCGCCCGGTGGCGGAGGGGCAGGCATGAGCCCGGGCGCCGTGGCCCGCCCGCCAGCGCACGCCGCCCCGGTGAGCGTGGGGGTCGTGGTGGCCGCGGCGGAACGCCTGGCGGCGCCGTCGGCGGTGGTGGGCCGGACGCTCGGCCTCCTGGACGATGTGGACATCTCGCTGCGCCGGGTGGCCGAGAGCGTGGGCGAGAGCCCCGAACTCGCGGTCCAGACGCTGCGCCTGGCCGGCTCCGCCCACTACGGACGCCCGGCGGCGACGCTGGAGGAGGCCGTGGTGCGCGTGGGGGCCGTCGAGCTGCGCGGACTGCTGCTGGCCGCCGAGACCTACTCGCTCATGGCCGGATCGCTCCCGGTGTACGGCCTGCCGCGCCTGGCGCTCGTCGCCCGTGCCACCGACATCGCCCGGGTGGCCCACGAGGTCGCGCGCCGGGTCTCGCCCGGCGTGGCCCAGGCCGCCCAGGTGGCCGGGCTGCTGGCCGACATCGGGATGCCGATCCTGTCCGACGTGGCGATCGGCGCCCGGGTGGATCCGCCGGTGCCGCCCGCCGGCCCGCTCGACGAGGAGCGGCTGTTCGGCACCGACCACGTGCGGGTCGGTGCGTACGTCGCCCGGCGCTGGGGGCTGGGGGACGAGCTGGCGGACGCGATCGCGGCGCACCATGACCCCGAGGCGCCGCACGATCCCCTCGCACGGGCCGTCTGGCTGGCCGCGCTGGTGATCGCGGCACGGGGCGGCGACGCGGACGCCGGCGCACGGGTGGGGCCGGCGCTGGCCGAGTGCGGGCTCGACGAGGCCACCGCCACCGCGATCGCCGTGGGCGGCGACCCGCATCTGGAGCCGACCCGGCCGCCGGATCTCACCGATCGCGAGGTGGAGGTGCTGCGGATGGTCGCCGGCGGGCAGGCCGCCAAGCAGGTGGCCCACCGGCTGGGCTGCTCACCGTCCACGGTGCACAACCACCTGCACCGCATCTACCGCAAGCTGGACGTGAACGGACAGGCGCAGGCGCTGCTGCTGGCGCGCGAACGGGGGTGGGTATGAACGGCACGGGATGGGTGGCGGCCGCCGTGGCGCTCGCGGTGGTCGCCGCGGGCCTGGGGGCCTGGGCCTGGGTGTCCGGCTGGCGCGTGCGCCTGGTGTGGGAGGGCCACGGCGAGCCGGACGACGAGGTGATCGAGTTCTGATGGCCCCGACGGTGCGCCGGTGAACGTGGTGGGCGCCTACGCCGGCGAACGCGGTAGGCGCGCCTGGTACCGCCTGGAGGGCCGGCACACCGGCATGCTCGCGGGCCGGCTCCTCGCGCTGGCGGCCGTGGCGATCGCCGCGGCCCTCGTCCCGGCGGCCACGCTGGCGCGGGACGACCAGCGGATCTGGGCGGCATGCGTGGCCGCCGGGGTGGTGCAGGTGCTCCTGTGGCTGGCGCCGCGGCGGTTCCCGACGCGCCTGGGGGCGCTGGTGTGGGCGTCGATCGTGGTGGACGGCCTGTGGGTCACGGCCATCGGTACCGCGGTGCCCCCCGACGGCGGCCCGGCCGTCGCGCTCTTCCTCGTCACCTCGCTGTCGGCGGCGGTCGGCTACTCCGCGGGGGCGGGCCTGGTGGCGGGCGTCGTCTCCTCGGCCGGATACATCTGGCTCACCGACCTGGCCACCGCCGCCGCCGTCGATCACGCGCAGGTCGCCGCCTTGGCGTTCTTCTGGGCGACGCTGGGCTTCGCGGTGCTGGGCACGGCCGCCGGAGAGCGGGAGCTGCGCGTGCGCGCGGACCGGCTCACCATCCAGCACGAGGCGGGACGGGCTCTGCTGGTGGCGCGCGACGGGGCCGAGATGGCGTCGGTGGCCGAGGATGCCGCGCGCCGGCTCCTTCCCGGGTGGACGGTGCGCGTGCGCCCAGGCGACGCCCCGCCCGCCGTGGTGCTGCGCCGGGTGGGCCTGGACGGCGTGGTCGTGGTCCCGGTCCGTGCCGACGACACGGCGTTCGGCGTGATCGAGGCGCGCCGGCCGCTCGCCGCGGGCCTCGCGCGGCACACGATCCGCATCCGGGAGATCACCGCGCTGGAGACGCTGGCCGCCTCGCTGGCCGGCGGTCTGGATCGTCTGCGCCTGGTGGCGCGCATCCAGCGCCAGAGCCTCACGGACGGCCTCACCGGCCTTCCCAACCGCCGTGCGTTCGACACGGAGCTGGAGCGACGGCTGGCCGAGGCCCGGCGCTCGGGCCGTGAGATGGCGCTGTGCCTGCTCGACATCGACCACTTCAAGGGTTTCAACGACACGTTCGGGCATCGTGCGGGCGACGCCGCACTGGCCGGCGTGGCGGAGTTGCTGCGGGCCTCGTGCCGTCTGGCCGACATCCCGGCCCGGTACGGCGGCGAGGAGATGGCGTTGATCCTCCCCGACACACCGCTGACGGGCGCCGTGGACGTGGCCGAGCGCCTGCGGGGCGCCATCGCCGCCGGCCGGCTGGCGCCGCGGCAGGTGACCGTGAGCATCGGCGTCGCAACCAGCACCGGCGGCCACTCCGCCGCCACGCTCATCGAGGCGGCCGACCGGGCGCTGTACGAGGCCAAGCGGGCCGGGCGCAACCGGGTCGCAGTCGCGCCCGCATCCTCGATCGTGGTGTGAGAACGCCGCCTCAGGCGGAGGCGACGAACACCACGCGCATCCCGCCGGCGTCCTCCACCGGGTCGAGGGCGCGCAGGCCCGGGAGGCGCAGCGCGGCGACGCGCTCGGGGGTGAGGGCCCGCTCCTCCAGGATGGCGCGCGCCAGGCGACCCTTGTGCGACTTGCCGGCGTGGCCGACGGCGCGCCGGCCGGCCGGCCCGTCGGCGACCAGGTCCACCCGCAGCAGGCGCGTGCGCCCGAGCGCCGGCACGTCGACGGCCGCCCGGTGCTCGTCGGGCAGGAGGTCCACCACCCAGTCGTCGCCGGCCAACCGGCGCAGGGTCCGCGCCACCGCGGGGCGCCAGTGGCGGGCCAGGACGCCCAGGGGCGGCACGTTCGCGCTCATCTTCAGGCGGTAGGCCGGGAGCGGGTCCGACGCGCGGACCAGGCCCCACAATCCGGAGACCACCAGCGCGCGCTCATCGAGCAGCCGGCGGGCGGCGGGGGAGAGCCCGGCCGGGTCGAGCGCGGTCCAGACCACGCCGTGGTACCGCTCCCGCGCCGGGAGGGTGGGGCTGCGGTCGAGGGTGCGCCACTCCTCCAGCGCGCGGTCCAGCGTGGCGCCGCGCGCCCCGAGCAGTCGTGCCCCCTCGTCCTGGGCCAGTCGCGCACGCACCGCGTCACGCACGCGCCGTCGCCCGGCGTTCAGGGCGGGGATGGAGTGGCCGGCCCGCGTCCACGGGGGTCCGTCGCCCCCGGTCTCCTTGCCCTCGGATGGCGGCAGCAACAGCACGCCGGCGATCCTACGGACCGCCGGCCGGCGCGGAGTAGTGTCGGCCCATGACCGACGTGCGCGTGGGCACCGCATCCTGGACCGACCCGGAGTTCATGCGGGCCGGGTGGTATCCCGACGGCGTGCGCGGCGACGCGGAGGCGCAGCTTCGCTACTACGCGGCCCGCTTCGCGATGGTGGAGGTGAACTCGACGTTCTATGCGCTGCCCACCGTGGCGACCACCGCGGCGTGGGCCGAGCGCACGCCCCCGGGCTTCCGCTTCCACGTCAAGGCGCACCAGCTCATCTCGGGCCATCCGTCCGAACCGGGGCGCCTGCCGCCGCCGCTGCGCGACCTGCCGGCGACCCACGACTCGCGCGGGCGGATCCGGCGCCCCGGGCGCATGCTGCGCGACGCGGTCATCGACGCCCAGGTGGAGGCGGTGGGACCGCTGGGTGACCGGCTGGGGGCGATCCTGGTCCAGATGGCCCCGTACGTGGTGGCCGGCGATCCGCAGCGGGCCGAACTGGGGCGGATCCTCGGGCGCCTGGCCCCGCTGCGGGCCGCCGTGGAGTTCCGCCACCGCTCCTGGGCGGAGCCGGGCGAGCGCGAGCGCACGGCCGAACTGCTGGCGCACCACGATGCGGCGTGGGTGGTGGTGGACGCCCCGCGCATCGACGCGAAGAACGTGATGCCGCCGATCGTGGAGGTCACCAGCGACGCCCTGGCGTACCTGCGGATGCACGGGCGCAACGGCGCGGCGTGGAACACCGGACGCACGGTGGCCCAGCGCTTCGACCACCACTACCGCCTGGACGAGCTGGAGGAGTGGGTGGGGCCCGTGCTCGACATGGCCGAACGGGCGCAGGAGGTCGCCGTGGTCCTCAACAACAACGCGAAGGACTACGCGCTCCGCAACGCCGCCGACTTCGCGGGGCTCCTGCAGCGCTGGAACGGATCCCCGGGGGCGGACGCCGCGGGCGACTGACGCCGCCCGCCGGTCGCGGGGCGGTGCGTGTGCACCGCCCGACGCGATCGATCGCCGCGCCTGCGCGCGGCGGGGTCCGCTACTGGCGCACGAGGGAGAGGTCGATGGCGATCTTGACCTTGTCCGAGACGAGCATGTTGCCCGAGCCGAGCGCCTGGTTGAACTTCATGCCGTACTCGCCGCGCGAGAGCTGGCCGCGCAGCTCGAGGCCGACGCGGTCGTTGCCCCAGGGGTCGACGTCGGTGCCCAGCACCTCGGCGTCGAGGGTCACGTCGTTGGTGACACCGTTCATCGTGAGCCGGCCGGTGATCCGGAGCTCGTCGTCGCCCTTCTGCTCCACCGAGGTCGAGGTGAGGGTGAGCTGCGGGTGCTCCTCGGCGCTGAAGAAGTCGGGGGAGCGCAGGTGCTCGTCGCGCTGCGGCTCCTGGGTGTTGATCGACGCCGCCTCGACGGTGGCCGTGACGGAGTACGTGCCGTCGGCGCCGACGGTGAGCGACCCGTCGTACTTCTCGAACTCACCGCGCACCGTGGCGATGCCCATGTGCTTGACCGAGAAACCGACCTTGGAGTGACTCGGGTCGATGGCCCACGTGCCGACGGGGACGATGGTGGTGGCGGTGGTGCTCATGTCGGACTCCTCGCGATATCTGTGTGCGGCGGTCCGGATGAGCCCGTCCGCCTTGCTTGCGAGGTCAACTATACAACGTTTGATTGAGCGCGCAAGGGTTAGCGCGAAGATGTGCGTCGCGGCGTCGCGCCCGTCGGCGCCGGTATCCTCGGCGCCTTGCGCGCGATCAGGCTCAGGCGGTGGCAGAAGGCCGCCCTCGAGACGTTCACCGGACGCGGTGGGCCGGATTTCCTCGCCGTCGCGACGCCCGGGGCCGGCAAGACGACCTTCGCGCTCACCGCGGCGCGCCAGCACCTGGCCGCGCACCCGGGCCGCCGGCTGGTGGTGGTGGCGCCCACCCAGCACCTCAAGACCCAGTGGGCGGACGCCGCCGAGGCGCTCGACCTGCACCTGGAGCCCACGTGGTCCGCGGCCGACGGGCGCCCGCCGGCGGACATCCACGGCATCGTCACCACCTACCAGCAGGTCGCCGGGAGCGCCTCGGCGCTGGCCGGCGTCGCCCGCGACGCGTTCGTCGTCCTGGACGAGATCCACCACGCCGGCGACGACCGCGCCTGGGGTGACGGGGTGCGGGGGGCGTTCGCCGGCGCCGCGGTGCGCCTGTGCCTCTCCGGGACACCGTTCCGCTCCGACACCCTGGCCATCCCGTTCGTGCGCTACGACGACGACGGCATGGCCGAGTCCGATGTGGAGTACGGCTACGGCGACGCCCTGAAGGACGGCGGCGTGGTCCGCCCGGTCCATTTCCCGCGCACCGACGGCGAGATGGAGTGGGTGGCGAGCGACGGGACCCTGGCCCAGGCCACCTTCCAGGACAAGCTCGACGCCGTGGGCTCGGCGCAACGGCTGCGCACGGCGCTGTCGGTGGACGGCGAGTGGCTGCCGGCGGTCCTGGCCCGCGCCGACGCCACGCTTGCGAAGGTGCGCCGCACCCACCCCGGGGCCGGCGCGATGGTGATCGCGATGGACCAGGAGCACGCCCGCGGGATCGCCCGCATCATGCGCACCCGTCTGGGCGTCACGCCCGTGGTGGTGGTGTCGGAGGATCCGCTGGCCTCTGGGCTCATCGCCCGCTTCGCCGAGAGCACCGACCCGTGGATCATCGCGGTGCGCATGCTGTCGGAGGGCGTCGACATCCCGCGCCTTCGCGTCGGTGTCTACGCCACCACGACCACCACCGAGCTCTTCTTCCGCCAGGCCGTGGGGCGCCTGGTGCGCTGGACCCGCGGCCTGGGCCCCCAGCCCAGTCACATGTACATCCCGGACGACCCACGCCTGCGTGGACATGCCTTCGCCATCGCCGAACAGCGCCGGCACAGCCTGCGCCGGCGTGAGGAGGAGGGG
>JBIQJW010000227.1:0-3260 GCA_044507145.1 Actinomycetota bacterium
GGGCGTTGACTGCGCGCCCCTTCGGGGCGTTGACTGCGCGCCCCTTCGGGGCGTTCTTGGGGTTCTCTCCCGAGAGAAATCCCTCGTCGGGGCTGTCCAACGGTCGGATGTCAGCGCGTAGGGCTGTCCCCGGCCGGTCATCTCCACGGGCCCGGATGTGGTGGGGATGCAGGTGGGTGGGGTCGCTCCGCTCAGCCTTCGGCCTGGGATCCGGGTGGTCGGGGGTGGCCCTCGGCGGGTTCGTCGTCCGCCTCGGGCCTCCCTTCTGACTCGATGGCCGGTGCTGTGGCTAGGCGGGCACTCCGCACACGGCGTAGGCGCGCACGGGGGTCCGGCCGGTCGCGGGCGTCCCCTCGGGCGTGGTGAACTGGACGCGCCAGGCCCGTGTGCCCTGCGGGTGCGAGGCACTCACGTACGGCGAGGTGCGGGCCAGGCCCGGGCTGGGGGTGTAGCCCGGGATGGCGTCCACGTGGTAGCCCCACCCGATGGCACGGTGGCGGGCGGGACACGTCGCCGTCACCGTCGCGCTGGGCTGTCCCGCGGCCAGGGCGCCCGCCTTCTGAACCGTGCGCACCGAGCGGAACGCCTTGCGCGGAACGCACAGCGCCCTCGCCGAGAAGTGGTCGCCGGTCTGGGTGCGCCAGCGGCTGATGCCGGTGGGGTACGACCCGCCGGCGCCGTGGCTCGGGGAGCCGGAGTAGGCCGGCAAGCCGATGGCGATGTTCCGCCCGCAGTTGACGGTGGTCTTCGACGTCTTCTCCGTCACACGACCGGCGCCGCGGATGCACAGCAACGCCGAGCGGACCGGTGCGGTGAATGTGCTGTGGCGCAGCTCGTAGTTCCAGACGCCGGTGGGCGAGGCGAACGCCAGATCGATGGTACCCACGTACGCGCCCGGGCCGGACCATCCCGCCGCGAGCGCCGATGCGTTCCTGGGGCAGTAGACGTTCTTGCCCGGCCACTGGAAGCGGAAGAGCTCGTCGGTGGACGTCGCCGTCGCGGCCCCGAGGCTGGTGGCCTTGGCCGACACGATCTGCGTCTTCGCCGTCGCAATGCCGGGCGTGAGAAGGAGACCGGCGGCGACCAGGCTGATGCCGGCTCCAACGTGTGCGATGCGCATCGGGCTGCTCCGGAGATCGGGATCGGAAGGCCGTCCCAAACGAGCGGCCGGCGCCCTTATACCAGCGGCAGGGGACATCCGGCGATGCGCGCACGGGCCATCTTCTGCCGGTCGGCTACCCCTCGCGGAAGAAGCGCTTGCGGACCAGGTGCTTGATGAGGACGCCCAGGCCCGCGCCGATGATCATCGAGAGGACGATGACCCAGATCAGGGAGATCTTGGCCGAGAAGAACACGAACGAGACCTCGACGCGCTCGCTGTTCTCGACCACGAACACGAGCACCAGGATCACCACGAGCACCAGGGCGCCGACCAACGCGATTCGGCGCACCTGCTGCTCGTCCAGGCCGTCGTGTTTCCCCGGCCCGTCGGACCGTTCCGGCCCGGTCACCTGCGATCTATCCGGCGGTGGCCGCCGCCGCGGTGAACACGGCGCCCAGTCGCTCCATACCCTCGGCGATCTCCGCCGGGCTCACTCCCGAGTACGCCAGGCGAAGGGTCCGCTCGCCACCCTCAAGGAAGCAGTCGCTCCCCTTCACGTAGGCGATGCCGGCATCGGCGGCGACGTCGAACAGCGCGTCGGCCGACAGGCCCTCCGGGAGCTCCACCCACATGAAGAAGCCACCGGCCGGCGGCGTGCAGCGGGTCCCCTCGGGGAAGTGGCGCAGGCCCTCCACCATCGCGTCGCGGCGTTCGCGCATCAGGTTGGTGACATGGGTGATGTTGCCCTCGAGCTTGCCGTCCACGATCAGGCGGTGGATCGCGCCCTCGCTCAGCAGCGCCGGCGAGATGTAGGTGCGCGATGCCGCGGCCGTGAGCGTCTTGGCGATCGCCTCCGGCGCCACCAGGTACCCGACGCGCAGCCCGGGGGCCACGGTCTTGGAAAACGACGAGGTGAAGATCACGTGCTCATCGCCGGCCAGCTCGAAGATGCTGGGGAGCGTCTCGCCCTCGAAGCGCAGGCGGCCGTACGGGTCGTCCTCGAGGATGAGGATGCCGTTGTCGCGGCACACCTCGGCGAGGCGACGGCGCTTGGTCTCGGAGATCGTGGCGCCGGACGGGTTCTGGAAGTTCGGGATCGTGTAGACGAGCTTGGGCGCGTCGCCGGCGGCGATCGCGGCCTCGAGCGCCGAGACGTCCAGGCCGTCCTCCTCCACCGGGAGGGGGAGCACCCGCATGCCGTGCAGCTTGAGCTGCAGCAGCGCGCGGTCGTAGGTGGGCGATTCGACGGCGACCAGGTCGCCGGCGTCCAGCAGGTTCTCCAGCAGGAACACGAAGCCCTGCAGGGAGCCGTTGGTGACGAACACACGGTCGGCGGTGACCCCGTGCTGCTGCGCCAGCACCTCGCGCAGCGGCGGGTAGCCGTTGCCGGCGCCGTAGGAGAGGAGACGGACGGCGTCCGCGTCGAGCGCGGCGCGGGCGCAATCGGCGATGAGATCGCCGGAGAGCGCCTCGGGGCACGGAGCCCCACGGGCGAAGGAAATTGAGTCAGGCACGATCGGGAACGATACCGGACCGTTCCGGGCCGACGACGTCACCCGGGCCCGCCCAGGTGCGGGCGGGCCCGAGTGCGCATGGTCACGTCCGCCGAGCGGTCAGCCGGTGACGGCCGGACTCACGCGTCGGATCGTGGGGCGGAACACCGTGGCGGCGGTCGCCGTGGCCGGGCGCACGCCGGTGGCGCTCACCCGGGCGCGGTTGACCACCCGACCGCGGATGTCGGCCGGCGCACGCATCACGATCCGCACCCTGCGCACCTGGCCCGGGCGCAGAGTGCCGATGGCGACCCGCACGGTGCCGGCGCGCAACGTCGAGCGGCCCGTGGCCCGCACGAAGGTGAGGCGTGAGGGGAGACGGTCGGTCACGACCACGCCGCGCGCGGTCGCCCTGCCCGTGTTGCGGATGACGATGGTGTACGTGATGCGCTGCAGGCCGCGCGCCCGGACCGGCGCCCGCTTGGTGATGCGCAGGCGGGCGGTGCCACGCGCCTGAGAGGGGGTGCCGGCGATCACCGGCGGCGTCACCGCGGGGGCCGGCGGAGTCTGGGGCACCTCAGGCGTCGTCGGAACGGTCGGGGTGGTCGGGACGGTGGGGGTGGTCGGGGTCGTGGGGGTGGTCGGCGGGTCCGGGTTCGGGTTCG
>JBIQJW010000228.1:0-3259 GCA_044507145.1 Actinomycetota bacterium
TCCATCCGAACCCCGACGAGCCGTTCGGCCTGGCCCCGATCGAGGCCCTGGCCGCGGGGTGCCGCGTGGTGGTACCGGAGGGCAGCGGGACGGCGGAGGTCCTCCGCGGACGGGGCGTGCACACCGTGGCACCCCACGACGCCGGGGCACTGGCCGGCGGGGTGGAGCGGGCCCTTGAAACCCCGCGGCCGGTACCGGATCTGGACGACCTGGGGTGGGACGCCACCTTTTCGCGCGAGTGGGAGCTGTACCGCGAGGTCGCGGCGTGCGCGTGATCGTGTCGATCCACGACATCACGCCCGGGCGGCTGGACGAGGCCACCGCGTGGCGCGACGCCGTGCGCCGGGTGACGCCGGGTCCGGTGAGTCTGCTGGTGATCCCCCGCTACGCGGGCACCGAGTCGTGGCGCCGCGGTCCGGGGGCCGCCCGCATGGTTCACCTGGCGAGGGGAGGCGATGAGGTCGTGGTGCACGGGTATGCGCACACGCGCCGCGGCCGGGACGGTGCCGAGAGCGCGGGACGCGACGCGCCCGCCGTGACACGTCTGGTGGCCGACGGCGCGCGCGAACTGCGTGCGGTGGGCCTCACCCCGACGGGCTTCATCGCGCCGGCATATGGGCATGCGGCGGGCATCCGTGCGGCCTGTGCGGGCGCCGGCCTGGCGTGGTGGGCCGGACGCCGAAGGCTGTGGACGCCTGACGGCGACAGGAGCCTGCCCAGCGTCGGCCTGGGTGCCTCGACGCGCGCCCGGCGGTTCGCGTCGCCGACGGCCGCACGGGCGCTGGCGGCCCTGCTCGCCCGAGCACCGGTGGTGCGCCTGGACCTGC
The DNA here is from genome assembly GCA_044507145.1 of Actinomycetota bacterium. Lineage (GTDB taxonomy): Bacteria > Actinomycetota > Thermoleophilia > Miltoncostaeales > Miltoncostaeaceae > JAVJSF01. The sequence goes on from JBIQJW010000228.1 coordinate 828, forward strand.
ACACGGCAGACATCCACCACCGGCGGCTGGCGCGCGCCGGGCTGGACCTGCTGGCGCGGATGATCGATGCGGGCCGGGTGCCGGTGACCCACGGGGCGCTCATCGCCGGCGCACATCTCCCGGCGGCGCCGGCGCCGAGGCGAGAATCCTCGCCCCTCACAACGTCAGGTTTCGAGCGGTAGGCGCCGATGCTCCCCGCGTCATCGAGGAGGAGCGTCCCTTGCGCACGACCATCGCCACCGTCGCCACATTCGCCGCACTGACCACGGGTGTGACGGCCGCGCTCGCGCACGACGCGCACGGTTCGGCCGCCGAGCGGATCCCGGCGCCGACCGGCCGGATGTCGATCCTCTATGCGACCCAGTTCGAGGTGCGGCAGATCGTCGGCCCCGGCGCGGGACCGGCGATCACCGGCGACCGGGGGGTCTTCCGCCAGGATCCGGGCATCGGAGGCATGTTCGACCCCCACGGCCGGGACGATCGCTTCCGGATGGGGAAGGTGAGCGACCACGACCTCGAGAGCCTCAGCGCCGAGGCCATGGCAGATCTCATCCAGCGCGAGTCGGACCACCCGCGCGTGCCGAACGCCACCGGGCTGGTCGCCATCGACGAGGTGGGGAACCCCTTCAACGACGGCCGTGTCGCCACGACGTACCGGTGGGTGACGGTGCGCGGCAAGAAGATCCGGGTGGCATCGCACAACCGCATCGTGATCACCCCCAAGGGCTGGCGGCTGGTGCGTGGATCGGCGGCCCTGCCGGCGCTGAAGCCGGACAGCCTGGGCGCCCGGTTCAGTGACGCCATGCGCATCTTGGCCCAGCGCCCGCATCCGGCCGGCGGGACCTACGCGGACCGCGTGCACGTGTACGTGGCGCCGGCGTTCTCCAGCTCGATCGCGGAGGGCCGCGGGCCGCACCGGCACCTCGGCAACGACGGCAAGCCGCACCGCGCGACCTGGCGCGCCGTGATGCCCGGGCTGGCGCTGTCCGGCGGCGTATGGCTGCAGATGTACCACTACAAGGGCCGCACGCTGTCCACCATGTCGGCCAAGCTCTGGCGGACGATCCCGGCCGACTTCACCTCGTACGGGCGCAGGTTCGGCCTGGCCCCGGAGCGCGTGCACTTCATGCTGAGCGGGGCCACGAACCGTCCCGCGGGGGCTCCGAAGGCGTGCGGTGACGCCATGGCCTGTCAGTGGCGTCTCGCCGACGCCACGCGCGCCGGCCGGGCCGTTCTCGAGAACGGCCCGGGCGCCTACAGCACCGGTTCGCTCTCGGGCTCGTGGCGCCGGGAGTTCAACGCGAAGTTCCCCGGCTGAGCCGGGGCACCGGGGCGCCTCGCCCGACCCGGTGCACTACAGTCACTCCCCTGATCCGGCGCGCCGGGCGAGGGGGAACGGGTGGGCATCGACGTCGACACACGGGAGGACACCGGCCGGGCGCGACGCCCGGCCCGGGGCGCCACCGTGCCCGGCGTCCCCGCGCCCGGGCCCCCGCCGGCACGCGACCGGGCGCGGATCGTGGTGTGGTGCCTCATCGGGGTCTACGCCGCGGCGTTCAGCGCCCTGGCCACCGCGCGCCACGCGGCGTTCTCCACCGGCCGCTTCGACCTGGGCAACATGGTCCAGGCGGTGTGGTCGGTGTCCAATGGCGGCCTGTTCGAGACCACCGACGTCTCGGGGGTGCAGTTCAGCCGCCTGGGCGCCCACGTCGATCCGATTCTGGCCATCTTCGCCCCGGCGTGGTGGGTGTGGCCCAGCCCGGTCCTGCTGCTGGTCGGGCAGGCCATCATCGTGGCGCTGGGCGCGCTGCCGGCCTTCTGGCTCGGGCGCCGCTGGCTGCGCGACGACCGCCTGGCCGTGGCGGGCGCCGCGATCTACCTGCTCTACCCGGCACTTCAGCACGCCGTGCTGTTCGACTTCCATCCGGTCACGCTGGCCGCGCCGCTGCTCATGTTCTGCATCTGGGCGGCGGTGGAGCGCCGGTGGTGGTGGCTGGGGACCTTCGCCACCCTCGCGGCGCTCTGTCAGGAACAGGTCGGGCTGATGCTGGTGGGCCTGGCCGTGTGGATGTGGTTCTCGGGCCGGGAACGCCGGCGTGCGGCGCTGGTGTTGGGTTCGGCGGCCGCGGCGTGGGTGGCCGTCGCCTTCTGGGTCATCATCCCCGCCCACGCCATCGAGGGCCGCAGCCCGTTCCTCACCCGGTACTCGGACCTTGGCGACGGACCGGGTTCCATCGTGGGCATGCTCATGACCCGGCCGTGGGACGCCCTCCCCATGCTGGCCACCCCAGGACGCCTGTGGTACCTGGCCGCGCTCTTCATCCCGCTGCTGCTGCTACCGCTCCTCGCGCCGCTGCTCCTGGCGGCCGCACTTCCACAGTTCGGCATCAACCTGCTCGCCGGCGCCGGGCCGTCGGAGCCGTCGGGGTACG
>JBIQJW010000229.1:0-3249 GCA_044507145.1 Actinomycetota bacterium
CCTTCGCGCGCGGCTATTGGTGATGTCCCGGTGAGCCTACTCCAGCCGCGCCGCCCGTCCGGCGGCGGTGCGAGCTCGACGTTCAGGAGCGCTCAGTCGAAGGCGGCCCATCCGCGGTCGTCCAGCCCGTCCAGGGTGCTGCGCTTCACGCCGGAGTCCGAGACGGTGTAGAGCGCGTCGCCCACCACCATGCTCCTGCGCACCGGGCCGGCGTCCGGGCCGTGGGAGATCCGCCCGACGGGGGCGATTCCGCCCGCTCGCGTGACGCGCATCCCCACCGCGCCGGCGAACCGGGCGCCGCGGGGCCCCCAGCTCTCCAGGGGCAGCGACAGCAGGCCCGTGGCGGGCCAGTACATCACCGCGTGATGGTCGTGCTCGGCCTCCGACCACCCCTGCCCCAGGCGCCGCTGGGCCATCCGCCGCGGGCGGGCGGGATCGCTGACGTCGAACAGCGACACCTGCGGCCCCAGAGTGCGGCCCTCGGCCGTCGCGTCCTGTCCCACGCCGATCAGCGTCGTCTCGTCGACCGGGTGCAGATAGGCGGAGTAGCCCATGATCTTCAGCTCGCCGGTCACCCGCGGGCGCGAGGGGTCCGAGAGGTCCAGCGAGTAGAGCGGGTCGGTCTGGCGGAACGTCACCACGTAGCCGCGCGACCCCATGAAGCGCACCGAGTAGATGCGCTCGCCGCGGCCCAGGCCCCCCACCCGGCCGCGGCGCACCAGCCGGCCGTCGCGCTCGGCCAGCACCGTCACGAAGCTCTCGGACGCCGGGGCGGTGCCCGACCAGGGGCCGTCCACGGTGGTGGCGATCCGCAGGTGCCCCTCGTGCTCGGACATCGAGAACTGGTTGAGCGGGATGCCGCGCACGGCGCCGCTGGCCCGGTACTCGGTGCGTCCCGGCGTGCCGGTGTCGAGCCGGTGCACCAGCGTGACCGCATCGGGCGCCGAGCGCGTGTCGTCGGCCGCGACGGTGCGGTCCGGAGTGGCGACGTACAGCGATCCGGCCGACGCGTACACGAGGTCGGCGTCGGTGACGATGGCGTCCGAGTCGACCAGCGTGAGGCCGTCGCGCACGTCCAGGGTCAGTACTGTCGCCATGCCGAGTCCCGAATCGCGCCGCGGGCGGCTGACGTCGTCGCACGGCACCGCCTGCCGCTCGGTCACGCCGGGGCGATCGGCGTGGTGCACCGAGATGCGCGGCAGCCAGTCTGTGTGGGCCGACCGGTCGACGGCACGCCGGTTGGCCATGCCCGCCGCCCAGTGCTCCACCACGCCGGCGCCGGCCGGCGTGACCATCCCCGGGATGTCAGGCGAGCTCGCCACCACCAGGCGCACGGTCCCGTCGGCGTAGCGCGCGGCCACGTGGCGGCCGTCGGCGTGCACCGTGGTGCGCACGCGCATGTGCGCCGGATCGGCCGCGTCGATCTCGGCGACGGTGGTGCGGGAGGCCCCGGGCGCCATCTCGATGTCGGCGGCGACGCCGGATCCACGCCCGGGCATCTGGGGCACGATCGAGGTGGCGGCCTCGGCGGCGGCATCGGGGCCGTCCATGTCCCACGTCTGCCCGATGACGATCGGCCGGCCGTCCACCAGGAAGAGGCGCTCGGCGCCCAGCGCGGAGAGGTCGATGGCGCCGAGCACCACCGGGGAGTCGCCCGTGATGTCCACCACCCGCAGCACCATCCCCGAGAGGGAGTAGAGCCGCCGCCCGTCGGTCTTCGCGATGTCCGGCTCGTCGATGCCGGCCTCCTGCACGTTGGTGCCCGACATCGCCGGCGCGGCGGCGTCCGGCGCGGCGGCGGACGCATCGGCCTCGGCGGTGACGGCGGGCGCGGCACGCAGCGGGATGTCGGTGACGGACATGCCTCCCCTGCCCCGGAGGCCGTACGGGCCCACCATCTGCCGCGCCCGGTCGCGCATGTGCGCACCCAGCGCGGAACAGGAGGTGAAGCGCACCAGCCCGGGGCGTGCCGCCGCCCGGACCACTCCGGCGTCCTCGCGCGGGGTGAGGATCTCGGCGGCCGGGACCGGCTGCAACGACAGCGCGCCCTGGGCCGTCGTGGCGCCCGCGCCGGCGGCGACGGCGGCCACCGCGCCCGCCATGCCCAGACCCCGCCGTGCCCGATTCACCCTCATCGCTCCCCCGTTCGTCGGTGGACCCACATGTCGTGGGTGTTCCGCCGCCGCGGGCGGATCGATGACGGGAGGGAGGCGCCGGGTGCTTCGGGCGCGGTCGTGGGCCGGGCGTCGGGGTCAGCCCAGATGGGTCTCCAGCCAGTCGAACACCCGGGCGTCGCGCAGGGCGCCGCCCAGCGGCTCGCAGTGACGGCCGGCGCCCTCGGCGGCGGTGAAGGCGAGGATGTCCTTCGGCCCCGGCAGCAGGTCGTGGAGTTGCTGTGACTGTCCGGGCCAGAACTGCTCGTCCTCGGGGGACGTGATCAGCAACGGCGTGGTGATGTCGGCCACCTCATCGCCCAGGCGGTAACGACGGACTTCCTGGTACAGGTCGAAGACCGAGTCGCCGGGGACCATGTACGGCGCTCCGCGGAAGCGCAGCACATTGCGCGTGTCGTGCGACAGGGCCGCCACGACGGACATCTCCCGGTCGAATGCGCTCTTCTTGCCCCGCTCGAGCTGATCGCGCATCACCCGCGGAAGGGGATCGGTCCAGGATGTCGACACGTCCACCACGCCCGGGTCGACCACCGCGGCGGCGAAGCGGTGCTCGAAGGCCAGCGCCCGCGGCACCCAGAAGCCGGCCTGGCTGACGCCCACGACGGCGATGCGGTCGGCATCGACGTCGGGGCGTGCCACCATCGCGTCCACCACGGGCGTGAGCACCGCCTCCCAGTCGGGGCGGAACGGGATGCCGAGGTCGAACAGGGTGCTCTGCTGGCCCGGGCCGTCGAACGTCATCCAGTGGTAGCCACGTTCGGCGGCCGCGGCGCCACCCTGGGTCCACATCGTGGAGGTCGCGCCGTCGCTGCCGTTGTTCATCACCACCAGCGGCCGCGCCTGCCCGGGGGCCGCGTCCGGGGCGCGGAAGAAGTACGCGGCCAATCCGACACCCTCGTACGGGATGCTGATGCGCTCCCCGGGCACGGGCATGAGGTCGACCGCGCGGTCCCACGCGGCGCGTTGCCGGCGCCACCGTTCGACCTCGTGCTCCGCCTCCTGCGTGTGCGTGATCAGGTACAGCGCCGTCGCGTGGTAGTTCGCGGCCCGCATGAAGTAGCCGCACGCGGTGGTG
>JBIQJW010000020.1:0-22328 GCA_044507145.1 Actinomycetota bacterium
GCGCGCAGCGCGGCCCGGCGTGCGGCCGCAGTGCGGGCGGCCCGTGCCGCCGCCGAACGCTGCGCGGGTGCGTGGGCGGGCAGCCGCACCCGTTGCTCGGTCAGCGCCTCGGCGCGGCCCTGCGCGGCGGCCGACGCGCTCTGGGCGGCCGCCCGGGCGCCATCCAGCGAGGCGATGCCGAACAGCTCGCGCAGGATCGCGTCGCGGTCCGACGCCTTCGCCTGCAGGAACTGGGCGAAGCGCCCCTGAGCCAGCATCACGGCGCTGGTGAAGGCCGGGAAGCCCAGGCCCACCAGCTCGACGATGCGGGCGTCCATGGCATCGCCGTGGATCGTCTCGCCGGGTGCGCCGTCGCCATCGGCGAGCCGCTCCAGGATGCGGGTGGGCTCCGGGGCCCGCTTGCCGAAGCGTCGCGTCGCCCGCCAGGTCTCCCCGTCGCGCGCGAACGTGAGCCGCACCTCGCCGTGCTCCGCGCCGAGGGTGAGCATCTCGCCGCTGCGGGTGCTCTCGGGCGTGCGGCCGTAGAGCGCGAAGCAGATCGCATCGAGAAGGCTGCTCTTGCCCGCGCCGGTGTCGCCCGCGATCACCACCAGTTCGTAGGGGCGCCAGTCCACCCGCGCGCGGTCGTACGACCGGAACCCGGTGAGTTCCAGTTCCAGCGGCCTCATCCGTCGCTCCCGGCGGCCTCGAGCGCATCCGCGAATGCCCGGGCCAGGCGCGGGTCCAGGGTGCGACCCGACTCGGCGTACCAGGCGGCGTAGTGGTCGGCCAGCGAGATGCCGTCGGGCCCGCCGGCATCCGACGGCGCGGCCGATGCCGGTTCCGCCTCCGTGGCGGGGGGCTCCGGGTAGACCGGATCCACGCGCAGGGCGTTGGGCAGCAGGGCCCGTACCTCGCGGGCCAGCTCGGGCATCGGGGCGTCGAGTTCCACCTCACAGCGCAGCCAGGCGTCCGGGTGCGCCGCGGCCAGCGCCTCCAGCCGGTCGAGCGGGCCCCGGATCCGGGCCAGGCGCCGGCCGGCGGTCAGCGAAATCTCGCGCGGCGGCGCGCCGATGTCCACGACGGTGACGGTCTTCTCGTGGTTGTCCTCGGAGAAGTCCAGGGCCAGGGGGCTCCCGCAGTAGCGCCCCGGCGCGTTCACGCCCGGCAGCGCCTGGGGCCGGTGGATGTGTCCGAAGGCGAGGTAGTCCAGGTTGGTGGGGATGAGCCCTGTGGGCAGGCAGTAGGTGAGCGCCATGGTGAGCGCGCGTTCCCCGGCGCCGGTCTGCGCGCCGTCCACCATCACATGGCCCATCAGCACCGCCGGCGCGCCCGTGCCCGCGCGGCGCCGCGTCAGTTCGTCGGCGTAGGCGCCCACGATCGAGGCCAGGTCGGCGGCATACGTCGTGCGCGCCGCACCGCGTTCCGTGCCGGCATCCAGCCCCAACCGCGCCGTGTCCAGCCAGGGCAGCGCCGCCAGGTGCAGCGTCCCCGCGCGGGTCGCCACGTCGATGACCGCGTCCTGCGGTGGCAGCACGCGATGCACCATCGTCACGTTGCGCAGCGCCAGCAGGGGCGCCAGGTGGCCCCACAGGTCCGGGTCGTCGTGGTTGCCCGGCACCGCCACGACCGGGGCGATCTCGCCCAGCGCACCCAGCGCCTCCAGGCACAGCCCCAGCGCCGCGGGGTCCACCAGGCGGCGGTCCAGCAGGTCGCCGGCCACCAGCACCGCGTCCACCGCCTCGGACCGCGCGATGGCAGCCAGCTCGTCCAGGACCGCGCGGGTCTCGTCCAGGCGCTCGATGCCGTGCAGCGACTTGCCGATGTGCCAGTCGGCGGTGTGGAGCAGGCGCATCCTCAGCCGTACTTGGAGAATGCGGCCGCCGCGCGGGTGGCCGACGACGCCTCCGCGTCGCGCGTGGCCCACGGCGGGAACGGCAACTCCACCGCCAGCGATGTCGGCACGCTGGGCTGGCTCACCAGCATGCGCCCCTGCATCAGCAGGCGGGCCCTGGCCCGCGCCGCGGGGCTCAGCCAGCCGTACTCGGGCCGCTCGGCCTCCGCCGGATCGAGGCGGCCGGAGATCCGCACCGCGGCGTTCTGGGTCACCTCGGGCGCCACCAAGGATGCCTGCTGCTGAGCGCCGATCAGGATCACCCCCAGCGACCGGCCGCGCTGGGCGATGTCGATGAGGGTGTCCTTGATCGGCGACTGGCCGTCGCGCGGTGCGTACTTGTTCAGTTCGTCCAACACCACGAATTCGATCGGGTCGCGGGTGCCGGTCTCCTTGGCCTCGAAGGTCTGGGCCAGGAGCGTCCCCACCACGAAGCGCTGGGCGAAGTCGTGCAGCGGCGTCAGGTGCACCACGGTCACCGCGGGCTCGTCGCGGGCCGCGGGGCCGCGCGGGATCGCCGTGGCGCCGGCGCGCACCAGGCCGGCGAGGCGCCCGCGTGCGGCGTGCAGCCGGCGGGTGAACGCCTGCACGGTGCCCATCGCCGCGCGTCCCACCCAGCGGCGCCCCTCCGCGCTCGCGGTCCAGTCGTCGTCGTCCAGCAGATCGGTGAGCCACGTGACGAAGGCGTCCAGGTCTGCGAAGTGCACGCCGGGAAAGTCGGCCAGCCCCAGATGCCCCGGGTATCCCTCCACCGGCTGCGCCTGGCGCGCCAGCTCGCGTTGCGCCTGCTCGGCCACGAACGACAACTGGCCGCGCATATCGGCGGCATCGGTGAAGCAGAACCGCAGCAGGCCCTGCTGGGCGAACTCCAGTGGCGTCCAACCGAACACGCGGATGTCCTCACGCAGGGCCCCGCCCACGCGGGGGATGGCGGGGTCGTCCTCGCGCGGTGGCGCCCACAGGCCCAGCGATGGGAACGGCCCCGGCTGCGCCAGCCCCAGGGCACGCCAGCGCGCGTCCAGGTCGGCGCGGTCCGGGCGCTCCTCATACACGCGGTTCGGCCGGTCCAGGTGCAGCAGGTCCTCGCCCTTGACGTTGAAGATCAGCACCCGGGCGCGGCTGCGCATGTCGGCGTGCTCCAAGAGCAGTCGCACCAGGGCCAGTGCCGTGCTGGTCTTGGTGGCCACGCCGCTGATCCCCGAGATCGACACGTGCCCGCCCTTGGTGCCGTCCAGGAAGTCGAGGTCGAGGTTCACGGGCCGCCCGTCGCGCGCCAGCCCGATGGCCAGCGTGCGCGACATGGTGTCCTCATAGAGCGCCCGGGAGCGCTCCGTGTCGCGCGCCAGGCGCACGGGCTCGCCGGGGTGCGGCGCCACCCAGCGCTCGGGGTCGACGCGCACCACCTGGATCTGCGCGGTCCGCGAGACCTCGCCGGGCATCTGGCCCGTGGCGATCACCTGCGTGTCGGACGGCAGGCTCGCGCCCTCCATCTGCGCGTGCGCCTCCGCAACCACGCCGTAGGTGACCACATCGCCGTCGGGGTCGGGGGTGGTGACGGCCACCAGGTCGTCCACCGCCAGCGACCGGTCCTCGTCCAGCACCACCGAGAACTCCTGGCTGCTGGCGGCCTGGTGGCCCATCACCACACCCACCGTGGGGGCGTGCGCGTCGTGGGTCATCGGGTCGTCTCCAGCATCGGTGGGTCGGGTTCCAGCACGCCCAGGGCCTCCGGCAGGCCGTCGACGGTGGCGGCCGCAGCGGCGCGCCGCACCGCGCGCAGGGCCAGGCGTCGGTCGCCCAGGCGGTGGCGCAGACGCTCCTCCAGGCCCGCGATGGGCGCCAGGTTCTGGGGGGCGCGCGCGTCGCGGTGCGGCCTGCCGGCGAAAAACGGCAGCGTGGACGTGGCCCGGTCCGCCAGTTCCGCGGCCCGGGCGACACCGTGGGCCGCCGACACCTCGCCGCGCAGGATCCCCGCCCAACCCTGCGCCCGCGGCACCGGGAGGCGCTGGTACCACGAGTAGCGGTCGGTGCCGATGGCGAACAGCGGTGTGCGCTCGCCCACCGCGAGTGCCGTCACGGTCATGGTCTCGTCCGGTGGGAGGTACATGCGGTGGTGGCTCTTCACCGCGCCCACCACCGGGCCGGCGCCGTCGCGCAGGAACGAGAGGCGGCCGTCCAGCACCAGCAGGCGGTCGGCCGCGGCATGCGCCTCGGCCAGGGTGTGCTCGATGGCCTGCCGCGCGGCGCCGACGCGGCGTTGCAGGGCGTCCACCTCCTGGCCGGCCTCCGCGATGGCGCGCCAGGAGAAGCCGCCCACCGCCGGCAGGTGCACGCGCCGTCGGCCCGCGGCCATCACCAGACGCTCCACATGCAGCTCCGCCCCCCGCGCCCGGCGGCCCGGCTGGGCGACCACCACTCCGGCCCCCACGGCGCAGGCCAACCCGGCGTGCACATCCGGCTCACCGGCGACCGTGAGCGTCAGCCACGCCTCGATCTGCTGCACACCGTCCACGAATGCCACCGGCCCGGCGGCGTCCGCGGCCGGCCGGCGCGGAGCCCACGCGACACCCTCCACGGCCGTGTCCACGGCCGCCGTGGGGGCTTCGGTGGGATCCATTCCGGGCCCGTAGGAGGGGTCGGCCACCTCCACGAGCACCCGGCGGGGCGCGTCGGTCATCACCGCATCCACTCTAGGTGCCGCGCCGGATGCGTCGCCCCGCCACGGACGTTGGGCGGGCGTTCCCGCGACGTTATGGCTCGGTTGCGGCGCGTCGCTGGTTGAGCGATCACGCTATCGTCGCCGGGTGCCCGCGCGCGGGCGCGTGCACCGGCGCCCGCCGGACCCCCACATCGATCAGGAGAGGCTCAGCCAGGTGAGCACGAAACGCAGGCCCGCGAAGAAGAAGAACAACAACCTGTACTACATCGTCGGTGCGGTGGTGGCCGCGCTGATCGTGGCCGGCGTCCTCATCGGCGTGAGCCTCTCCGGTGATGACGGCAGCGGCTCCGTGGACGACACGGCGATCTCGCGCATCCAGGAGAACGTGAAGGGCATCCCCGCCAGCGGCGTGGTGCTGGGTGAGCCGAACGCTCCGGTCACGATCACCGAGTACGCCGACATCGCGTGCATCCACTGCCGTGACGCCGCCCTCAACACCGTCCCCGACGTCATCACGGATCTGGTCCGCGACGGGCAGGCGAAGCTGGAGTTCGCGCCCACGGCGTTCATCAGCGCCTCGTCCGAGCGCGGTGCGCTGGGCGTGCTGGCCGCGGCCAAGCAGGACGCCGCGTGGCCGTTCGCCGAGGCGCTCTTCGAGATCCAGGGCAACGCCGCCTCCGACTGGCTCACCGATGAGGACATGGAGGAGGTCGTCACGGCCCTCGGTCTCGACCTCGAGGCCTGGCGTACCGCCTACCAGAGCACCGAGATCGAGCAGGAGTACCTCGCCGCCCAGCGGGCAGTGCAGGCCGCCGGCGTCAGCTCCACGCCCACGTTCGTGATCACCGGTCCCGGCGGCACCGAGACGATCCCCGGCGCCGTCCCGGCCAGCCAGATCGCCACCGCCGTCGCGAAGGTCTCGACCCCGTCGTGACCCGGTCCGCCTCCCGTGCCGAGGGCGCCCTCCGGGTCGCCCTCGCGGTGGCGGCGCTCGCCGGCCTCGGACTGGCGGCGTACCTCACCTACGTGCGGTTCTCGGGGGACGACCTGGCCTGCCCGGTGGGCGGTAGCTGCGCCACCGTGCAGGAGAGCCAGTACGCCGAGCTTCTCGGCATCCCCGTGCCGGTGTTGGGTCTGTTGGGGTATGCGGGGCTGCTGCTGGCCGCCGCGCTGCCGGGCCCCCTGGGCAGGGCCCTGGGGCTCTTCACCGCCGTGGTGTCGTTCGGGTTCTCCGCGTGGCTCACGGCCGTCGAGGCGTTCATCCTCGAGGCGTGGTGCGCCTGGTGCGTCGCCAGCGCCGTGCTGGTCACCATCTGCCTGGTGCTGTGCGTGTCACGCGTGATCGTGGGCAACCGGGCCGATGAGGACGCCGGCGACGACACGGGCGACGACGCCGCACCGGCCGCCGGCGGGGTCACTCCGGCGGGCTGACACCGCCGCTGCCCGTGCCGGCCGTCTCACGTTCGACCGGCCGGTGCGGGGAGCGTCCGGGCACGAACCGCTCGTCGGCCAGGACCAGGCCGCCGATCGAGAGCGCGGCCCCGATGATCGAGCAGATGATCACCCCGGCATCGGGCGCCGACACCTCGAAGAAGCCGCGCCAGCCGGGCAGCGAGAGCACCACGAGGTACAGGACGAACAGGGCCAGGCACAGTCCGCCCACCGTGTAGTTGCGCCGCTTGGTCGACGCCTCCAGCACGATGATGAGGTACAGGCCCACGGTGACCAGGACGGTCACCGCGACCGTGCGGGCGCGCACCTCACCCATCCCCACGAGGTTGAGCGCCAGCAGGAAGCTGGCCACCACGCCCAGGCCCATCGCGGTGCCGGCGGGTATCGCAAACCCCGCCGTCTCGCGTAAGAAGCGGCGTGGTCGCCATTCGCCCGCGCTGGGGGCCAGGGCCAGGAAGAACGCGGGGATGCCGATGGTGATGGCGGACGCGAGCGTCAGATGGCGCGGCAGGAACGGGTAGCTCTCCTCCGACAGGCCCACCGTCAGGATGAGGAACGCGGCCACGGCCGACTTGGCCACGAACAGCTTGGCCACGCGCTGCAGGTTGCGCAGCACCTTGCGCCCCTCGCGGATCATCGGTGGGATCGACGAGAAGCCGCCCTTCACCAGCACGAGATCGGCGATGCCGCGCGCCATCTGCGAGCCGCTGCCCTGGGCGATGCCGAGCCGCGCCGCCTTCAGGGCCGGGACGTCGTTCACGCCGTCGCCCACCATCGCCACGTACCGGCCCTCGGCCGTCAGCGCCTCGACGAAGCGCTTCTTGCCGTCGGGCGAGATGCGACCCACCACCGAGGTGCGGCGCACCAGTTCGCGCAGTTCGGCGTCGTCGGCCGGCAGGTCCCGCCCGTCCACGGGCGGTCCCAGCATGGGGATGCCCGCATCCTGGGCGATCGCCGCGACCGTGGCGGGCGCGTCGCCGGAGATCACGCGCAGCTCCACCCCCTCCTCCAGCAGGTAGGCCACGGTCTCGCGCGCGTCGGCGCGAAGCTGCTCGGCCAGCACCACGAGGCCCAGCAGGCGCAGGCCGGCGGGCGGCGGTGCGTCCGGGCTCGGCAGGTCGAGCGGTACGTCGCCGGCGGCGAACGCCACCACGCGCCGGCCGGCGCCCGCCTCGCGCTCGACCACCGCGGCCATCGGCCCCAGGTCGAAGTGCTCGGGCGCGCCCATCACCACGCTGCGCGTCCCCAGACGCAGTCCGCTCCAGCGGCGCTGGGAGGCGAAGGGCACGCTGTCGGAGGGGTCCTCCGGGGTGCCGGGGTAGGCGGCCCCCACCGCCGCGAGGGTGGCGTTGGCGGACGGCGAGCTGGCGGCGAACGTGCCGAGGATGGTCGACAGCTCGCCCTCCTCCACCCCCTCGGCGGGAACCGCGTTCACCACCCGCAGCGCGTCCTCGGTGAGCGTGCCGGTCTTGTCCAGGCAGATCGCGTCGGCGGATGCGAGCGACTCCACGGCGTTGAGCTGCTGGCTCAGGGCGCCGCGGCGGGTCATCTGCAGCGTGGCGGCGGCATACGTGATGGCGGTGAGCAGCACGAGACCCTCGGGCACCAGCGTCACCACGGCGGCCACGGCGGTCGACACCGCCTCGCGGAACGGCACGTCGTGCTCGAACAGCGACCACCCCAAGAGCGCACCCAGGGGGATCATCGCGATGGCGAGGATGATGATGAGCTGGTCCAGGGCGCGCTCCAGCGGCGAGCGCGGGTGGCGGAACTCGCGCGCCTCACCCACCAACCGCTCGGCGTAGGTGTCCTCGCCCACGGCCTCGGCGATGTATGCGCCGGCGCCCTCCACGGCGAACGATCCGGCCCGTACCGGCTCGCCCACGGCGCGCATCACCGACTCGGCCTCGCCGGTGAGGATCGACTCATCCAGGCCCAGCCCGTCGGCGACCACCAGGCGGCCGTCCGCCACGATCTGGTCGCCGGCGCCCACGCGTACCAGGTCGCCCGTGACCACCTCGGGCACCTCCACCTGACGCGGCACGCCGTCGCGCACCACGGTGGCGCGCGGGGCCACCAGCGCCGCGAGGCGGTCGAGGCTGGCCTTGGCGCGCGCCTCCTGCACGATCCCGATGCCGGCGTTGAGGATGAGGATCCCCAGGAACATGGCGTCGCGCCAATCGCCGAACGCCAGCGTCACCACGCCGAAGATCACCAGCGTGATGTTGAAGACCGTGAGCAGGTTGGCGCGGAGGATGCTCGCCCACGAACGGCTGGTGGTGGGTCCCTCGATCTCGCCGCGCGCCGCGATGCGCCGGCGTGCCTCGGCCTCGGTCAGCCCCCCGGCGCCCGCCCCCGCCGGCGCGCCGGACGCGGGGAGCATGCGCGTGGCATCCACCTCGGTGGGCAGCTCCCGCGTGCGGTCGTCGGGGGTGCGCGGATCCATGTTCAGGTGGAGAGGGCCTCCGCCACGGCCGCGTTGGTGATCTTCCCCGCCTGCACGTTCAGGCCACTGCGCAGCTCCTCGCGGCTGCGCATCGCGCCGGCCAGCCCCTCGTCTGCGATCAGCTCGATGTAGGGCAGCGTCGCGTTCGACAGCGCCCGCGTTGAGGTGACCGGCACGGCGCCGGGCATGTTCACCACGCCGTAGTGCGTGATCCCATCCACCTTGATCACCGGGTCCGAGTGGGTGGTGGGCTGCGACGTGGCCACGCAGCCCCCCTGGTCGACGGCGACGTCCACGATGACGCTGCCGGGGCGCATGAGGCCCAGGTCGTCGCGCTGCACAAGCTGGGGGCTCCGGGCGCCGGGCAGCAGTGCCGCGCCCACCAGCAGGTCGGTGGTGGGCAGCAGTTCGCGCAGCGCCAGGCGCGTGCAGTGCAGCAGCGTCACGCGGTCGCCCACGGTCGCCTCGAGCTCGCGCAGCCGTTGCAGGCTGGTGTCGAGGACCGTCACGTTGGTGCGCATCCCCATGGCCGCCACCGCCGCGTTCACGCCGACGCTCCCCGCGCCGATGATCGTCACCGAGCCGCGCGCGACGCCGGCGATGCCGCCCAGGAGCACGCCGCTGCCGCCCATCGGGCGCTCCAGGAACCGGGCCCCGGCCTGCACGGCCAGACGCCCGGCGATCTCGCTCATCGGGGCCAGCAGCGGCAGGCGGCCGTCGCGGTCCTGCAGGGTCTCATAGGCCATGGCCGTGGTCCCGGCGCGACGCAGCGCGTCGGCCACCGACGGGTTCGCGGCCAGGTGCAGGTACGTGAAGAGCACCTGGTCGTCGCGCAGGAAGGCGAACTCGGTGGGGTCCGGTTCCTTCACCTTCACCACCAGCTCGCAGGCCCACGCGGCAGCGGCATCGGCGATCGTGGCGCCCACCGCGGCGTAGTCCTCATCGGGACAGCCCGCGCCGGCGCCGGCGCCGGCCTCCAGCACCACCTCGTGGCCGCGCTGGACCAGCTCGAATGCCCCCGCCGGCGTGATCGCCACGCGGTACTCGTCCTGCTTCACCTCGGCCGGTACGCCGATCCGCACATCGCCTCCGTGTGGTCCGCTCAGGATGACCGGTCGGCGGCACCACGCGTCGGTGGACCAATGACCGCGGGAATCGTAGTTGCTCGACCCGGCCTCGTCGGCCGTCCGGGGTGTGACGGGGTCAGGTTCGGCGCGGGCCCCGTGCCGCCGCACGCAACCACGCCAGGCGGGCGGCGCAGCCCGCCGCGATCAGGATCGCGATCACACCGACGCCCAGCAGCAGGTCGCGCCGCCGGTTGCCGCCGGCCAGGTCGTAGCCGGCGCCCGCGAGATCGGCCGCGCGCAGCGCCTCGCTCTGCGCCAGGGTGTGGCGCGGGAAGGCGGCGCGCACCTGGGCCAGGTCGCGCTCGGCGCCGCGGACGTCGAGGGCCCACAGACGCTCCAACGCACGGCGGAAGTAGGCGCCGGCCGTCCCCTCGCCGGGGTGCTGATTCTCCTCGGCCAGCAGGTCGCGCACCGCGCCGGTCTGCTCCATGATGCCGCCGCCCTCGCCGCGCAGCACCACGATGCCGCGCACCCGGCCGTCGCCGTCCACCGCCGGGCCGCCGGAGTCGCCGCGCTGCACGTCCGTGCTCACGACGGTCGCGCGCCGTGAGGGGTCGTTCAGCAGCCCGGTGCGCTCGATGCGCCCGCGACGCACCGCGGGCTGGCCCGCGGGCCGGGCCGGGTCGTCCCAGGCGTTCACCCGCCCGTAGCCGATCGTGACGATCGGCGTATCCAGGCTCACGGCGTCCTCGAGCGCCACGGCCGGCGCGCCCGGGGCGGCGATGTGCAGCAGCGACAGATCGGCGCGATCGGACGTGCGGCGGACCACCCCGGTCCACCGGCGCGGCTCGCCCAGTCCGGTGCCGGGATCGGCCTGCGCCACCCGGATGGCCAGCACCCGGCCGCCCACCGGTCGTGCGCCGGTGCGCTCCACCCACTCGCGGGCGTCGGCGTCGCTCACCGGGTCGCCGCGCGCGAGGCGCAGCCGCTGGTAGCCGATGCGCGCCAGCGTCGCCGGACCGGGGTCCACCAGATGCGCGGCGCTCACCAGCCACCCGCCGGGCGCCACCGCCGTGGCCGTCCCCAGCTCGGCGATCGCGCGGCCGCCGGGAACGCGCAGGCGCTCGCCGTCGGTGGTCCGTAGTTCGGGCACGCGCAGCGTCACGTCCACGCGGTAGATGGACGGCATCACCAGCAGGGTGCCGCGGGCGAGGGGATCGCCCGCCAGATCGGTGCCACCGGCCGCGACCGCGTTCGCCGGCAGGAGGGTCAGCGCCGCGAGGACCGCGACCAAGAACGCGCGCGCGTGCATCGCCCGAAGGGTAGCCCGGGTGGCGCGGCCCGCCGAGGCGCCGCGCCACCCGGCCGGGATCAGTGCTTGAAGTGGCGCCGGCCGGTCACGACCATGGCGACCCCGGCGGCGTCCGCCGCCGCGAACACCTCGTCGTCGCGGATCGAGCCGCCCGGCTGGATGATGGCCGTGACACCGGCGCTCACCGCCGCCTCGGGGCCGTCGGCGAACGGGAAGAACGCGTCGCTGGCCAGCACCGCGCCCTTCACCGGGCTCTGCGCCTTCTCGATGGAGAGGCGCACCGAGTCGACGCGGCTCATCTGGCCGGCGCCGATGCCCACGCTGGCCAGGTCGCGGGTGAGGACGATCGCGTTGCTCTTCACGTGCTTGGCGACCTTCCAGGCGAAGAGCAGGTCGCCCCACTCGGCCTCGGTGGGCGCGCGCTTGGTCACCACGTCCATGGTGTCGCGGGTCTCGGTGTCGGCGTCGCGGTCCTGCACCAGGATCCCGCCGAGCACGCGCCGGTAGTCGCGCTCACCCACGTTGCGCCGGCGGCGCTCCCGGTTGAGCATGATGCGCGTGTTGGGCTTACGCGTGAGCGCGGCCAGCGCCTGCTCGTCGTACTCGGGCGCCAGCAGCACCTCCACGAACGTGCCGGCCAGCAGTTCACCCAACTCGGGCGTGACCGGACGGTTCACCACGATCACCCCGCCGTACGCCGACACGGGGTCACAGTCCCGGGCCCGCACATAGGCCGTGAGGATGTCCTCGGCCACCGCGACGCCGCACGGGTTGTTGTGCTTCACGATCACGCACGCCGGCGCCTCGAACTCGTTCAGCAGGCCGCGGGCCGCGTCCAGGTCGAAGAGGTTGTTGAACGAGAGGTCCTTGCCGTGCAGCTTGTCCACCCGCTCCAGCAGGTGGGTGCGCGCCGTGCGCTCGGCGTAGTAGGCGCCCCGCTGGTGCGGGTTCTCGCCGTAGCTCAGCTCAAGCTGCTTGTCGAACGGCAGGATCAGCGTGTCCGGGAACTCGCCGTCGGGACCCGACAACCAGCCGGCGATGGCGGCGTCGTAGCGCGCGGTGTGGGCGTAGGCGGCGGCGGCGAGCTGGCGCCGGATGGCGGGGGTGAGCCCGCCGTCGCCGTCGGCCAGCTCCTCCAACACCTCGGCGTACTGCGACGGTGAGGTCACCACCCCCACGCGGGCGTGGTTCTTCGCGGCCGCCCGGACCATCGCGGGGCCGCCGATGTCGATCTGTTCCACCAGGTCGGCGTCGGAGACGTCGCGCTTGGCCAGCCAGCGCTCGAACGGGTAGAGGTTCACCACCACCAGGTCGATGGCCTCGATGCCGGCGGCCGCCATCTCCTCCACGTCGGAGGGGACATCCAGGCGGCCCAGGATCCCGCCGTGGATGCGCGGGTGCAGCGTCTTCACGCGTCCGCCCAGGATCTCGGGGTGCTCGGTGACGTCGCTCACACCCACGACGTCGATGCCCCACTCACGCAGGGCCGCGGCGGTGCCGCCGGTGGAGATGATCGTCACCCCGCGGTCGGCGAGGCCGCGGGCGAACTCCTCCAGCCCGGTCTTGTCGGACACGGAAATCAGCGCACGCGAAACCCTCATCGCACCCCTCGCTCGTCGGCCACCACAACCCTGCGGCGCTCGCGTGGATCGCGATGCACCCGTCCCGCTGCGAAGAGGCGCACGGCCTCCGGCACGATCTCGTGCTCCACCGCCCGGATCCGCTCGGTGAGCGTCTCGAGCGTGTCGCCGTCCAACACCGGCACCGGCCGCTGGAGCACCGGCGGCCCGGCGTCCACCACCTCTTCGGCGTAGTGCACGGTGACACCCGTGTACCGCACGCCCCAGCGCAGCGCCTGTTCGATGGCGCCCAGGCCCGGGAACGAGGGCAGCAGCGACGGGTGCAGATTGATCACCCGGTCGCGGAAGTGGTCCAGGAACACGCCGGTGAGGATGCTCATCCATCCCGCCAGCACCACCAGGTCCGGTCGGGCCGCCTCGACGGTCTCCACCAGACGCCGGTCGCGGCCCTCCCGGTCCGTCCCGTCCAGCGCCACCACGGCGGTGGTGATCCCCGCGTCGCCGGCGCGCTGCAGCGCGCGGACACCGGGGGCGGAGCTCACCACCAGCACGATCTCGATCGGCTCGGGGCCGCTGTGAACGCTGTCGATCAGGCTCTGGAGGTTGGTGCCGGACCCGGAGACCAGCACCACCACCCGGTACGGCGCGGGCGACTCAGAGGGCGCCAAACCGCACCCCGGGCTCGTCGGCGACCACGCGCCCCACAAGGCGCCCGTCGTCGAGGGTGTCCAGCGTGGCGGCCACCGCGTCGGCGGGCACGATGACGCAGAGGCCCAGGCCCATGTTGAAGGTGCGCCAGGCGTCATCCTCATCCACGCGGCCGCCGGCCAGGATGGCGTCGAACGCCGGGCCGCGGTCCCACGTGGACGGGTCGATCAGCGCCCCGGCGCCGGCGGGCAGGGCGCGGGGGAGGTTCTCGGGCAGGCCCCCGCCGGTGATGTGCGCGGCGGCCCGCACCGGGACCCCCGCCTCGGCAAGCCGCGCCATGTCGTTGGGGTACAGGCGTGTGGGGGCCAGCAGCAGATCCGGGTCGGCGGCGAGCGCCCCGGCGTCCACCAGAGCCCGCACCAGCGAGAAGCCGTTGGAGTGGATGCCCGAGGAGGGGATGCCCACGATCGCGTCGCCCGGGGCGACGCGCGCCGCCCCCAGCATCTCGTCGCGCTCCACGACGCCGCACGCGAAGCCCGCCAGGTCGAAGTGCCCCGGCGCGTAGAGGCCCGGCATCTCCGCCGTCTCGCCGCCGGCCAGGGCACAGCCCACGCTCTCGCAGGCGGCGGCGATCGACCGCACCAGGCCGGCGGCCATGTCGGGATCCAGGCGGCCCACGGCCAGGTAGTCCAGGAACACCAGAGGGCGGGCGCCGGTGCACGCCAGGTCGTTCACGCACATGGCCACCAGGTCCTGGCCCAGCCCGTCGGTGCGGCCCAGTTCCTGTGCCAGCAGCACCTTGGTGCCCACCCCGTCGGTGCAGCTCACCAGCATGGGGTTGCGCATCCCCGCCGGAAGCGCGTGCGCCGCGGCGAAGCCGGTCTGGCCTCCGGCCACCATCCCCGCGATTGCCTCGGTGTGTCGCGCGGCAGCGTCGAGATCGACGCCCGCGTCGCGGTACGACAGCTTGTCGTTCATCGCGCTCAGTCTATGGGCTGGATCGCGCGGGCCGTCAGGCCGCAGCGTGCTCGAAGCGCAGCTTGAGCGAGGAATCGGGCACGGCGATCGGGTACTCGCCGGTGAAGCAGGCGCGGCAGTACTCGCCGGCCGGGCGGCCCAGCGCGCGCTGCAGGCCGTCCAGCGACAGGTAGGCGAGGCTGTCGGCGCCGGTCAGCGCGGCGATCTCCTCCACGCTGTGCTGGGCGGCGACCAGCTCGGAGCGGTCCGCCATGTCGATGCCGTAGTAGCAGGGCCACATGATCGGCGGGCTGCAGATGCGCATGTGCACCTCGGTGGCACCGGCCTGCAGCAGCATCTCCACGATCTTGCGCGTGGTGTTGCCGCGCACGATCGAGTCGTCCACCACCACCAGCCGCTTGCCGGCGATCACCGCGGGCAGCGGGTTGAACTTCAGCCGGATGCCCACCTGGCGCATGGCCTGGTCGGGCTGGATGAAGCTGCGACCGACATAGCGGTTGCGCACCACGGCCTCGGCGTACGGGATGCCGGACTCGACGGCATAGCCGATGGCGGGCGGCGTGCCCGAGTCGGGCAGACCCACGACCAGGTCGGCCTCGGCGGGTGCCTCGCGCGCCAGCTCCGCACCCATCGCGCGGCGGCTCTCCCACACGGTCTGGCCGTCCATCTGGCTGTCGGGGCGGGCGAAGTAGATCTGCTCGAAGACGCAGCGTTTGGGCGTGTCGCCGGCCATCACCTGCCGGCTCTGGATGCCGTCGGCCGCCAGCCGCACCGCCTCGCCGGGCCGCACCTCGCGCACCAGGGTGGCGCCGATCTGGTCCAGCGCACATGTCTCGGAGGCGACGCACCATCCGTCATCTTCCAGCCGGCCGATCACCAGCGGGCGCACGCCGTGGGCATCGCGGAAGGCCACGAGTTCGTTGGCCGACAGCGTCACGATGGAGAAGGCACCCACCAGTCGCGGCATCACCGCGGAGACGGCCTGCAGCAGCGAGCCCTCCTCGGCGGCGAGCATCGCCGTGATGATCTCCGAGTCGGTGCTGGCGCGCAGCG
Source organism: Actinomycetota bacterium (assembly GCA_044507145.1). GTDB lineage: Bacteria > Actinomycetota > Thermoleophilia > Miltoncostaeales > Miltoncostaeaceae > JAVJSF01. The sequence continues at coordinate 15,069 of JBIQJW010000020.1, forward strand.
CCACGCCGTTGCGTTCCATCTCCGCGCGCAGGGCGCCGGTGTTGGTGAGGTTGCCGTTGTGGCCCAGGGCCACGATGTCGTCGCCGCGCGTGTGGGCCACCGGCTGGGCGTTGTCCCACTTGTTGGCGCCGGTGGTCGAGTAGCGGACGTGGCCGATCGCGGCGTCGCCGGTGAGGCTGCGCAGGGCGTTCTCGTCGAAGATGGTGCTCACCAGGCCCAGATCGCGCTGGATCAGCACGTGGTCGCCGTCGCGCACCGCGATGCCGGCGCTCTCCTGACCGCGGTGCTGCAGTGCGTGCAGCGCGTAGAAGGTGAGGCGCGAGACGTCCCGCCCCGGGGCGATCACACCGAACACCCCGCACTCCTCGTTGGGGTGATCGTCGAGGGTGAACGGCTCGGGATCGGTCACGCCAGCGCCTCCGGCAGTCCGGCCTCGTACGCCTCGCGGGCGGCATCCAGGCCGATGACGGTCTCGTCGTCCCCCACGGTGATGGCGACGGTGTCGCCACCCACCACGCCCACGGCGGCCATGCGCACCGGCCGGCCGGCCGCCAGCGCCAGCACGGCGTCGGCGTCCTCCGGGCGGACGCTCAGCACGAACCGCCCGCCGCCCTCCCCGAACAGCACCTCGTCGTGGCGCCGCCCCGGTTCCAGCGACACCCGGGCACCGCGGTCGCCGGCCAGTGCCGACTCCGTGATCGCCACGGCCACACCGCCGCCGGAGACGTCGTGGGCGCTGCGCAAGAGGCCGGCGTCGGCGGCCGCCAGCACCACCTCGATCGCCGCGATCTCGCGGTCCAGGTCGACCGGCCCGGGCGCACCCTCCACCCGTCCGAGGTACTCCGAGGCGTCGAGACGTCCCTCGTCGCCGATCAGGATCACCACGTCGTCGTCCGCAACGAAGGCCTGCCCCACGGTCCGGTCCGCACGCTCCACCACACCCATCATCCCCACCACGGGGGTCGGGAGGATCGCCCGCTGTGCGCTCTCATTGTAGAGCGACACGTTGCCGGAGACGACCGGGACCTCCAGGGCCGTGAGGGCCTCTGCCATGCCGGCGATCGACTGGGCCAGGCGCCAGCCGGTCGACCCCTTCTCCGGGTTGGGGAAGTTGAGGCAATCGGTGGCGGCCACGGGGCGCGCGCCGACGGCGGCGAGGTTGCGCGCCGCCTCAAGCACCGACGCCCGTCCCCCGGCGCGCGGGTCGAGCTCGCACAGGCGCTCGGCGCAGTCGGTGGTGAGGGCGATGCCCCGGTTGGTGCCGGGCAGGCGCACCACGGCGGCGTCGCCACCGGGCCGGCGGATCGTGTTGGCGCCCACCAGGTGGTCGTAGCGCTCGTAGATCCAGCGCCGCGACGCGACGTTGGGGTGGCGCAGCAGCGCCAGCCAGGCGCCGGCCAGGTCGGCCGGGACGGGCACGTCGGCCAGGTCCAGTGCGGTGGCCGGTGGCGCCGGGTTCTGCGGGACGGTGTACACCGGGGCGTCGTCCGCGAGCAGGCGCGCCGGCAGGTCCACCACCACCTCGCCCTCGAAGCGGGCGATCAGGCGGTCGCCCTCGGTCACGCGGCCGATCACCGTGGCGTCGAGATCCCAGCGGCGGCAGGTGGCGATCACCTCGTCCACGCGGTGGGGCTCCACCACGCACAGCATTCGCTCCTGGCTTTCGGACACCAGGATCTCGTGCGGGGCGAGCGTCTCGCGCAGGGGCACCAGGTCCAGATCGATCTCCAGGCCCACGCCGCCCTTGCTGGCCATCTCGCTCGCCGACGAGGTGAGACCGGCGGCACCGAGGTCCTGCAGGGCCACGAACATGTCGGCGTCGGCCAGCTCAAGGGTGCAGTCGATGAGCTTGCGCTCGGTGAAGGGGTCGCCCACCTGCACCGAGGGCCGCTTGTCCTCGTCGTCGTCCAGCTCGGCGGAGGCAAGCACGCTGGCGCCGCCGATGCCGTCGCGGCCGGTGCGGTTGCCGTAGAGGATCAGGGCGTTCCCCGGTCCCGACGCCGCGGCGCGCAGCACACGGTCGGCCGGCAGCACGCCCACGCACATCGCGTTGACCAGGCACGACTCCTCGTACCGGTCGTCGAAGGCGACCTCGCCCCCGACCGTGGGCACCCCGATGCAGTTGCCGTAATGGCCGATGCCGGCCACGGCGCGGGTGAACAGGTGCCGGCTGCGGGCGCTCTCCAGCGTGCCGAACCGCAGCGAGTCCAGCAGCGCGATCGGCCGGGCGCCCATCGCGATGATGTCGCGCACGATGCCGCCCACGCCGGTTGCGGCCCCCTCGAAGGGCTCCACGGCGGACGGGTGGTTGTGGCTCTCGATCTTGAACGCCACCGCCAGGCCGTCGCCCACGTCGATCACGCCGGCGTTCTCGCCGGGGCCCTGCAGCACGCGCGGTCCGGTGGTGGGGAAGCCGCGCAGCAGCGGCTTGGAGTGCTTGTAGGAGCAGTGCTCGCTCCACATCAGGCTGAACATGACGAGCTCGGGATCGGTGGGATCCCGGCCGAGCAGGCGGGGGATGAGCTCGGCCTCATCGTCGGTGAGACCGAGCTGGCGGTGAAGGGGCACGACCTCCGAACTCATCGCAGCAGCCCTCCGATCACCAGCTCGCCGTCCAGGGACCCGAGCAGTGCGTCGCACGCCTCCTCGGGGTGTGGCATCAGGCCCATCACATTGCCGGCCTCATTCGCGATACCCGCGATGGCGTCGACCGAACCGAGGATGTTCTCGCCGTGGTAGCGCAGCACCGGGCGCGCGGTGGCCGGGTCGCCGTACCAGGCGCCCTCGTTGTTCTTGATCGGGATCGACAGCGTGGCGCCCGCCGGGCGCCCACCGGTCCACGGGGTGTCGGGGTCGGCCACCTCGAGCTCGGCCTGGCGGCACACGAACGACAGGGTCGCGTTGCGGCGCAGCGCGCCCGGGAGGAGGCCCGCCTCGCACAACACCTGGAAGCCGTTGCAGATGCCCAGGACCGGCCCGCCGTCGGCGGCGTGGGTGCGGACCGCGCCCATGATGTGCGACCGGCTGGCGATGGCGCCGCAACGCAGGTGATCGCCGTAGGAGAAGCCGCCGGGGATCAGCACCGCGTCGGTGCCGGCCGGCAGGGTGTCGTCGGCGTGCCACGCCTCGACGGGGTTCGCGCCGAGACCCTCCAGCGCCCGGGCGGCGCTGTCGTGGTCCAGCGAGCCGGGGAAGCGCACCACCGCGACGGTCTTCATCAGGCGAGCTCCACGCGGTAGTCCTCGATCAGCGCGTTCGCGAGCAGCTTCTCGCACATCTCTCGCGCGGTCGCGGCGGGGTCGTCGCCGGCGATCTCCAGCTCGATGCGCTTACCGATGCGCACCTCGCCCACACCCTCGAAGCCCAGTTGGGTGAGCGCGCCGTGCACGGCCTGGCCCTGCGGGTCGAGCACCCCGGTGCGGGGCATCACGGTCACCACCACCTGCGTCATGCACCCTCCCGGAGGTAGTCCTCGAACGATTCGCCGGTGATCCGTTCGTACGCGTCCACGTACCGGCCCCGTGTCCCCGCGACCACCTCGTCGGGTAGCTGTGGACCGGGCGGCGTGTGATCCCAGCCCGACGCATCGAGCCAATCGCGCACGTACTGCTTATCGAATGACGGCTGGTTCGTGCCCGGTTCCCAGGCATCCCCGGGCCACAGGCGCGAGGAATCCGGCGTCACGGCCTCATCGCCCAGCACCAGACGTCCGGTGTCGGGATCGCGGCCCAGCTCGAACTTGGTGTCGGCGAGGATCAGCCCGGCGGCGCGGCAGGCGGCGGCGGCGCGGGTGTACAGCGCCAGCGTGATGCGTTCCGCCTCGGCCAGCGTCTCGGCGCCGATCAGATCGGCGGCCTGCTCGCGGGTGATGTTCTCGTCGTGGCCGCTGGTGGCCTTGGTGGCCGGGGTGAAGATCGGCTCGGGCAGGCGGTCGGCCTGGCGCAGGCCCGCGGGGAGGGTGTGCCCGCACACCGCGCCGGTTTCCCGGTAGTCGCGCCATCCCGAGCCCGCCAGGTGCCCGCGCGCGACGCACTCGATCGGCAGCATCTCCAGGCGCCGCACCAGCATCGAGCGTCCGGCGAACTCCTCGCCGCGCAGATGCTCGGGCATGTCGTCCCGGCGGGTGGACAGGAGGTGGTTGGGGACGATGTCGGCGGTCTGCGCGAACCAGTGGCGCGAGAGCCCGGTGAGCACGCGCCCCTTGTCGGGGATCGGCGTGGGCAGGATGACGTCGTAGGCCGAGATGCGGTCGCTGGCCACGAGCACCAGGCGGTCGTCGCCGGCCGCGTAGACCTCGCGGACCTTGCCCCGCAGGATCGGCGCCGGCCCCATCAGAGGGCCTCGACGCGCGCCATCAGCTCGTCGACATGGCGCGTGTACCACGCCGGGTCGAACAGGCCGGCGATGGCCTCGGCGTCCATCAGCGCGGTCACGTCGGCGTCGGCGGCGAGCAGATCGCGCAGGTGGCGCCGCTCATCCCACGCGCGCATCGCGTTGCGCTGCACCAGCACGTAGGCGTCCTCGCGCGTGATGCCGCGCTCCACCAGGCCCAGGAGCACGCGCTGCGAGAAGACCAGGCCGTGCGACGACTCCACGATCTCGCCCATGCGGTCCGTGTGGACCACCAGGCCCTCCACGAGGCTGCGGGTGCGGGCGAGCATGTAGTCGAGGGCCAGGAAGGCGTCGGGCAGGATCACCCGCTCGGCCGAGGAGTGCGAGATGTCGCGCTCGTGCCACAGGGCCACATTCTCCAGGGCCACGATGGCGTTGCCGCGCAGCAGGCGGGCCATGCCCGAGATGCGCTCGGCCGTGATCGGATTGCGCTTGTGCGGCATCGCCGAGCTGCCCTTCTGCCCCACGCCGAAGGCCTCCTCGGCCTCGCGCAGTTCGGTGCGCTGGAGGTGGCGCAGTTCCACGGCGAGGCGCTCCAGCGAACTGGCGGCCACGGCCATGGTGGCGATGAGCTGGGCGTGGCGGTCGCGGGCGACCACCTGGGTGGGGATGGGCTCGGGGTCGAGTCCGAGTTGCGCCAGCACGCCGGCCTCGAGGGCGGGGTCGAGCATGGCGTAGGTGCCGACGGCGCCGGAGAGGGTCCCCACGCTGGCGCCGGCGATGGCCTGGGCCAGGCGCTCCTCGTTTCGGCGGCTCTCCATCGCGTGGTTGGCCAGCTTCAGCCCGAAGGTGGTCACCTCACCGTGGATCCCGTGCGTGCGTCCCACGCACAGCGTCTCCCGGTGCTCCAGGGCGATGCGACGCAGGGTCGCGGTGAGCGCGGCCTGCTCGGCCAGCAGCAGCTCGCCGGCGCGCGCGATCGCAAGGCCCGTGGCCGTGTCGAGCATGTCCGAGGAGGTGAGGCCGTAGTGCACCCATCGCGAGGCGGGGCCGATGTGCTCGGCCACGTCGGTGAGGAACGCCACAACGTCGTGGTTGGTGGTCTTCTCCAGCTCCAGCGTGCGCTCCAGCGAGAAGCCGGCCTTCGCCTCGATCTCGGCGAGGTCCTCGGCGGGCACCACCCCGCGCTCGGCCCATGCGCGGCACACCGCCAGCTCCACCTCGAGCCACCGGCCCAGCTTGGCCTCCTCGCTCCACAGCTCGGACATTGCGGGACGGGAGTAACGGGGGATCACGTCGGGCGGGCCTCGCTGTCGGTGGGCTGGTGTGTGGGGCCGGAGGGCCGGCTACAGGCCGGCGGCGATGTCGCTGCGCAGCTGCTGTCCGTCGAACCGGACGAGGGCCGCGGCGGCGTACGCGCGCTCGCGAGCCTCCTGGACGGTGTCGCCCCCGGCGCTGACTGCCAGCACGCGGCCGCCGGAGCAGACGATCACTCCGTCGTCGCCGGCGCTGGTGCCGGCGTGGTACACCTCCGCGCCCGCCGCGGCCGCCTCGTCCAGGCCACTGATCACGTCGCCGGTGCGCGGGGTGCCGGGGTAGTTGGCGGCGGCGAGCACCACCGCCACCGCGGCGCCGGCGCCGACCCGCACCGCCCGGTCGGGCAGCTCGCCGTCGGCGGCCAGCGTGAGCAGTTCCACCAGGTCCTCGTCGACGCGCGGCAGCAGCGCCTGCGTCTCGGGGTCGCCGAAGCGCGCGTTGAACTCGAGCACCCGCGGGCCGTCGGGGGTCATCATGATCCCGGCGTACAGCACGCCGGTGAACGGCACGCCGCGCCGGCGCATCTCGGCGATCACCGGGCGGTGGACGGATTCCACCAGCCGGTCCGCGAGGTCGTCGGGGATGTCGGCCACGGGCGAGACCGAGCCCATCCCGCCGGTGTTGGGGCCGGTGTTGCCGTCGCCGATCGGCTTGTAGTCGCGCGCGGCGGGGAAGCGGCAGACGCGGTGGCCGTCCGAGATCGCCAGCAGCGACACCTCGGGGCCGGTCATCCCCTCCTCCACCACCACCACACGGCCGGCGTCGCCGAACGCGTCGTCCACCAGGCAGGCCTCCAGGGCCTCTCGGGCCTCGGCCTCGGTGGTGGCCACCACCACCCCCTTGCCGGCGGCGAGGCCGTCGGCCTTGATGGCGACCGGCAGGCCGAACTCGGCCACGGCGGCCAGGCCGGCGTCGAGGTCGGTGACCGTGTGCGAGCGGGCGGTGGGCACGCCGGCGGCGGCCATGATCTCCTTGGCGAACGCCTTGCTGCCCTCGAGGCGCGCGGCCTCGGCGGACGGGCCGAAGGCGCGGATGCCGGCGGCGCGCATCGCGTCGCACACGCCCGCGACCAGCGGCGCCTCGGGGCCGACGACCACCAGGTCGACGGCGCGCTCGCGGGCGAGGGCGACCAGCCCGTCGACGTCGGTGCCGTCCACGGGCACCACCTCGGCGTCGCGCGCGATCCCGGCGTTGCCCGGGGCACAGATGATGTGCGGGTGTTGGGGCGAGCGGGCGAGCGCCCGCACCAGGGCATGCTCGCGTCCGCCGCCACCCACGACCAGAACCGTCCGACTCACCCCGGCAGCTTCTCATAGATCCGCAGCCCCGGACGAGACGCTACGATTCGCACGTGAGCGAGAACCGGCATCCCCTCTCGCGCAGCGAGCGCGAGGCACACCGGGCCCTTCTGGAGGACGCCCTCGCGGACCTGGCCGGGGCGGCGGATCCCGACCGGGCGGCGCGGGATGTGATGCGCGCGCTGGACTCCTACATGGAGGTCTCCGGCGCCGGCACGGCGCTGGCCCCGCGCGAGCCACCGGTGGCCGACTTCAACGAGCGCGAGCGCGACCAGCTCAACTGGGCCAAGTGGCTGGTGGTGGGCGGCGCGGT
>JBIQJW010000230.1:0-1916 GCA_044507145.1 Actinomycetota bacterium
CCCTCATTGGGGATGTGGGGATGTGGGCAGGCCCGCAGGGGCTGTCCCCGGCCGGTCATCTCCACAGACTCCTGGCCGCACCAGGTTCCGGCGGTGGGTGTCGCTGCGCTCGGCCTTCGGCCTCCATCCGTTCGCGGTTCTTGTGGTCGTCGGGTCCCGCCCCTCGCTCACGCGGCCGCGGCGACCACCCGTCTCAGGCGCTCGTCGACCGTGGTGGCGGTCTCGTGCAGTTCCGGACGGCCCACGATGCCCAGCATCCGCTCGGCGCTGATCGCCTCGATGTAGGTGACACCGTCCTCCACACGGACGACGACGTTGCACGGCAAGAGCGCTCCCAGCGCCGGCTCCACCTCGAGGGCCGCAGCCGCCAGCGCCGGACTGCACGCCCCCAGGATCATGTGCGGCTCCCGCTCCACCCCCAGCTTGGCGCGCAGCGTCGCGGCCACGTCGATGCGGGAGAGGACGCCGAAGCCCTCCTGTGCCAATGCCGCCTCCACGCGCTCCACGGCGCGTTCGTACGGCGCCGCCGTGACCGTCCGATGGACGTACCCCTCCGTGCCGACCCCGTCGCCCACGGTTCGACCTCCCTTGCTGATATGCACACCTGCACAACCGTACCATTGTGAAGTTGTTCTCAGCCGTGGGGCTCTACACCCGGTCGCGCAGCGGGGCCAGCGCCCACCACCCGACAAGCGGGCACGCCGCCGCCACGGCGAAGGCACCCGCCCACCCCAGGGGGTCGACCAGTGCCCCGAACGCCGGGGGCGCGATGACCACCGCAACGAAGAGGATGGTGTTCTGGAGACCCAGCGCGGTGCCCACACGCCGGGGGCCGGCCATCTCCGACGCTGCCGCGAACGACACGCCGTTGCCCGCCATCGTCACCACGCCGGCCGCGATGAGCAGGATCGCGCCCGCCCCTCCGGGCAGCGCGATGAGAAACGCGGCGCCGGCGAGCACCAGGCCGCCGGCGAGGGCCAGCGTGCGCAGCGGTCGGATGCGCCGGCGCAGCCGGTCCGACCAGGCGCCCGCCACCACGCGCGAGACCGCGCCGGCAAGCTGCACCCCGGCGAGCGCGGCGGCGGAGGCCCCGGTGCTCCATCCACGGGCCTCGTGCAGGTACAACGCCAGGAAGCTCAGCACCGAAAGCTGCGCCAGCACCACCGCCCCCGTGCCCAGCGACAGGCGCCAGATGGCGCGGTCGCGCACCGGGCTGCGCTCGCCGGCGTCGATCGGAGCGCGACGGATCTCCGCCGCGCCCCGCGGAGCACGGATCGCGACCAGCGCCGCGACGGCGCCCAGGGCGCACGCACCGGCGAGGGCGTACATCACCGCCGGCAGCCCACCCGCGTGCGCGGCGACCGGCAGCAGCGCCGCCGCCACCGCGCCCCCCGCCGGGGTCGACATGTGCCGCAGGCCCAAGGCCAGTCCACGCTGGGACAGGGGGAACCACCCAACCACCGCCCGCCCGCTCGCGGCGTTGGCCGCCGCGCCGAGGGCCCCGGCAAGCATCAGGCAGCCGCCCATCGTCCACGCCTCGTCGGCGTGCGCGGCCAGCGCCAGCGCCCCCGCCGCTCCCCCGAGGCCCACGCCGATGACCAGCCGCTCGCCCACGCGGTCGGCCAGCGCGCCCCACGCCAGCAGCGTGATGATGATGCCCAGGCTCGGCGAGGCCAGGAGCGCGCCGGTGGCCGCGAGCGAGAGCCCCAGTTCGGCCCGCAGCTCGGGCGCGACCGCCGGCAACCCGAGCTGCACCGCCGAGATCCCCGCCTGGGCGAGCATCCCGGCGCCCAGGACCACCCAGCGGTACGGCGCCGGCGCGCCGGCGGGACCCGCCACAGCGGGGCCGGTCAGTCCTCCACCCGGCCGCCCAGATGGCGGGCCAGGAACCGCTCCACCGCGCGGTAGACGTCCAT
>JBIQJW010000230.1:2016-3215 GCA_044507145.1 Actinomycetota bacterium
AGGGTCACCAGGCTGGACGGCCCCACCACGCTGATCGCCGCGGCGAACACGTCCGGGGTGAACGAGGCGCCCACCAGCGCGGCGTACCCGCCGTATGACCCGCCGTAGATCGCGATGCGCGCCGGGTCGGCGACACCCCGCTCCACCAGCCAGTTGACGCCGTCGATCAGGTCGTCGTGCATCCGGCCGGCGAACTCACGCTCGGCGGCGTGCGTGAACGCCTTGCCGAATCCGGTGGAGCCGCGGTAGTTCACCTGCAGCACCGCGTAGCCGCGGTTGGCCAGCATCTGCGCCTCGGGGTCGTACCCCCAGGCATCGCGTGACCACGGGCCGCCGTGCACCACCAGCACCGCCGGCAGGCCGCGCGGTTCGACCCCGAGCGGGAGCGTGAGGTACGAGTGCAGATCCAGCCCGTCGCGCGACCGGATGGTGACCGGCTCCATCGGCGCCAGCGTGGCCGGATCGAGCCACGGACGCGAGCGGAAGAGCAGGCGCCCGGTGCGCGAGGACCGGTCATAGAGGTAGACCGCCCCGGGATCGCGGTCGTCGTTGAAGGCCACCACGAACATCGTCTCGTCGGCGTCCTGCCCGGTGATGTGCGGGTCGCCGGGATGCAGCGCCCGGATCGCGTCCCAGTCTGCCGCCAGGCGCGCGTCGAAGGCGTGCATCACCACCCGGTCGCGCAGGTACACGGCGCCCAGCAGGTCGCCCGTGCGCCCGCTGATGACCGGCCCGGACAGGTCCGCCCGCTCGTCCTGATCGATGACGCGCTCGGACCCGTCGGCCGGGTCCAGCTCCACCAGCCGCATCAGGTCCGAACCCTTCGCGCTGCCCACCCACAGGCGCGCCCCGTCCGGGGTGAACGCGAACGGGTGCCCGCCATCCTCGTTCGCGTACTCGGCCACCACCCGGAACTCGCCGTCCTCGGTGTCGCGCACGAGGATGCGGTGATCACCGGTGGGCGTCTGCGACACCGCGGCGCGCACCCGGCCCTCGCGGTCCTCCTGCCATCCGAGGATGTCGCCCGGATTGCGACCCACCAACTCGAGGCGGCCGGTGGCCAGGGTGAGGCGGTACGCGTCGAACAGCGACCGGTCCCGCAGGTTCATCGACACCAGCAGGTGGCGGGGCGTCGCGCGCGGCGCGGCGATCAGGCCGGCGCGGACGCCGGGGAAGGGTGTGAGGTCGCGGGTGGGACC
>JBIQJW010000021.1:0-22232 GCA_044507145.1 Actinomycetota bacterium
CTGTCCCTCATCCCCGTCACACGATCTGGTCGCATTCTCGCGGCCGCGTGTGGTCGCGACAGTCCCGATCCTCCGGGAGGTCGCTTCGGGGGCGCTGATCGCGCCCCCTGCGCTTTCTCGGGATCCGGCCGGTAGACCGTCTGCCATGGGTGGGGTGCTGGCTGCAACGCGGCGCAATCCGGCCTTCGCCGGCTTGCTTGCGTTTCGCACGCACCCCACCCGGGACGACCGTGGTCTGGCCGGTGTGGTGTGGGGCGTGGTCGTGGGTCGGCCCTTGGCGGGTCGCTGTCGCTCCGCCTCGGGCCTCGGTCCGGTAGGCGCGTGCTCTTCGGGGCGTTCTTTCGGGGGTCTCCCCAAGAAGAAAACTCCTCGTCGTGGCTGTGGGGATGTGGTCAGGCCCGAAGGGGCTGTCCAACGGCTGGGTGTCAGCCCGTCGGGCTGTCCCCGGCCGGTCATCTCCACAGCCCCATACCCGCACCGCGTGGCGGTGGGGTGGTGACCTGGGGGAGGCGGTGGTGGGATCCCGTCACCGCCCCCGTGTGACGGTCTTAGCCCTCGCGCGGCTGGTAGCGGGTTCGCATCGACGGGTCCACGTCGATGGCGTGCTCGGGGTGCCGGCGGATGTAGGCGTCGGCGTAGGGGCACATCGGCAGCACCGTCGTCTGTTCCGCGCGCAGCTGCTCCAGCAGACCGGCCATCAGCCGCCCCGCGAATCCCTTGCCCTCGTTGGCCGGCGCCACCTCCACGTGGGCGATGATGAGGCTCTCCCCGCCGGGGCGGTAGTCGGCGAAGCCCAGCACCGGGCCGTCGGCGCCGTCGCGCAACTCGAAGCGGCGTTCCGCCTCGTTCTTGATCACCACGGGCTCAGGCATCGCCGCGCTCCTCGCGTTGGGGACCCGGCGAGCCTAGCCGGATCGGGCAGGAGGCCCGCCCGGCGCGACGAATCCGGCACCATGAGCAAGATCATGATCCCCTCCGGCCCGCTTCAGGGCGTGAAGCTCGAGGTGGCCGAGCGCCGCTGGGGCCGCACCCGCCTGATCCTGCGCGCCGCGGGCGTGCGCCGGCGCCGCCGGTTCCGCCGCATCACCCACTAGCTACCCGCGCCGCGCCCCGTCGCCGGGGTGCTCCGCAAGGCGTCCGGCCCGGTCGGTCGCACGCCGGAGCCAGTCGGCCAGATCATCGGTGAGCTGGCCGTCGGCCAGCCGCCAGCGCCAGTTGCCGTCCACCGTGCCGGGTGTGTTCGTGCGCGCCTCATCCCCCAGCCCCAGCAGGTCCTGCGCCGGGACGATCGCCAGACCCGCGGGCGACGCCAGAGCCAGGCGCACCAGCGTGCGGTGCGGCGCCTCTTCGTTGACGCCCCACGCGGCCGCTGCCTCGCGGACCGAGCGGCGGGTGTCCTCGTCCTGGCGCTGCCACCAGGACGCGATGGTCGGATTGTCGTGCGTGCCGGTGACCACCACGCGGTGGGCCACATGGTTCTCCAACCGGTGCGGGTTGTCCCAATCGGAGCCGAACGCGTACTGCAGCACCACCATCCCCGGAAGGTCGAGGTACTCGCGCAGGTCCACCACGTCGGCGGTGATGATGCCGAGGTCCTCGGCCACGAACCCCATGTCGCCCACCTCGCGACGCGCGGCTTCGATCACCGCGCCGCCGGGCCCCGGGCGCCACTCCCCCTCGCGGGCGGTCTGCGCGCCCGCCGGAACGGCCCACCAGGCCGAGAAGGCGCGAAAGTGGTCCAGCCGCACGGCGCCGAACAACTGCGCCCCACGCCGCAGGCGCTCCACCCACCACCGGTACCCGTCGGCGCGCATCGCCTCCCAGTCGTACGGCGGGTTGCCCCACAGCTGGCCGTCGGCGGAGAAATCGTCCGGAGGGACGCCGGCCACCACGTCGGTGAGGAACAACCCGGGATGCGCCGCCACGTCGGCCGACCCGCCGGCCACGTAGAAGGGCACGTCGCCCAGGATCCGCACCCCGCGGGCCGCGGCGTACGAGCGCACGGCGGCCCACTCGCGCGTGAAGCGCACCTGGTCGTCGAGGGCGTCGGGACCCGCGGCCGCCACCCAGTCGCCGATCCAGTAGGCGTTGGCCTCGCGCACCCCCTCGCGTTCCGCCTCGCCCACCCGCGAGTGCGGATCCGCCAGCAACCCGGGCCACGCCGCGAACGCCGAGGGGCTGGCGTAGGGCGAGCCGTGTGCGTCGGGCGGCCCCACCGGCAACACCTGCCACCACCCCTGCCCCGCCCGGGCCAGCCAGTCGATGACGCGCGGCGCTCCGGCGAGCGTGCCGCCCGGGAGCGCGGAAAGGGGCAGGAGCACGCCCGACGAACGCGACCGCATGAACGGAGCGCCGATTGTCCGAGACATAGACCCACTCTACTGCGGCGAGACGGGCGAGACCTTGATTCGGGTCCGGGGTCTCGGTTAGAGGTAACACATCATGAATACCACCGCGCTGGTGATCACGATCTCGTATACCGCCGTATGCGTCATTGCGGTCGGCTTCATCTTGTGGATCTGGCGGTCCACACATCCCCCGGACGTGCCGGACGAGAGCGATGTCGACACGCACCGGCTGGAGCGGGGTGAGAAGGCGTGGTTCCTCATCGCCATCGCCGCCTTGGGTGCATTGCTCCTGCTCACGCTGCCATTCTTGCCGTACGGCAAGAACTCCGCGGAGTCCGGGCAGCAACGGGTGAACGTCGAGGCGATGCAGTTCGCGTTCGTGGTCGACCCCCCGACCGTGACCGCCGGCACCCCCGTTCGGTTTTCGGTGATCGCAACGGACGTAAATCATGGGTTCGCCGTCTACGACGCGGACAACATCCTGCGTTTTCAGGTGCAGGCGCTTCCCGACCACTCCACAGACATCGTCCATACATTTAAGAAACCCGGGCGATATCAAATCGTGTGTCTTGAGTTCTGCGGTGTCGGCCACCACAAGATGGTGGGAACCCTCGTGGTGAGGCCATCATGAGCACAGCCGCCGGGGACCGAGCGTATGTCGACCCCACGCCGGTCCAGGACCAGCACGACGTGGCGATCGCGCGGCGCCTGACGCTGCAGTGCATCGTCGCCTCGACGGTGATCTTCCTGGTCGCGGGCCTCCTCGGCGCAGCCCTGCGCCAGAGCCAGGCCGACCTCTACCGGATGCCCGACGACGTCTTCTACGCCGTCATGACCGCCCACGGCCTCGGGGCGTTCGTGGGCTGGGCCGCCTTCGCGGTGATGGGCATCTCCTACTGGGTGCTCAGCGAGGTCGGCTTCCCGATGGGGCATCTCGGGACCCTGCTGGCCAAAGCCTTCTTCTGGCTCATGGTCGCGGGCGTGGGCGGTGTCGTCGTGACGACGCTGGTCTTCAACTTCGGGGCCTCGTGGGTGTTCCTCTACCCGCTCCCGTTCGGCTCGGCCGGAGCGTGGGGGAGCGTGACCACCGGCTTCTTCTCCGCGTCGGTGCTGGCCGTGGGGGTGTCGATCATCGTCTGGTGCGTGTCGATCCTGGTGATCGTGGCGGGTCCGGGACTCCGCAGCCCGAGCACCTCGCGCACTCGACGGGTACTCACCGCGATGGGCGCCGGCATCCTCTCCCCGAAGCGGTTCCCGAGCGAGCGACCCGTCCCCTACTCGGTGATCCCGCTGACCGTCATCGCGATCGACATGATCATCGCGACGCTGCCGCTCGCGATCCTGCTGGTGGCGATGATCGTGCAGTCGATCCTGCCGGACGTCGGCGTCGACCCGCTCTTGGCCAAGAACGTCCTGTGGTGGTTCGGCCACCCGGTCGTCTACCTGCTGCTGTTCCCGGCGGTGGCGGTCTACTACCTGCTGGTGCCGAGGTTCGCGCAGCGCCGCCTGGTGGCCGGGAACATCATCGCCGTGGGCTGGACGATCGCCGTGATCGCGAACGTCACGGTGTGGGCGCACCACATGTACCTGGACTACCCGAACGGCATCCAGGCGCTGATCAACACCACGATGGAGCCGATCACGTTCGCGCTCACCATCGTGTCCGCACTGAGCCTCTACAGCCTCTTCTTCACGATCTACCGGTCGCGGTGGACCTGGAACGCCGCGACGACGGCCCTGTTCCTGGGCCTGGTGAGCTGGCTCCTCTCGGGGCTCTCGGGCGTCGTGAACGCCACGATCTCGTTCAACACGTTCGTCCACAACACCCTCTGGGTGGTGGGGCACTTCCACCACATGGCCCTGATGAACATCGGGATCGTCATCTTTGGAGCCATCTACGCGTTCCTGCCGCGTCTGCTCAAGCGCCCGCTCTACAGCGATCGGCTGGGCATGTGGCACGTGTGGCTGACGTTCTTCGCGGGCACCGCCGTGAGCGTGGTGTGGCTGGTCCAGGGGCTCGACGGCGCCCCGCGGCGGTGGGCCGAACTGCCGGGCGAGTACGACGCCAGCAACGGCGCCGCGATCCCGCTGGTGGCCGTCCTGGGCCTCGCCCAGCTCCTGTTCGTCTGGAACATGTACAAGACGTTCCGCGGGCACACGACGGCCGCGACCGATCGCCGCCTCCTCGCCGGCGTTGCCGTGCGCCCACGCACGAGTGCGGCACTCCAGGGAGGCGCCATGGTGACCACGATCCTGGTCTTGGGCGCCCTGGCGATCGGCGGCTGGGGCATCGGGGAGGCCTCCAAGGACCCGAACGGGAGCGACACCTACGTGCCGGACCTGGTCCCCGTGGCGGACGCCTCCGATGACCCGGACGCCGCAGGGGCGCGGCTCTTCACCGATGCCGGTTGCGGCGGCTGCCATGCACTCGCCGCCGCGGGCACCACGGGAGCGGTGGGTCCCGACCTCGACGCACTCCTCCCGAACGAGGAGCGCGTGGAACTGGCGGTCACCAACGGCATCGGCGCGATGCCGGCCTTCGGCGGCCAGTTGAGCGAGGACGACATCTCGGCCCTGTCGGCGTACGTCGCCCGGGCGGCCGGCCCCTGATCCCCGTCCCGCATCTGCCGGCGGTCACGCTGCATGTCGTCAGCGAGGGCGCCGACCCGGCGCACGCCTGGGCGCACTGGTCGCTGTCGCCGTGGCCGATCGTCGCGGCGGCGGTGGCCGCCGTGCTCTACGCCGTCGGCTGGCGCCGGCTGCGATCGCGCGGACGCCCTGAACTGGCGAGCGTGCCCAAGGCGATCCTGTTCGCCGCGGGGATCACGGTGTTGCTTGTCGCGCTCCTGTCACCGCTCGACCCGGTGGGCGAGCAGTATCTGCTCTCGGTCCACATGGTCCAGCACCTTCTCCTGGGAGACGTCGCGCCCCTGCTGCTGGTGGCGGCCGTCGCCGGGCCATTGAGCCTCTTCGTGGTCCCCCGGCCGGTTCTGCGCACCATCGGCCACAGCACCCACGCCCGCCGCGTGCTGCACGTGATCACGCTGCCCATCACGGCCGTGATCGTCTGGCTGGTCGTCACCGCCGGGTGGCACACGCCCTATCTGTTCGAAGCCGCCCTGGAAACGCGCTGGGTGCACGACCTCGAGCACCTCAGCTTCCTGGTGGCGGGCACCCTGGTGTGGCTGCACGTCCTCGGCGCGATCCCGCGCCGGCGGATGACGCGCCTGCGGCGTGCGGCGCTGGCGGGCGGGATCTTCGCTGCCGGGATGGTGGTGTCGCAGACGATCTTCGTGCTCGACCCGCTCTACTCGGTGTACGTCGAGCAGGGCGAGCGGATGTTCGGTCTCACGGCCAAGGCGGACCAGACCATCGCCGCGATGATGATGACGACCGAGCAGATGCTCACCCTGGGGACCGCCGCGGCGCTGTTGGTATGGGCGGCGCTGGAACGCCCCTCGGAGCCGCGAAAGGCACGACCGGAGCCCGCGCGGCCCGACGCTGGGGGACGGCCGGGTCGCCGAGCCGGGGGCGATGACACGATCGACACATCCACAGCGGCGTAACGCCACCGGGCCGCATCCGGTGAGGGAGCGGTTACGCTGGGTCGACGTGAGCGCACCTCCACCCCCCACGCCTCCCGCCCGGATCCACATCGGCGCCCTCTCGCCCATCGCCGCCGGCGGGCGCTGGCCGGTGAAACGCTCGCTGGGCGAGCTGGTGCGCGTGTCGTGCGACGTGGTGCGCGACGGTCACGAGCATCTGCGCGCGGTCGCCCACCACCGCGCGCCAGGCGCCCGTGCGACCGTCGAGATCCCCCTGGCCCAGGACGGGCCCGACCGCCGGTGGGCCGACATCGCACTCACCGAACTCGGCCTGCACGAACTGGAGATCGAGGCGTGGCACGACCCGTTCGCCTCGTGGCGCAGCGAACTGGAGCGCAAGGTGGCGGCCGGGCAGCTCGAGCTCACCAGCGAGCTGGCCGAGGGTGCCGCGCTGGTGCGTGAGCTCATTCCCGAGCTGCCGGCGCCCGAGCGCGCCGCCGCCGAGGCGTTGGCGGCCACCCTGGAGGGCGACGCGCCGGCATCGGATCGTGCCGCCGCGGCGCTCGCGCCCGACCTGCCCGAGATGCTCGCCCGCACCTCGCGCCGGCGCGAATCGGTGCGCACCGCCCCCTTGCGGATCGACGTGGATCGCGAACGGGCCCGCGTGGGCACCTGGTACGAACTGTTCCCCCGTTCCTTCGGTGGCCTGGGCGGCGTCGCGGCCCAGCTGCCGCGGCTCGCCGAGCTGGGCGTGGATGTCCTGTACCTCCCGCCGATCCACCCCATCGGGGTCACGCACCGCAAGGGGCGCAACAACGCGCCGGTCGCGGCCCCCGGCGACCCGGGCAGCCCGTGGGCGATCGGCGGCGAGGCCGGCGGGCACACCGCGGTGAACCCAGAGATCGGCACGCCGGCCGACTTCGACGCCCTGGTGGAGGAGGCCGCCCGCCACGGGGTGGAGATCGCGCTGGACTTCGCCATCCAGTGCTCGCCGGACCACCCGTGGCTGCGCGAACACCCCGACTGGTTCCACCGCCGCCCCGACGGCACGCTCAAGTACGCGGAGAACCCGCCCAAGCGCTACCAGGACATCTACAACGTCAACTGGGACAGCCCGGACTGGCGCGGCCTGTGGGAGGCACTGCGCGACGCGCTGATGTTCTGGGTGCGACGCGGGGTCCGGATCTTCCGCGTGGACAACCCGCACACCAAGCCGCTGGCCTTCTGGGAGTGGCTCATCCGCACCGTGCGCGCCGATCATCCCGATGTGGTGTTCCTGGCCGAGGCGTTCACCAGCCCGGCCCGCATGTACGCGCTGGCCGGCGCCGGCTTCTCGCAGAGCTACACGTACTTCACCTGGAAGAACGACGCGGCGGAACTCGCCGACTACATGCGCGAGCTCGCGTCGCCGGCGGTGGCCGACATCTACCGGCCGAACTTCTTCGCGAACACGCCCGACATCCTCACCGAGTACCTGCAGCACGGCGGGCGGCCGGCGTTCATCGCCCGTCTGGTGCTCGCCGCCACGCTGTCGCCCAGCTACGGCATCTACTCCGGGTTCGAGAACATCGAGCACACCGCGGTGGCCCCCGGCAGCGAGGAGTACCTCGACTCCGAGAAGTACCAGGTGCACGACCGGCGGCTGGACGGGGAGCTGCTGCCGGTCTTCCGGCGCCTGAACGAGATCCGCCGCGAGGAGCCCCCGCTGCGGCGCATCGAGCTGCGGCTGCTGGAGACCGAGAACCCCGCGCTCTTCGCGCACGCCAAGGGGTACGGGCCGGGCACCATCATCACCGTGGTGAACACCGACCCGCACCGGCCGCACGAGGGCGTGGCCGTGGTGCCGTGGGATCTCGGGCTGCCGGCCGAGTTCGACGTGCGCGACCTGCTCTCGGGCGCCGTCTACCGCTGGCACCACGGTGCCAACTACATCCGCCTGGATCCGCACGCGTTCCCGGCCCACGTGTTCCGGTGCGAGGCATGACGCCGCCGTCGCCGGCCGACGTCGCGCTGCTCGCCGCGCGCGACCACCACGCCCCGCACGGTGTGCTGGGCGCCCACGCCGGCGACGACGGCGTGAGCGTGCGCGTGTGGCGCCCCGACGCCGAGCGCGTGCGGGTGCTGCCCGAGGGCGGCGCACCGCTGGACCTGCACCGCGACGAGCACGGACTGTTCACCGGCCTCCTGGACGAGTTCGAGACGCCGCCGCGGTACGAGCTGCGGATCACCGCCGGCGGCACCACATGGACCACGCGCGACCCGTACTCGTTCCTGCCCACCCTGGGCGACATCGACCTGCACCTCATCGGCGAGGGGCGCCACATGCGCCTGTGGGAGGCGCTGGGAGCGAACGTCCGCACGCTGGACGAGGCCACCGGCACCGCCTTCGCCCTGTGGGCCCCGTCGGCGCGGTCCGTGAGCGTGGTGGGCGACTGGAACGGCTGGGACGGGCGTGTCCACCCCATGCGCACGCTCGGGTCCGCCGGCGTGTGGGAGCTGTTCATCCCGGACGTGGCACCCGGTCAGCGCTACAAGTACGAGATCCGCGGCGCGGACGGGTCGCTGCGCACCAAGGCCGACCCGCTGGCCCGGGAGGCCGAGATCCCGCCCCGCACCGCCTCGGTGGTCGCGGCACCGAGCCGGCACGCGTGGGCCGACGACGCGTGGCGGGCCGAGCGGCGGGCGGGCACACCCCACGCCGAGCCGATCTCGATCTACGAGGTGCACCTGCCCTCGTGGCGCCGGCGCCCCGAGGAGGGCGACCGCCCCCTCACCTACCGGGAGATCGGCGAGGAGCTGGGCGACTACGCCGTGCAGATGGGCTTCACCCACGTGGAGTTCATGCCGCTGATGGCGCACCCGTTCTCGGGGTCGTGGGGTTACCAGGTCACCTCGTACTACGCGCCCACCCCCGGGCCGGGGGGGCCCGATGACCTGCGGGCCATGATCGACATGCTCCACGCCCGCGGCATCGGCGTGATCCTCGACTGGGTGCCGGCGCACTTCCCGCGCGACGAGTTCGCGCTGGCACGCCTGGACGGCACCGCCCTGTACGAACACGCGGACCCACGCCGCGGTGAGCACCCGGACTGGGGCACCCTGGTGTTCAACTTCGGCCGGCGCGAGGTGGAGAACTTCCTGGTCGCCAACGGCCTCTTCTGGATGCGCGAGTACCACGCCGACGGCCTGCGCGTCGACGCCGTGGCCTCGATGCTGTACCGCGACTACTCGCGCGACTCCGGGCAGTGGATCCCCAACGAGTTCGGCGGACGCGAGGACCTGGAGGCCATCGCCTTCCTGCGCCACCTGAACGAGGTGGGCCACGCCGAGCTGCCCGGCTCGCTCACCGTCGCCGAGGAGTCGACCGCCTGGCCGGCGGTGTCACGCCCCACCGACGCCGGCGGACTCGGTTTCGACCTGAAGTGGAACATGGGCTGGATGCACGACACGCTCGCCTACTTCGGGCGCGATCCGGTCCACCGCTCCCACCACCACGACGAGCTCACCTTCAGCCTGGTGTACGCGTTCACCGAGCAGTTCGTGCTGCCCCTGTCCCACGACGAGGTGGTGCACGGCAAGGGCTCGCTGCTGGCGCGCATGCCCGGCGACGAGTGGCAGCGCCACGCCAACCTGCGCGCGCTGTACGGGTACATGTGGGCGCATCCCGGCAAGAAGCTGCTGTTCATGGGCTCCGAGTTCGCCCAGCCCGGCGAATGGAGCCACGAACGCAGCCTCGACTGGCACCTGCTCGAGCACGACCACCACCGCGGGACCCAGGCGTTGGTGCGGGACCTCAACCATGTGTACCGCGACGAGCCGGCGCTGTGGCAGGTCGACGTCGAGCAGTGGGGATTCCGCTGGCTGGTGGGCGACGACGCCGCCAACAACGTCATCGCATTCGCACGCTTCGGCACCGACGGACGGCCGGTGGTGGCGGTGTGCAACCTCTCGCCGGTGCCGCGCCACGGCTATCGGGTGGCGCTGCCCCAAGGCGGGGTGTGGCGCGAGCTGGTGAACACCGACGCCGCCGAGTACGGCGGATCGGGCCTGGGCAACGCGGGCCAGGTACAGGCGCAGGACACCGCCTGGGGCGGCGAGCAGCACTGCGCGGATCTCACGCTGCCGCCGCTGGCGACGATCTGGCTGGCCCCGGCACCGTGATGGGACCGCTCGGCGCCACCGCCCGCGCGGGCGGGCGCACCGAGTTCCGGGTGTGGGCGCCGCGCGCACGGCACGGGCGCGTGGAGTGGGCGGGCGGGGACGCAGTGCTGGAGCGCGAGGGCGACGGCTGTCTCGCCGCCGTGGTCGCGGCCGGACACGGCGACGACTATCTCCTGCGCGTCGACGGCGGACCGCCCCACGCGGACCCGTGTTCACGTCATCAACCCGAGGGTGTCACCGGACCCTCGCGCGTGGTCGACCCGACGTGTCTGCCTGGGCCGGCGGCGACGGGCGCCGCGACCGCCTGGTGCGGCTTGGACCCGAACCGGGCGGTGATCCACGAGGTGCATGTGGGGACCGCCACCCCGGAGGGCACGTTCGCGGGCGTCGCCGGGCTGCTGCCCGGGCTCCGCGATCTCGGGATCACCGCCATCGAACTGATGCCGGTGGCCACCTTCCCGGGCGCACGGAACTGGGGCTACGACGGCCTGTACACGTGGGCGCC
The DNA here is from genome assembly GCA_044507145.1 of Actinomycetota bacterium. Lineage (GTDB taxonomy): Bacteria > Actinomycetota > Thermoleophilia > Miltoncostaeales > Miltoncostaeaceae > JAVJSF01. The sequence goes on from JBIQJW010000021.1 coordinate 10,560, forward strand.
GCACCCGGGGTACGGTGGCCCGGAGGGCCTGGCGCACCTGGTCCAGGCCGCGCACGCGACCGGGATGGGCGTGATCCTGGATGTGGTCTACAACCATCTGGGCCCGGGGGAGCGGTCCCTGCTGGCGTTCGGTCCCTACCTGGCCGCGTCCGCCCCGACGCCCTGGGGCCGCCGGCCGGACTTCCGCGTCACGGGGGTGCGCGAGTGGGCGATCCAGAACGCCGAGATGTGGCTGCGCGACTACGGGATCGACGGCCTGCGCGTGGACGCCGTCGACGCGATCGTGGACGAGGGCCCGCGCCATATGCTGTCCGAGCTGACCGACCGCGCCCGCGCGGCCGCCCGCCACCGCCCGTTGCTGATCGCCGAGAGTGCGGCCGGTGCGCGGGCCACCACGCCGGCCACCGCCGGCGGGTGGGGGTTCGACGCCCACTGGGACGACCGCTTCCACCATCACCTGCACGCCGCGCTCACCGGTGAGCGCGACGGTTACTACGCCGGATGCGGCTCCCCGCAGGCGCTGGCCGACGCCACGGTCCGCCCGGCCACCGAGCGCAGGGTGGTGTACGCCCACAACCACGACCAGGTGGGCAACCGCGCCCTGGGCGACCGGCTGCCCGCCGATGCCCGGCCGCTGGCCCTGATGTGGACGTTGCTGGCCCCGGGCATCCCGATGCTGTTCATGGGCGACGAGGACGACGCCGACAGCCCGTTCCAATTCTTCACCGACCACATCGACCCGCTGATCGCCGATGCCACGCGGGCTGGCCGGCGCCGGGAGTTCGCCCACTTCGCGGCGTTCGCCGGCGACCTGCCCGACCCCCAGGACCCGCATACGTTCACGCGCTCACGGCCTCCGGGGGTCCGCGACGAGACGCGCCGCGCCTACGTGCGCCGGCTCATCCGGGCCCGCGCCACGCTGGGCGCGCCGCTCGGCACCCGCCACGACGCGGCCGGGTGGGTGGTCGCACGCCGGCGTTCCGGTGAGGTGTGCGGCAACTTCTCGCGCCGCCCCGTGCGGCTGGCCGTCCACGGCACCCGCGTCGCGCTCGCCAGCGACACCGCCATGGTGCGCCTGGACGCGGGCACGCTGCATCTCGGTCCCCGTACCGGCGCGGTGGTGGTATGAGCCCGACCACCTGGCCGGGCAGACCGTTCCCGCTCGGCGCCACGTGGGACGGCGCCGGCACGAACTTCTCGCTGTTCTCCGAGCATGCCACCGGGGTGACGCTGTGCCTGTTCGGCGAGGACGGCACCGAGACGCATGTGCCGCTGGCCGAGCGCACCGCCTTCATCTGGCACGCCTACCTGCCCGGCGTCGGCCCGGGGCAGCGCTACGGCTACCGCGTCGACGGACCGTGGGCGCCCGAGGAGGGGCACCGGTTCAACCCCCACAAGCTGCTGATCGATCCGTACGCGAAGGCGATCGACGGCATCGTCGACGCCGGGGCCGCCAACATCCACCCCCATGTCCCCGGCGGTGAGGACGCCGACCTGATCCGCGACGACACCGACGACGCCGCGGCGATCCCCCGCGGCGTGGTGATCGACCCGGCCTTCGACTGGGAGGGTGACCGCCCTCCCGCGACACCCTGGCACAGGACGCTGATCTACGAGCTCCACGTGCGGGGGTTCACCAAGCGCCACCCCGGTGTGCGCGAGGACCTGCGCGGTACCTACGCCGGCCTGGCCTCCGATGCGGCCATCGCGCACCTGCGCGGGCTGGGCGTGACGGCCGTCGAGCTGCTGCCGGTGCACCACATCGCCGACGAGCAGCACCTGCGTGCGTTGGGTCTCACGAACTACTGGGGCTACAGCTCCATCGGCTACTTCGCGCCCCATTCCACCTACGCCGCCGGCGGCAGCCACGGCGAGCAGGTGCGCGAGTTCAAGGGGATGGTCAAGGCCCTGCACCGCGCCGGCATCGAGGTGATCCTGGATGTGGTCTACAACCACACCGCCGAGGGCGACCACACCGGGCCGATGCTGTCGTTCAAGGGCATCGACAACCGCTCCTACTACCGCTGCGCGCCCGACGACCCGCGCCGCTACGTCGACTTCACGGGCACCGGCAACAGCCTGAACGTGATGCACCCCAGCGTGCTGCGGCTCATCATGGACTCGCTGCGCTACTGGGTGCTGGAGATGCACGTCGACGGGTTCCGCTTCGACCTGGCCTCGGCCCTGGCGCGGGAACTGTGGGACGTGGACAAGCTCTCCGGGTTCTTCGACATCATCCACCAGGATCCGGTGCTGTCGCAGGTGAAGCTCATCGCCGAGCCGTGGGACGTGGGCCCGGGCGGGTATCAGGTGGGCAACTTCCCGGTGCTGTGGACCGAATGGAACGGCCTGTACCGCGACGAGGTCCGCGACTACTGGCGCGGCCAGAGTGCCGGGGTCGCCGGGTTCGCCTCCCGCATCACGGGATCCAGCGACCTGTACCAGAACGACGGGCGGCACCCCTTCGCATCGATCAACTTCGTGACGGCCCACGACGGGTTCACGCTCGCCGACCTCGTGGCCCACGACCGCAAGCACAACGCGGCCAACGGCGAGGACAACCGCGACGGCACCGACGACAACCGCAGCTGGAACTGCGGCGTGGAGGGGCCGACCGACGATCCCGAGATCCGCACGTTGCGCGCACGCCAGCAGCGCAACCTGCTCACCACCCTCCTGTTGTCCCAGGGCGTGCCGATGCTGCTGGGCGGCGACGAGATGGGCCGCACCCAGGCCGGCAACAACAACGCGTACTGCCAGGACAACGAGATGTCGTGGGTCGACTGGGATCTCGACCCCGAGAACGCCGCGCTGCTGGATTTCACCCGGCACCTCATCGCGCTGCGCCGCGAGCATCCCGTGTTCCACCGGCGCGACTTCTTCGGCGGCGCCGACACGCCCGGAGATCTTCCCGACATCCGGTGGATGCGTCCCGACGGGCGTGAGATGAGCGAGCGCGACTGGAACCGCGAGGACCTGCGCGTGCTCGGCGTGTTCCTGAACGGCGAGCGCATCGACAGCCCCGGGCCCATGGGCGAGCCGGTGCTGGACGACTCCTTCGTACTGCTGTTCAACGCCGGCCATGAACCCACGCGCTTCCGACTTCCGGCTCGACGCTTCGGCAACCGCTGGCGCCAGGTGCTGTCCACGGCCGACCCCCGGGCGCCGGAGGGCATCCGAAGCTGGGGCGCATGGGCGCAGGCCGATGTGGGTCCCAGGGAGATCCTGCTCCTGCGGCGGGCCTGGTGAGACGACGGCGCGGCGGGCTCCGGTGGTTCGTGCGCACCACATGGGGCCGCGCCGCGCTCCTTCTCGGCGTCATCGCGCTCGTCTGGATCGTGACGGTCACCATCGCCGAGGCCGTGTTCGATGCGTATCCCACCCAGGGAGAGGCGCTGTGGAAGGGCCTGGCCCACCTGCTCGATCCCGGGAGCCTGAACGATGACGAGACCCCGGCCCAACGGGGGATCGGTGTGGTGCAGGTGCTGGCCGGCATGGTCCTCCTGGTCGGGGTCGCGCTGGCGGTGGCATCCGAACTGATCGGACGCGGCCTCGAGCGCCTGGGCCGGATCGACCCGCGCCTTGACCTCTCCGGCCATGTGCTGATCGTCGGCGACGGCGCCGACGCGACCGCGGTCGTCCGGGCGATCGCGCCGCATGATCCGACGGCGACGATCGCCATCCTGGTTCCGCTGGACGCGGCCGACCGCCTCGGCAGGATGCGGGCCGATCTGCGTGACGTCCACGGCGGGAGGGTGGAGATCGTCACCGGGGACGCGACGACGCGCGAGGGGCTCACGCGGGCGTGTGCGGCGTCGGCGCGCTCCATCATCGCGCTCTCGCCCCCCGGGGGCGGGGACGACGCCGCCGACGTCGCCGTGCTGGAGACGGGTACGGCGATCGCCGATCTGCTGACCGATGAGGGTCGCATCGGGGTTCCCGTGGCGCTGGATATCCGGCGCGGCGAGAACGTGGATGCCCTGTCCGGCAGGCTGCCGCCCGGCTTCGACCCGCTGGTGCGCGACCGATCGCTCGGCGGACTGATCGCGCTGGCGATCAGCACCCCCACGTTCGCCGGCATCCTCGGCGCCGCGGGCGACGCCGAGGGCTCGGTGATCCGGACGGCGCCGATCGACGGCGGATCGGCCACGGGGTTCGGGGAACTGCGTGGCCGCTTCGACCGCTGCATCCCGCTGGGCCTCGCCCGGCGCGGGGCGGACGGGCGCTTCCACGCGCGCTACGCGCTCGATCCCCACGAGCCGCCGGCGACCGACGAGCGGGTGATCGTGCTGGCCGGCTCCCCCACCGCCGCACTCACCGGCGGCGCCCCCGGCCCCGCCGATCCGCCGCCGGACGTCGCCACGATCGTCCCGGTGGGCCCGGGCCGCCTGGACCTCCTGGTGATCGGCTGGAGCGCGGCGTGCGAGGCGCTGGCCGAGATGGTGGCGCAGATCCCGCCCGAGCGCATCCACGCGGTGGTGCTGGCGCCGCCGGGCGCGGCCGCCGCACCGCCCTTCACGGTCCACACCGGGGACGCGTCCGACCCCGGGACGCTCGCCCGGATGATGGCAATGCGGCCGACGGTGGTCCTGATCGCCTCGACCGACCCGGACGGCGCCGACGCCGACGCGCGCGCCACCCTCACCGCGCTGCGGGCGGTGCGGGCCGACCCCACGGGCACCGCGCCGATCCTGGTGGAACAGCAGATCCAGCGCCCTGCGGCCGTGCTGCGCAGCGCGGGCGACCGGGTCCATGTGCTCTCGGCGCCGGCCATCGCCACGCAGCGCGCCGCCCTGGCGGCCGCCGACCCCGCAACGCTCGCCGCGCAGGAGGGGATGGTGGACCCGGGCCTTCGGGTGAGCGACGAGCGCTACGAGCCCGCAGACCGGCGATCAACCACGCTGGGCGCCCTCGCTGCGGCCCTGGCGTCCGAGCGCGCGGTGCCGCTGGCCGTCGCCCGGGAGGGCGCGCCGGTGGAGGCCGACGACATGGCCGCCCTGGAGGTGCGGCCGGGTGACCACCTGCTGGTGCTGCGGCCGGTCGGCCCGGCGGCTACTCCGACGCCGTCGTGACCGCCGCCAGCCAGATGATGCCCGCCGCGATGGTGGCGATGGCGCCGATGCGCGCCGGCGACGCGGACTCCCCCAGCCAGACGATGCCCACCAGGGCGGCCCCCACCGCACCGATCCCGGTCCAGACCGCATAGCCGGTGCCCACCGGCAGGCTGCGCAGGGCGACCGACAGCAGCCACATGCTCGCCACCAGCGCCACCAGGAAGACGTATGTCGCCGGCGCGCTGAGCGACAGGCCGGCGCTCTTCTTCAGGGCGATCGCCCACACCACCTCGAGCAGACCGGCCGCGGTGAGCCACACCCAGGCCATCATGGTCCCTTTCGTCGCGCGGACCGGACGGCTGTTTTATATCAACTGTTCGACATAGAATGACCGCATGCCGAAGGTGGTGGACCACGACGAGCGCCGCCGTGCGATCGCGGGCGCCCTCTGGCGGGTGGTGGACCGCGACGGCGTCACGGCGGTGACGATGCGCTCGGTCGCACGAGAGTCGGGCTGGTCGACGGGCGTCGTGGCGCACTACTTCGCGGACATGGACGAGTTGACCGCTCATTCGTTCCGGTTGGTCCAGGAGCGCATGGCGCAGCGAGCCAACCGCGCGTACCGCCGCGCAGCGGATCCGCGGGAGGGTGTGCGCGCGGCGCTGGCGCAGGCCCTGCCACTGGACACCCCTCGACGCCGGGAGGCCGCGGTGTGGTTCGGGCATCTCGACCGCGCACGCCATCGGCCGGCGGTGGCGACGGTGGTGCGACATCACTACGAGCGATGGCGCGACGAGCTCGCCACTCAGGTGGAGGCCGCCTGGCCGGGTATCGCGGACGCGTCGGCGCTGGCCGACGAACTCATCGCCGTGGTCGATGGGCTCGCCGTCCGGGCACTCACCGCCCCCCGGGCTCCCGGACGCACGGCGCAACTTCGTCTGCTGGATTCCGCGCTGTCGCGGGTGGACACGGCCCGCAGCGGTTGATCGAACCGCCCGCGGCGCCCATGATGCCGCCATGGCAGACGACGACATCGACCTGTCCGGCACGCGCGTCGACCCGGGGCGGTCACCTGCGAAACCACAGCGGCCCGCGGGCGATTCCGGAGGACGGCGCTATGTCCCGCTGATCCTCGGGGTGGTGGCCCTGGGGTTCGTGATCGCCTGGGTCACCCGCAACCGTCAGACGGTGCGCGTGGATTGGCTGTTCGGATCGACCGACGCCGCGCTGGCGCTCGTCATCTTCGTGGCCGCAGCACTGGGCTGGGCCGTGGGCTTGGGCACGGCCGCCGTGGTGCGCAGGCGCCGCAACCGCCGGTCCGACTGACCCGACGCCCGGCTACTCGGGCACCGTCTCGATCAGTTCCAGGATCCCGCGCAGCGCCAGCGGCACCCAGGTGGGGCGGTTGTCGAGCTCGTAACCCAGCTCGTACAGCGCCTTCTCCAGCAGGCACGTATCCAGGAGCATCGCGAGTTCGTCCCGGTCGCTCGCGAGCCACGGAACGTCGCCCACACGATCCAGGTACGCCCCCAGGAACGCCGCGCTGACACCGTCGAACCAGCGGCGTGACCACAGCTCCAGGTCGCGTTCGGCGGGCGAGCCGGGCTCCACCACACCGCGGGCCACCTGCTCGCGCGCGGAGCTGACGGTCGCGTAGTGGAAGGAGCGCAGCATGCCCGCGACATCCCGCATCGCCGTGCGGGGGTTGCGCCGCTCGGAGATCGCCCGGGACGGCTCGCCCTCGAAGTCGATGATGAGGAAGTCGCGGCCGGTGAACAGCACCTGCCCGAGGTGCAGGTCGCCGTGGGTCCGGATGCGCAGCGACGCCACGCGCCGGTCGGCCAGGGCGCGGAACCGGCGCAGCAGACGACCCTCGGCGGCGAGCACGCGCTCCGCCATGGCGCGGTCGTCGTCCTCCAGGGTGTCGAGGGATGCGCGCAGGAGGCGCAACGTACGGCCGGTGATGTTGCGCAGCGACTGGTAGGTGGCCCGGCGACCGTGGGGCGTGAACGGCTCCGGCGCCGACGCGGGCTCATGTCCCCCGCCGCCGGCCAGCACCATGTGGAGCTCCGCCACCCGCTCGCCCAGCAGTTGCGCCGACTGCAGATAGGAGCCCACCAGCTCATCGACGTCCGCGGGGATGGGCGCGGCGGCGCGCTCCAGCAGCGTGCCGGGCCACGGCTCGGGTGCCTCGGGGAAGGGCCGCGAACGCTCGGCCACAATCCGCTCGTGGAAGCGGTCGAGCACGTCGAGCGTGTACTGCCAGGCATCCCCCTCGTTGGGCACGAACTGATGGACGATGGCCAGCGTGGCCCCCTCACCGGCCTGGGGCGCGTACTCCAGGGCCCCGGCCACCGGCGGTGTGTTGGCGTAGCGGCCGCGCTCGGTGAGGAACCGTCCGATCTCCAGGTCCGGGTTGATCCCGGTCTCCACACGCCGGAACATCTTGAGGATGAGCGACTGGCCGTAGAGCACGGAGGTGTTGCTCTGCTCGGCGCGGAACACCGTGGGATCGGGGGACTCGTCGCCGCCCAGCAGGCGCCGCATGGCCGGGGCGGGGTGCCCGATGAGCTGACCGCCGGATGCACCGCGCAGGCGCCGGCGGCGACGGACCGTTTCCAACAACTCCCGGCAGAAGTCCTCGTCGGCCAAGCCGTCCACCACGGCCACCGGCGCCCCGGCGCTCGCGCCGTGCATCAGCACCGCACGGGGGGTCTCGGCCAGCGTGCGTTCGGCCCGGTCGCCGGTGTGGATCATCACCGGCACCGAGTACGTGGCGGCCTCGCCCTCGGTGAAGTCGCAGCGCACCAGGAGGATGCGCGCCGCCAGGGTGGAGCGGGCGCCGGCCAGCGGAAGGGCGTCGGTGACGCGGACGGTGCGCAGGCGGCGCGTCTTGTCGGAGTACCACCTGCGGGTGGGCAGGAATGCGCGCAGGGCGCGTTCGAGCTGCGGGCCGCGGCCCGCCAGCACCGCGTCGGTGTCGATGTCGGCGGTGATCTGCAGCGGGCGGCCGTCTGGCGCACCGGCATCCTTGCCGGCGTCGGCGCCCTCGATCGCCAGCCAGTAGACGGCGTGCGGACCCAGCGTGAGCAGGTACGGCAGGTCGCCGATGTCGGGGAAGCGGGTCTGGCCGAACATCTCGACCGGGGCCGAGCCGCGGAAGCGTGAGAGGTCCAGCTCCACGTACTGGGCGTGGCGCGAGAGGTTGGCGACGATCAGCACCGTGCGCTCGTCGTCCCGGCGCAGATAGGCCAGGACGCGCCGGTTCTCCGGGTGCAGCAGTTCCAGCTCACCGCGGCCGAAGACGGCGTAGCGCTTGCGCAGCGCCAGGACGCGACGCATCCACCACAGCAGCGACTGCGGGTTCTTCTCCTGCGTCTCGACGTTGACGGTCTCGTAGTGGAACTCGGGGTCGATGACCGGCGGCAGGTAGAGCGACTGGGGGTTGGCTCGCGAGAAGCCGGCGTTGCGGTCGTTGCTCCACTGCATGGGGGTGCGCACGCCGTCGCGGTCGCCCAGGTAGATGTTGTCGCCCATCCCGATCTCGTCGCCGTAGTAGATGACCGGCGTGCCCGGGAGGGAGAGCAGCAGGCCGTTCATCAGCTCGATCTTGGAGCGCTCGTTGCCCAGCAGGGGCGCGAGGCGGCGGCGGATGCCCAGGTTGATGCGGGCCTGGCGCTCGTGCGCGTAGACCCGGTACATGTAGTCGCGTTCCTCGTCGGTGACCATCTCGAGCGTCAGCTCGTCGTGGTTGCGCAGGAAGAGCGCCCACTGGCAGCCCTCGGGCAGATCGGGCGTCTGGTTGAGGATGTCGATGATGGGGAAGCGATCCTCCATCTGGATCGCCATGAAGAGCCGGGGCATCAGCGGGAAGTGGAACGCCATGTGGCATTCGTCGCCCTGGCCGAAGTACTCGGCGGCGTCGTCGGGCCACTGGTTCGCCTCGGCCAGGAGCATCCGGCCGGGGTGGCGGCGGTCGATGTGGGCGCGCAGGTCGCGCAGGAACCCGTGGGTCTGCTCGAGGTTCTCGCAGGAGGTGCCCTCCTCCTCGTAGAGGTAGGGCACGGCGTCGAGGCGCAGGCCGTCGACGCCCATGCGGAACCAGAAGTCGACCAGGCCGGTGAGGGCGCGCCGCACCTCGGCGTTCTCGAAGTTGAGGTCCGGCTGGTGGCTGTAGAAGCGGTGCCAGTAGTACTGCTGCGCCACCGGGTCCCACGACCAGTTGGACGCCTCGAAGTCCTTGAAGATGATCCGTGCGTCGCGGTAGCGGTCGGGGGTGTCGCTCCACACGTAGAAGTTGCGCCAGCGACTCCCCTTGGGCGCGTTGCGCGCGCGCTGGAACCACGGGTGCTGGTCCGAGGTGTGGTTGAGCACCAGCTCCGTGATGATGCGCAGCCCGCGGTCGTGGGCCAGGCGGATGAGCTCACCCACGTCGCGCATGACGCCGTAGGACGGGTGGACGGCGCGGTAGTCGGCGGTGTCGTACCCGTCGTCGCGCAGCGGCGAGGGGTAGAACGGCAGGAGCCAGATGGCGGTCACGCCGAGCTCGTGGAGGTAGTCGAGCCGCGAGATGAGGCCGCGGAAGTCGCCGATCCCGTCGCCGTTGGCGTCGGCGAAGCCCTTCACGTGCAGCTCGTAGATGACCGCGTCGCGGTACCAGTCGGGGGCGGTGTCGCCGCCGGGGGTGATCAGTTGTGCGTCGGTCATCGTGCGCACATTAGTCGCGTCACGGCACCTCGGTGTCACCGATCCGTTGCATCCGCACCGCGGCGGACACGAGGCACCGGTTTCGCCGTCCCACCGGGACGGGCATGATTGGGGCATGCCCGAGGAGCTCCAGCGCACATACCGCGGGAAGGCGTGGCGCACCGTGCCGGAGCAGGATGATCCGCGCGGAGTGGAGCGCGCGGTGCTGATCGCCTCGCTGGGGGCCGACCCCGCCGAGGAGGCGGACCGCATGGCCGAGGTGCGCGAGCTGCTGCGCACGGCCGGCGCCGAGGTGGTGCACGAGCTGGTGCAGCATCGCGATCAGCCCGATCCGCGCACCTACCTGGGCAGTGGCCGTCTGGCCGAGCTGAAGGATGTGGTGGAGGAGCTCACGCCGGATCTCGTGGCGGCGGAGGGCGCGTTGACGCCCGGCCAGCAGCGCCAGCTGGAGGATCGCCTGAAGGTGCGTGTGGTGGACCGCACGGCGATCATCCTGGACATCTTCGCCCAGCACGCGCGATCGGCCGAGGGCAAGCTGCAGGTCGAGCTGGCGCAGCTGGAGTACTCGTACGCGCGCCAGGAGGGGCTGTGGCAGCACCTGGAGCGCCTGGGTGGTGGCGTCGGGACGCGGGGCCCGGGTGAGACGCAGCTGGAGTCGGACCGGCGGCTGGTGCGCAACCGGATGGCGACGTTGCGCCGGCGGCTGCGCGAGGTGGCCCGGGCACGCGAGACCCAGCGGGCGCGACGGGTGGCGTCGGCGATCCCCCGGATCGCGCTGGCGGGGTACACCAACGCCGGGAAGTCGAGCCTGATGAACGCCCTGGCCGAGGCCGGCGTGGCGGTGAACAACGCGCTGTTCGAGACGCTGGACCCGACGACGCGCCGGGTGGAGTGCGAGGGGCACGAGCTGCTCTTGTCGGACACCGTCGGGTTCATCCGCCATCTGCCCCACCAGTTGGTGAATGCGTTCTCCTCCACGCTGGAGGAGGTGCGCGAGGCGGACCTGATCCTGCATGTGAGCGACGCCTCCGAGCCCGAGTCGCGCCGCGTGGCACAGGCCGACGCGGTGGTGACCGTCCTGGAGGAGATCGGCGCCGGCGACGTGCCGCGCCTGTCGGTCATGAACAAGGTGGACCTGCTGGACGACGACGCGCGAATCGCGCTGCGCGGCCGGCATCCGAACGCACTGGCGGTGTCGGCCACGACCGGCGAAGGACTGGACGAGCTGCGCCACGCGCTGGCCGAGGCGGCCCGTGCACGCCTGGAGGCGATCGACGTGACGATCCCCTACCCCCAGACCGGACTGCTGGCCGCCGTCTACGCGGACGGCCGAGAGGTGACCCAGGAGGCCACCCACACGGGCACAAGGGTGACGGCGCTGATCACGCCGGCGACCGCCGCGAAGATCAGGGCGGCCCTCTCAGGCAACGGAGCCTGAAGCACTCCATCCCCGGGCCGAAGGCCGAGCGAAGCGATCAACGCGCCGGCCCACACGACCACCCGAACGCCACCGGCCTGAGGCCGAAGGCCGAGCGAAGCGAATCCACCCACCGGCCACCCGACCACCGGACCGCGCCCCCAGGCCACCGGCCCGCCGGCACCGGACCGGCTCTGAGGCTGTGGAGATGACCGGCCGGGGACAGCCCTACGGGCTGACACCCAACCGTTGGACAGCCCCTGCGGGCCTGACCACATCCCCACAGCCACAACGAGAATTTTCTTCTTGGGAAAGAACCCAAAGAAACGCCCCGAAGGGGCGCGCCTTCCCCCACGCACCGAAGTGCGCCAGCGCTCCGAGGTGAGGCCCGAGGCGGAGCGACAGCGACCCGCCAAGAGCCGACCAACAAAACGCCCCCGAACCACCACCGGCCCAGACCACGATCGTCCCGGGTGGGGTGCGTGCGAAACGCAA
>JBIQJW010000231.1:0-3180 GCA_044507145.1 Actinomycetota bacterium
CCCGCCGCAACAGCCAGCGCGGCAGCAGCGGTCCGGTGAAGAGCCGCTGGATCCCCGACGCTGCGCGCGCCGCGAAGGTCAATCCCGGCCGCAGCCGGACCACCCGCATGTCGGGGGCCCGCTGCTCCAGCACGTCCAGGCGCCGCTCCACCTCGGCCTTGTGCACCGCGTAGAGGCATGTCGGCACCCCCAGGCGGGACCACCCCTCGCCCACCGGGCGCTCGTCGGGCCCGGGGGAATACACCCCGACCGACGATGCGTGCACGAGTGTGGGGACCCGGGCCGCTCGGGCGGCCTCGAACACGCGCGAACTCCCGAGCACGTTCGTGCGCCACAGCCGGGCGGGGTCGTGCGACGGCTGGATCTCCCAGGCCAGGTGCACGACCGCGTCGGCGCCCTGCAGGTGCTCGCTGAGCGGATCACGGGCAACATCTGCGGCGACCCAGCGTGTGCGCGGGCGGGCGTCGGCCGGCGGCCGGCGGGCGATGCCGACGATCGAGGTGATCGACGGCTCGGCGATGAGCGCCCCGATCAGCGCGGTCCCGACATTCCCCGTCGCGCCAGTGATGACGATGCGCACCGCCGCTCAGCCCGAATCGGGCGCGCCGGTCGCCGCGCCGTCGCCGCGCCGGTGGATCCGGCGGCGGACGTAGAACTTCCCGGCGCGCCACGCCACCATCCCAAGGCCCAGGTACATCCATTTGCGTATGCGCCCCATCGCGCCTCCCGGTCCGGTGTGCGTGCGCGGCGCCCCGTGGGGCGGCCGTGTGCGTATGGGTCCCCGGATGGGCGCCCGGTGAAACGCGGCGGGCCCACCCGCCCGCGAATGGCCACCCGAAATCGTGACCACGTGCGGCGGCCGCGCTCAGCGGGGGATGAAGCTGATCTTGCCCGAGGTCTCGAGGACGGCCCAGCGGATCTCGTCCAGGTGGGCGATCTGCTGCAGGCGGGCCTCGGCCGCCAACTCCTCCACGGTGATGCGTTCGCGGCGCAGGTTCGGCCGGACGATCTCGCCGTCGGCGACCAGGACGATGGGCTGGCCCTGCATCAGCGGGCGCAGGCGACGGATTTTGAAGGTCGCGTACGAGGCACCCACGGTGAGCACGGCCAGGGTGGAGATCGCGATGGCCATTCCGGTGAGCGAGGTGTCGTCCTGGGTGATCGCCTGCTGGGTGAGGTCGCCGGTGACCACCAACAGGATGAGGTCGAACGGTTCCATGTCGCCCAGTTCACGCCGACCGATCACCCGCATCAGGGCCACCAGGAAGACGAAGACGACGACCACCCGAATCACGATGTCCATGGGGCCTCCCGGTCCGACCTACGGGAACACGAAGCCGTCGCGCGAGACGGCCGCGAGACGGCGTGGGCCGTCGTCGAGGGCCACCCGCCAGGTGCGCGAACCGAACGTGGTCGGATCGGCCTCGAAGGAGATCCGCACCACCAGCCGGTCTCCGGCGGGCAGCCCGGCGTAGGTGAGGATCACGCCGCGGTCGGAGTACTCGTGACCTGTCGGCTCCGGGCTGATGGTGTTGATCGTGAAGCCGTCGAACCAGTCCTCGGCGAGCACGAGCCGCGGGTGCGCGATCGGGGCGTGCGCGTCCGCCGTGATACGCAGCTCGTCCACCAGCCCGCTGCGCAGGTTCGCGGGCGCGTGCATCGACAGCGTCGCCTCGGAGGTCGCCGCGCTGGTGGTGACCGGGTCCTGGCCGAAGACGTTCGCGAGTGCAAGACACGCGAGCGCCACCATCAGCGTCAGGCCGATCCGCCGTGCCCACAGCTCACGCCGGCGTCCGGAGAGATCCTCATGTATCTCGCCGGACAGGTGATCCGGTCGATCCACGGTCGGGCCGTCTGGCATCGTGCACCTCCGTGGTGTTGACGATGCCCGGCCGCGGCCGTCCGGAAACGCCCGGCGGACGCCCCGGAGGGCGCGCCGTCCCGCGCCATCCGTAGATTCGGCGATCGCATGGACGCACCCCCCTCCACGGATCTCCCGGACCGCTGACCGGCCCGGACGTCGTGATCGTCGCCGTGATGGCGGCGCGCCTGCTGGTGCCGCTGGCGATCCCGCGGTTCCCGCTCCCGGCGATCCTGGCCGCCCTGGCGCTGGACGCGGTGGACCAGTCGGTGTTCCACGCCGTGGGCGCCGACCCGCCCGGATACCAGAGCTACGACAAGGCCTTCGACGTCTACTACCTCACCGTGGCCTACACGGCCATGCTGCGCAACTGGACCGATCCCACGGCCTTTGCGATCGGACGGGCGCTCTTCTACTGGCGCCTGATCGGGGTGGCGGCGTTCGAGGTGAGCGACCAGCGTGCCCTGCTGCTGATCTTCCCGAACACCTTCGAGTACTTCTTCATCGCGTACGAGGTGGTGCGCCTGCGCTGGGATCCGTCACGGCTGCCGCGCACATGGCTCATCGGTGCGGCCGCCGGCATCTGGATCCTGATCAAGCTGCCGCAGGAGTGGTGGATCCACATCGCGCAGCTCGACTTCACGGATGAGATCACGGCGCACCCCTGGGCGCTCGCGCCGATGATCCTGGCCGGGGCGCTCGCGGTGGCCGGCGCGATGGCGCTGTGGCCGCGCCTGCCGCCCCGGGATTGGCCGCCCACATTCGACGTGGATGCGCACGTGCGCCGGCGTCGCGCGGCGGGGCTCGAGGCGGAACTGGCCGCACGGTCCATCTGGACCTGGGCGCTGCTGGAGAAGGTGGTCCTGATCTCGGCGATCGCCGTGATCTTCGGCCACGTGGTCCCGGGCATCCGGTTCGGCACCACGGCCCTGATCCTGGCGACGGCGCTGCTGGTGGTGGCCAACGCCCTGGTGAGCCAGTGGCGCATCCGGCGAGGTGCCCACTGGGCCACGCCGCTGGTCCAGTTCGGCGCGATGCTGGCGGTGAACGGCGGCCTGGTGCTCGGGGCCCGCCTGCTGCTGACCGGGCGCGGAGTGCTCTCGTTCGCGGTGATCGACACGCTCTTCTTCCTCGCGCTGCTGAGCCTCATGATCACGCTGTTCGACCGGTACCGCGCGATCGGCCGGCTGTCGCTCGCCGGCGATCCGCCGGCCGGCGCCGTGGTACCCTGCCCGGCAGCGCGGACGTAGCTCAGTTGGTAGAGCGTTGGCTTCCCAAGCCAAAGGTCGCGGGTTCGAGACCCGTCGTCCGCTTCCCTC
>JBIQJW010000022.1:0-21923 GCA_044507145.1 Actinomycetota bacterium
CGGGCGTGTGGATGGGCACGCTGGAGTACGTCGCGCCGGAGCAGATCCGCGGCGGTGAGATCACCGCCGCGGCCGACCGCTACGCGCTGGCGGCGCTCGCGTTCGAGGCGCTCACCGGCCGAGCGGTGTTCCCGCGCGAGGACCGCACCGCCACGCTGTTCGCCCACGTCAACGACGCCCCGCCGGCCGCGACCTCGCTGAACCCCGCCCTGGGCGCCGACGTGGACGCGGTGCTGAACCGGGGCCTCGCCAAGAACCCCGCGGATCGGCATGCGTCGTCGGTGGAGTTCATCTCCGCGCTGTCGCAGGCCGTGATGACGACGCCCGGCGCGGCCGAGGCACGGCCACCTCTGGCCGCCCCCGCCGCACCGCCCCCGCCGCCCGTGGCGCCCGTGGCGCCCGTGGGCGCGACGATCACGGACGGCGCGGCGACGGTGCCGCCCCGGCCGCTCTCGGAACCCGCCGGCCCCGCGGCGACCCCGTCCGGGGATTCGGCGACCGTGAGCGGCGACGCGCCCGGCGATCGGGCCACCGCCTCGGGCGCGGGCGCGCCGGACGGCGGCGGACGCACCCCACCCTCGCGGAAGGCGCTCGCCCTCGTCGCCGGCGGCGGGATCGCCGCCATCATCGTGATCGTGGTGATCGTGATGGCCGCGACCGGGGCGTTCTCCGGCGGCGACCGCACCACGACCACCTACGTGCTCGACACCACCGCCCGCGTCGTCACGTCGCCCGCCGGCGATGTGGCCGGCGCGATCGTGCCGTCGGAGGTCCCGGGCTGGAGCGTCGAGCCGGCCCCCTCCTCGGTGCCGAACCTCGATCCGCCCCCCGGCGCCGAGCACGAGGCCGCCTCGTTCAGCCGCGGCTCCGAGGTCGCCCTGGTGGCCGGGATCCGCACCCCGGACGGCGACGCCGCCCGGGCGCTCACCGCACTCTCCTCCCAGCTTGAGGGCGCCGCCCAGTCCACTCCCACGCTCGGCCCCGGTGCCGACGGGGCCTGGGCCAAGACCGTGGTGGACGGCGCCGCGGTGGCCTTCGCCACCGGCGACAAGGTGCTGCTGGTGCTCGCGCCGGACCTCGCGCTGGCCTCCGAGCTGGCGCGTCAGATCACCTCCGACTGACCTCCCGCCGTCCGGTGTTGCCGGAATCGGTCCCGGCGCTCTATCATCCTCCGGATTGCGCCTCGTCCATGCACGCTAGGAGCCGGACATGATGGATAGCGCCCGCATGCGCGGTGGATTCGGAGTTCAGCGCTGATCGCGCTGCTCTTCCCCGGACAGGGGGCACAGCAGGTCGGCATGGGTCGTGAGCTCGCGGCGGCGTTCCCGTCTGCCCGTCGCACCTTCGAGGAGGCCAACGACGTGCTGGGCTTCGACCTGGCGCGCGTCTGCTTCGAGGGCTCGCTGGACGAGCTGACCTCCACCGAGATCTGTCAGCCCGCCGTGCTCACCACGTCGGTGGCCGCGTGGCGGGTCGCGCAGGAGCACGGCGTCTCCGGCGACCTCACGCTGGGTCACAGCCTGGGCGAGTACGCCGCGCTGGTGGCGTCGGAGAGCCTGTCGTTCGACGTCGCGCTGCGCTTGGTGCAGGCCCGCGGGGACGCGACCACCGAGGTGGTCTCGCGCCACCCCGGCTCCATGGCCGCGCTGCTCGGCGCCAGCGACGAGGATGTCGAGGCGCTGTGCCTGGAGGCCGGCGAGGTGTGGCCCGCCAACTACAACTGCCCCGGCCAGATCGTGGCCTCGGGCCTGCGCGGCGGCGTGGAGCGCCTGATGGACCTGGCCCGCAGCCGCGGCATCAAGGTGCGACGGCTCGACGTGGACGGCGCGTTCCACTCGAGCGTGATGGCGCCCGCCACCGAGAAGCTGCGCGAGGCGCTGTCCACCGTGAAGATCAGCGCACCGTCGCTGCCGTTCATCTCCGCCACCACCGCCGCGTTCGAGCGCGGCGGCGAGCACGTGCGCCACATGCTGGCTCAGCAGCTCACCGCCCCGGTCCGCTTCACCCAGAGCGTGAAGATGGCGCTGGACCACGGCATCGAGGGCTTCGTCGAGTTCGGGCCGCGGCGCATCCTTGTGGGCCTGGTGCGGCGCATCCGCCCGGATGTCCAGGCGGTGCACCTGGGCGAGCCGTCGGACCTGCCGGCGCTGCTCGCACTGGCCGGCAGGGCGTAGGCCATCACCCCAAGGAAGGGCAGGGCGTGCCGGTCGCACTGGTGACCGGCGCGAGCAAGGGCATCGGTGCGGCGTGCGCCGAGCGCCTCGCGGCCGACGGCTACGATGTCGCGGTGACCTACGTCGCCGATCGCGCCGGCGCCGACGCCGTGGTGGAGCGGATCCGGGCACTCGGCCGGCGTGCCAGCGCGCACCGCGCCGAGGCGCGCGACCACGAGGCCGCCGCCGACGCCGTGGCCGAGGCGCAGGAGACCCTCGGGCCGCTGGACGCCGTGGTGGCGAACGCCGGCCTGACCCAGGACGGCCCGGCCGTGCGCATGACCGGCGACGCCTGGACCACCCCCATCGCGGTGAACCTCTCGGGCACGTTCGCGATGCTGAAGGCCGCCCTGGCGGGCATGGTGGAGCGCGGCTCCGGGTGCGCCGTGGCCATGTCCTCGGTGGTGGGCCTGCAGGGCAACGCCGGCCAGGCGAACTACGCCGCGTCCAAGGCCGGGATCCTGGGCCTCGTGCGCTCCCTCGCCCGTGAGGTGGGCCCCGCGGGGGTGCGCGTCAACGCGATCGCCCCGGGATTCATCACCACCCGCCTCACCGACGTGCTGGCCGACGACCAGCGCGACCGCCTGCTGGGCGCCACTGCCCTGGGGCGGCTCGGAGCCCCGGCCGACATCGCCGGCCCCGTGTCGTTCCTGTGCTCGCCGAAGGCGGCGTTCATCACCGGTACCGTGCTGTCTGTGGATGGAGGACTGCGCATATGAGCCCCACTCCTGCGACCCCCGGTGCGCGCGTGGTCGTCACCGGCCTGGGCATCGTGAGCCCGTTGGGGATCGGCTGGCGCGACACCTGGGACGCCGCACTGGCGGGGCGTTCCGGCGCAGGGCCGATCACGGCCTTCGACGCGTCCGCCCACGGATGCCGGATCGCCTGCGAGGTGCACGGATTCGAGGCGGCCGACTTCATCGAGCGGCGTGCCCTGCGCCGGATGGACCGGGTGAGCCAGTTCGCCGTGGCGGCCTCGCGCATGGCCCTGGAGGACGCGGGCCTCGCCGGCGCCGTCGCACCGGATCGCACGGGGGCGGTCATCGCCACCGGCAACGGGGCCAGCGGTGCGTTCGAGGAGTTCCACCGCAACCAGCTCGAGCGCGGACCGGACCGGGCCTCGCCACTGCAGGTCCCCGTGGTGATCGTGAACATGTCCGCCGGTCACGTCGCGATGCAGCTCGGACTGCGCGGCCCGAGCTCCTGTGTGGTCACGGCGTGCGCGTCCGGGAACCACGGCATCGGTGAGGCCGCGGCCATGATCCGGCGGGGGGCGGCCGACGTGATGGTGGCGGGCGGCACCGAGGCCGGCATCACGCCGTACTCCATGGGCGGGCTGGACGCGACACGTGCACTGTCGCGGAACAACGACGACCCGGCCGGGGCCAGCCGCCCGTTCGATGTGGACCGCGACGGATTCGTGGCGGCCGAGGGCTCCGGCGTGCTGGTGCTGGAGCGCCTGGAGCACGCGCTCGCCCGCGGCGCGGACATCTACTGCGAGCTGCGCGGCTACGGCGCCAGCTCCGACTCGTACCACCTCACCGACCCGGACCCGTCGGGACGCTGGCAGGTGGCGGCGATGCGCGCGGCGCTCGAGCGCGGTGGCCTCACGCCGGACGACGTGGACTACGTGAACGCCCACGGCACCTCCACACCGGCCGGCGACCCGGTGGAGATCGGCGCCATCCGCACCCTGGTGGGCGAGGACCGAGCCCCCAAGGTGGCGGTGTCATCCACCAAGTCGATGCACGGGCACGGCATGGGGACCGCCGGCGGCTTCGAGGCCGTGCTCACCGCCCTCGCACTGCGCGACGGCGCCATCCCGCCGACCATCAACGTCGATCACCTCGACCCGGCCTGTGCGGGCGTGGATCACGTCCTCGGCACGGCGCGCCGCGCCCCGGTGCGCGTCGCCATCTCGAACTCCTTCGGCTTCGGCGGCCACAACGCCGTCCTCGCCTTCTCCCGCATGGAGGACGCATGACCGATCGCGCCCCCGACGAACGCGTGGTGATCACCGGGATCGGCGTGGTGTCGCCCGTCGGCATCGGCCGCCGGGCGATGTGGGAGGCCGTCACCGGCGGGCACTCGGGCGCCGGTCCGATCACCCTGTTCGACCCGGCCGGCATGGATGTGACGATCGCCTGCGAGGTCGACGACTTCGTGCCCGGCGACCACATGGAACGTCGCGCGGCCCGGCGCATGGACCGCTACGCGCAGTTCGCGGTGGCCGCCGCGCGCATGGCGATCGAGGACGCCGGCCTGCCCATCGACGACGACGGGGCCGGCATCGGCGCGGTGATCGGCAACGGCGGCTCGGGGACGATCTCGCGCGAGGAGCAGCACGCGGTGATGCTGGACCGCGGCGTCGACCGGATCTCGCCGTTCTCCATCCCGCTGAGCGTCGCCAACATGGGGGCCGGCCAGGTCTCGATCGAGCTGGGCCTGCGCGGTCCGGTCACCGCGGTGTGCACCGCCTGCGCCAGCGGCACCGACGCCATCGGGCAGGCCGTCGACACGATCCGGCGCGGCGACGCGCGGGCGATGCTGGCCGGCGGCGCCGACGCGCTGGTCTCGCCGTACTTCATCGCCGGGTTCAACGCGATGAAGGTGCTCTCGCGGCGCAACGACGACCCGGCGGGCGCCCCGCGCCCGTTCGACGCCGCCCGTGACGGGTTCCTGGTGGGCGAGGCAGGGGTGGTCGTGGCGCTGGAGCGCCTGTCCGACGCCCGGGCGCGCGGGGCACAGATCATCTGCGAGGTCCGCGGCTACGGCTCCACCAACGACGCCCACCACCTGACCGACCCGGATCCCGAAGGTGGACCGCAGGCGCGCGCGATCACCGCGGCGCTGGCCGACGGCGGCGTCGATCCCGAGCGCGTGGATCACGTGAACGCCCACGGCGGTGCCAGCCAGCCCGGCGACCCCACCGAGATCCGCGCCATCCGCACGGCGCTGGGCGACCAGGTGGCCGCGCGCACGATGGTGAGCGCCACCAAGTCGATGCACGGACACTGTATGGGTGCCACCGGGGCGCTTGAGGCGGCGATCGCGGCGCTGACGGTGCGCGAGGGCATCGTGCCGCCCACACTCAACCTCTCCGATCCCGACCCGGCGTGCGGCGGCGTGGACCACGTGGCCGGCACCGCCCGGCGCGCGAGCGTGGACGTGGCCGTGTCCACGTCGTTCGGACTCGGCGGCCACAACGCCGCCCTGGTGCTGACCCCCACCGAGGAGACCCGATGAGCCTGCGCCACATGTCGGCGCGCACCGAGAAGACCCTGCGTCTGGTGGGCGTGTGCCTTCTGGCGTCGGCGTTCGGCATCGTCGCGGTGGCGCTGGACAGCGAGGTGTGGGGATATATCGCCGCCGGTATCATCCTGGCGGGGATCCTGGTGGGCCCGGTGGCCGCCCGTCTGCTGGAGCCGCCCTCGCGGTGACGTCCGTCCCGGACGGGGCGCCGTCCGCTCCCGCGGGGGACAGGTACGCTGGACCGGTGACCACCGACATACGCGTGACGCTCGAGCGCCTGCTCGCCGAGCGCATCCTCATCATCGACGGCGCCATGGGCACGATGATCCAGCGCCACCCGCTGAGCGAGGAGGACTTCCGGGGAGCGCGGTTCGCGTCCCACGGATCGCCGCTCAAAGGCAACAACGACCTCCTCAGCATCACGCGCCCCGACATCATCGGCGGCATCCACGAGGCGTTCCTCGCCGCCGGCGCGACGATCATCGAGACCAATACGTTCAGCTCCACCACGGTCGCGCAGGCCGACTACGGGATGGCCGACCTGGCCTACGAGCTGAACCTGGAGGGTGCCCGGCTGGCGCGCGCCGCCGCCGACGCCCAGACGGCGCAGACCCCGGACCGGCCGCGCTTCGTCGCCGGCGCCATCGGGCCGACGAACCGCACGCTCTCGATCTCGCCCGATGTGGAGGATTCGGCCAAACGGGCGATCACCTTCGAGGAACTGCGCGCGGCCTACGCGGAGCAGATCCGCGGCCTGGTGGACGGCGGCGCCCATCTGCTCCTGATCGAGACGATCTTCGACACGCTGAACGCGAAGGCGGCGATCGCCGCCGCCGAGGACGAGGCGGAACGCACCGGCACCAGCCTGCCCGTGATGCTCTCGGTAACGATCACCGACCGCAGCGGCCGCACGCTGTCGGGACAGACCATCGAGGCGTTCTGGAACTCGGTGTCGCACGCGCGCCCGTTCTCGGTGGGCATCAACTGTGCGCTGGGCGCCGCGGAGATGCGCCCCTACATGGCCGAGCTGTCGCGCGTCGCCGACTGCTTCACCACCTGCTACCCCAACGCCGGCCTGCCGAACGCCTTCGGCGAGTACGACGAGGCGCCGGACGACACCGCGCGCGAGCTGCGCGAGTTCGCCGAGTCGGGCCTGGTGAACATGCTGGGCGGCTGCTGCGGCACCACGCCGGATCACATCCGGGCCATCGCCGAGGCCGTCAGCGGGGCCACCCCCCGTCGGCGCCCGGTCATCGAACCCCTCACCCGTCTGTCCGGGCTGGAGCCGCTGGTGGTGCGCCCGGAGTCGAACTTCCTGATGGTGGGCGAGCGCACCAACGTCACCGGGTCGAAGCGCTTCGCGCGGCTGATCCTGGAGGGGGACCACAGCACCGCGCTGGAGGTTGCGGCCGAGCAGGTGCGCAACGGGGCGAACATCATCGACGTCAACATGGACGAGGCGATGCTCGACTCGGAGGCGGCGATGACCACCTTCCTCAACATGGTGGCCACCGAGCCGGACATCGCGCGCGTGCCGATCATGATCGACTCGTCCCGGTGGTCGGTCATCGAGGCCGGCCTGCGATGCGTGCAGGGCAAGGGCATCGTCAACTCCATCAGCCTGAAGGAGGGTGAGGAGGAGTTCCTCGCCCAGGCCCGGGCGGCCCGGCGCTACGGCGCGGCCATGGTGGTGATGGCCTTCGACGAGGAGGGTCAGGCCGACACCGTCGAGCGGAAGGTGGAGATCTGCACGCGGGCCTACGGCCTGCTGGTGGAGCGGGCCGGGGTGCCGCCGCAGGACATCATCTTCGACCCGAACATCTTCGCCGTGGCCACCGGCATCGAGGAGCACAACACCTACGCCCTCGACTTCATCGAGGCGACGCGTCAGATCAAGGAGCGCTGCCCCGGCGTGAAGGTGAGCGGCGGCGTCAGCAACCTGTCGTTCTCGTTCCGCGGCAACGACGTGGTGCGCGAGGCGATGCACAGCGCCTTCCTGCTGCGCGCCACCGAGGCCGGCATGGACATGGGCATCGTCAACGCCGGCCAGCTTGTGGTCTACGAGCAGATCGAGGAGGAGCTGCTCGAGGCCGTCGAGGATGTGCTGTGGAACCGGCGCGCCGACGCCACCGAGCGGCTGGTGGACCTGGCCGAGCGGGTGAAGGGCGACGGTGGCGGTGTCGCGGCGAGCCAGGCGTGGCGTGACGGCACCGTGGAGGAGCGCCTCTCCCACGCCCTGGTGAACGGCATCACCGACCACATCGAGGACGACACCGAGGAGGCGCGCCAGGCGTACGGCAGCCCGCTCCAGGTGATCGAGGGCCCGCTGATGGCCGGGATGAGCATCGTGGGCGACCTGTTCGGCGCCGGGAAGATGTTCCTGCCCCAGGTGGTGAAGAGCGCCCGGGTGATGAAGCGCTCGGTGGCCTACCTCGAGCCCTTCATGGAGGCCGAGAAGGCCGCCGCGGAGGCCGCCGGCGTCTCCACCGCGGCCCAGGGGACCGTGGTGATGGCCACGGTGAAGGGCGATGTCCACGACATCGGCAAGAACATCGTGGGCGTGGTCCTGGGCTGCAATAACTACCGGGTGGTCGACCTGGGCGTGATGGTGCCCGCCGAGACGATCCTGGACGCCGCGGTGGAGCACGCCGCCGACATCGTGGGCGTGTCGGGCCTGATCACCCCGTCGCTGGACGAGATGGTGAACGTCGCCGCCGAGATGGAACGCCGCGGCATGGACCTCCCGCTGCTGATCGGCGGTGCCACCACCAGCCGCCAGCACACCGCGGTGAAGATCGCGCCGGCCTACTCGAACATCGTCACCCACGTCCTCGACGCGTCGCGCGCCGTGGGGGTGGTGGCCGGACTGCTGGACGCCGAGTCCCGCAAGGACTTCGCGGCCACCGTGCGCACCGAGCAGGAACGCCTGCGTGAGCAGCACGCGGGCCGCATCTCCAAGCCGCTGCACCCGCTCGCCGAGGCCCGCGACCGGCGCCTGGCCATCGAATGGCGCCAGGAGGACCTCCCCACCCCCGCCTTCACCGGGCGCAGGGTGCTGGAGGACGTGCCGCTGGCCGAGATCGTGCCGTTCATCGACTGGACGTTCTTCTTCCACGCGTGGGAGCTGCGCGGGAAGTTCCCCGACGTGCTGCAGCACCCCGACCACGGGCCGGCCGCGCGGGAGCTCTACGAGAACGCCACGGCGATGCTCGACCGGCTGGTGTCGGGGGGGCGGGTGCGCGCCGCCGGCGTGTACGGCTTCTGGCCCGCGGTGTCCGAGGGTGACGACATCGTCCTGTACGCCGACGACGGGCTCACCGACGAGGTGGTGCGCTTCCCCATGCTGCGCCAGCAGCGCCAGAAGGCCGACGCCAAGCCCCAGTACTCGCTGGCGGACTTCGTCGCCCCGCGCGAGGCCGGCGTGGTGGACCACGTGGGCGCGTTCGCGGTCACCTCCGGCCTGGGCGTGGACGACATCGTGCGCGAGCTGGAGGCCGAGCACGACGACTACTCGGCCATCATGGTGAAGGCGCTGGCCGACCGGCTGGCAGAGGCCTTCGCCGAGATGCTGCACCAGCGGGCCCGGGCCGAGTGGGGCTACGGGGCCTCCGAGGAGCTCACCGCGGAGGATCTCGTGGCCGAGCGCTATCGCGGCATCCGGCCGGCGTTCGGCTACCCGGCGTGCCCGGACCACCTGCCCAAACGCCGGCTGTTCGCCCTGCTGGGCGCCGACGAGATCGGCATGACCCTCTCGGACAGCCTGGCGATGCTGCCGCCCTCATCGGTGAGCGGCATCTACCTGCACCACCCCGAGTCGCGGTACTTCGCCATCGGCCGGATCGGCCGCGACCAGGTGGAGGACTACGCCGGGCGCATGGGGATGGACGTGACCGAGATGGAGCGCTGGCTCTCGCCGAACCTGGGGTACGAGCCGAGCTGACCCCCGTGGGGCCCGGCCGCCCGCGCCCGCGAAGGGCCGGCGGCCGGGGCGCCCCACCCGGGACGCGGGTCAGGGCAGCGGCACCTGCGAGCCCCCGGTCGGGGGCGGCGGCTGGGATCCGCCGGTGGTGGTGCCACCGCCGCCGCCCGAGGTGGTGGCGGGCGGCGCGCTCGTGGTGGTGGGACGCGGCGGCGCCCCGCCGCCGGGCTCACGCGTGACCGTGGGCGGCGCATCCTGCGTGGTGGCGGGCTCGGCCGGCTCCGACGCGGTGGTGGCCGGCGCGGGTGCCGGCGTGCCGCCGCCGTCGGAGGGCTCGCCCTGATCCCCACCGTCCGCCGGCGCCGCGTCGGTGGACACCGTGGACACCGGGAACGTGGTGCTGGGCCGCGTGGTGGTGCCCGTGCGCGGGCCGGTGGTGGGGAACAGCGGATCCGTGACCGGCGCGGTGTCGGTGAGATCGCCGATGGGCGTGGTCGCCGCCGGCGGGTCACCATCCCCGCCGGAGCGCACCGCGATGGCGATGGCCGCGGCGATGAGCAGCGGGACGGCCAGCAGCACCAGGCCCATCACCGGCGTGATGCGCACCCCTCCGATCACCGTCCCGCCGCCGGCACCCGCGCGACCGTGCCCGGACGGTCCGAACGCGAGGCCGCGCGAGCGCGCGTCGCGCAGCACATCCGGCGCCAGCGC
This sequence comes from Actinomycetota bacterium, assembly GCA_044507145.1. Classification (GTDB taxonomy): domain Bacteria; phylum Actinomycetota; class Thermoleophilia; order Miltoncostaeales; family Miltoncostaeaceae; genus JAVJSF01. The sequence continues at coordinate 10,096 of JBIQJW010000022.1, forward strand.
ATCGGCCTCGGTACCCGGCCACAGCCCGTAGAGGCGCGCGGCCTCCTGCTCCACCAGGCGCCGGTCGCGGCCGCGCACGCCGAGACCGGCGGCCAGTGCCAGGCGGCTCTCGGTCTGCAGTTCCGCGGCCGCCCCGGGAGTGGTGCCGAGCGCGGCGGCGACCTCCGCGCTGTCCAGGCCCAGGTGATCGCCCAGCGCCAGCGCGGCGCGCTGATTGGCCGGGAGCGTCAGCGCCGTCTCGGCCACCGCCTCCACGGCCCGGTCATCGCGCGGCACCTCGTCGGTGGACACATCCCGGCGGGCGGCCAGGGCGACGACGCCGTGCAGCAGGGGGCCGGCGATCTGCCCCTCTCGTCCGGCCACGCTCGCCGGGTGCTCGAGCAGGCGCACGAACACCTCGCGCGCGATCTCCCACGACGCCTCGGCGCTGCCGGTGATCCGGAACGCGAGGTTGAGCATCGCGTCCTGATGCGTGTCGACCATTTGCCGCAGGGCGGCGGCGTCGCCCGAGAGCGCGCGTTCCACCACCTGTGGGTCCAGATCGGCCACGTCCTCACCTCAGCTCACGGGTCCGGGGCGCGGCCGCGGGGGCCGCGATTCCCGGAACCGTGGCAGAAACGGGCCCGGTGCGCCAGATCGCGGCGGCCGGCTACGGCGTGATCGTCACCTTCACCACGCCGTCCTCCTGGTTGGAGAACATCGAATAGGCCTCCTCGATGTCGTCCAGGGAGTAGCGGTGGGTGATGAGCTGCTTCAGGTCCAGGCGGCCGTTCTTGACCAGGTTCATCAGGGCCGTGAGCCGCTGCTTGCCGCCCGGGCACAGCGTGCTGCGGATATCGATGTCGCCGATGCCGTAGACAAACGGCTCCAGCGGCACGGTGACCTTGTCGCCGTAGACCCCCAGCGATGAGACCACGCCGGCCGGACGCACCGCCTTGAGGCAGTTCTCGAACGTCTCCTGGATACCGAGCGCCTCGATGGTGACATCCGCGCCGCGCCCGCCGGTGAGGGCCTTGATCTTCGCGATCGGGTCCTCCTGGGTGTAGTCGATGATCACGTCGGCCCCCATCCGCTGCGCCATGGCCAGGCGCACCGGGTTGGAGTCGACGGCGATCACCAGCCCCGCGCCGCGCAGGCGCGCACCCGCGGTGGCGCACAGTCCGATCGGCCCCTGGGCGAACACCGCCACCGAGTCGCCGAGCTGCACGTCCGCGGTCTCCACGGCCGAGATCCCCGTGGTGGCGATGTCCGTGACGAAGACGACCTCCTCATCGGACAGCCCCTCCGGGATGTGGGCGAGGTTGGCCTGGGCGTACGGCACCCGGAAGAACTCGGCCTGCACGCCGTCCATCGAGTTGCCGAGGCGCCAGCCGCCGATCATCCCCCACTGGTCCTCGAAGCCGGCGCACTGGGACATGTCGCCGCGCTGGCAGAAGTAGCAGCTCCCGCAGGGGGTGATGGCGCCCACGACCACCCGGTCGCCGATCTCGTATCCGCGCACCGCCTCGCCCAGCTCGTGGATCACGCCCACAGGTTCGTGGCCCACGATCCGCCCGGGCGCGACCGGGTACTCCCCGCGCCAGATGTGTGAGTCGGTACCGCAGATCGTGGTGGTGGTGACGCGCACGATCGCATCGGTGGGCCCGCATTTCGGGACGGGCACCTCCTCGATGTGGATGTCGCGGACGTCCTTGAAGACGGCGGCGCGCATGGTGGCGGTCATGTCGGTCTCCCGGTCGGTAGTGGGACGCGTGGCGCTCACCGATCCTCGGTGCGCGCGACGCCGGCGTCGACCCCGATCCGGGCGTGATCCGACGCCGATCCGGCCCCGAACCCGCATGGCGGGCGGGCTTCGGCACGTCGCCCGACGGCACCCGATCGGGTGAACGGTCACCCGATCGGGTGAATCGCATCGGCGGGACTTGCGTCGGCGGCCCACCGCGGGGACGCTGGCGCAATGCGATCCGCACCGCCCGGCGCGGCACACGCCGGCGCACCGGCCCACGACCCGCACGCGAACCTGCTGCGGCGCGCCGACACGGCCGGTCAGCGTCTGTTCCGGGAGCTGGTGGCCAGCCGCATCGCATGGGGGACCGTGGCGGAGGTGAGCCGACTGATCGCCGTGGATGTGGTGGGGGTGTCGCTGCGCACCAGCGAATGCGAACACCCGGTGCCCTGCGTCAGGGACGGGTGCGTCCACGGTCTGGCGATGCGCGCGATGGTGGGCAACCGCACGCCCGTGTTGCCCGGGTTGCACCTGGCGGGCGGCGCCGGTGTGGGCGGCCGGGCGCTCGCCACCGGCCGGGTGGTCACGGTGGCCGACTACGGGCGCGAATCGTCCGCCGGCGCCGCGCTGCTCGACCTGACCGTCCAGGACGAGGGCATCGGTGCGATGGCCTGCGTGCCGATCTCGTTCGGCGGCGTGGTGCGCGGCGTGTTGCACGCCGGCCGGCGCGGCGGCGAACCGTTCGGCCCCGGCCCGGTGGAGGCGCTCACCCGCGTGGCCGCCTACGCGGGCGCGGCACTCGCCGCCGCGGGCGACCGCGCGCGGGTGGAGGAGGTGGCGGCCATCCGCGAGCGCCGGCGCCTGACGCGCCTCCTGCACGATGACTTCGCCCAGCGGCTCTTCTCCATCGGCGTCGGAGCGCGCGTGGCGCGGGAACGCGCCGCCACCGGCCATCCCGATCTGATGAGCCAGCTCATGCGTCTGGAACAGGAGGTGGGCGCCGCCGCGGGCGCCCTCCGGTCGACGATGCGCGGACTGGAGGCCGTGGAGACGCCGGCCGGCGCGCTGGCCGCCACGTTGCGCGACGACCTGGCGAGCTTCCAGCGGCGCTCGGGCATCCCCGCGCACCTCATCGTGCTGGGCGGTGCCCCGGCCGGCGAGACCGACGCCGACATCCTGCTGCGCGTCGTTCGGGAGGGACTGCGCAACGTGGAGCGCCACGCGCAGGCCGGAGAGGTGGTGGTGACGCTCTGCACCGACGGACCGGTGACCGAGGTGTCCGTGCAGGACGACGGCCTGGGGCCCCGGTCCGGGTCGGTGGGCACCGGCATCGGCCTGCGTGCGCTGGCCGAGGCGATGGAGCGGCTGGGCGGCGGCGTGCGCCTGTCGCCCAACGACGACGCCGGCGCGACGCTGCGCGCGTGGCTGCCGGCCGCATGAGCACCCACACCGCCATGCGCTCGGTGGTGGTCGCCGACGACCATCCGCTCGTGATCTCGGGGATGCGCCTGCTGCTGTCGGGCAGCCGGTTCTTCGAGATGGTGGGCGAGGCGACGACCGGTGCGGAGGCCATCCTGCGCTGTGAGCAGTACCGGCCGACGGTGCTGCTGTTGGACCTGCGCCTGCCCGACCTCCCGGCGGCGACGATCTGCCACCGCGTGAAGGAGCGCCACCCCGAGACGGCCATCCTGATCCTCACCGCCCACGCGGAGGAGTCCGCCCTGCGCGGGTGCCTCAAGGCGGGCGCATCGGGATGCCTGTTCAAGGACGTGAGCGAACAGCACCTCCTGGCCGCGCTGATGCAGGTGGCGCACGGCCGCGTGGTGGTGGACCCGCGGGTGGCGGGCGCGATGCTGGGCCGGCGCTCGCGCGACAACGGCGGCGCGCTGTCAGAGCGCGAGCACGAGGTGCTCCTGCTGCTGGCCCGCGGGCTCACCACGCAGGAGATCGGCGACCGCCTGGACGTGTCGGCCAACACCATCAAGAGCCACACGCGGCGGCTGTTCACCAAGCTGGAGGCCCACAACCGGGTGCAGGCGCTTGCCGTCGCCCGCGAGCGCGGATTGCTCTAGCGGCGGCTCAGCCCCGGTTGGCCGTGTCGAACTGCTCCTTGGCCAGGTAGAGGCGCGCCTGATGGGCGCCCTCGACCAGCAGCCTGAGCTTGGCCTCGACGGTCTCGGCGGTGAGCGCATCGAGCCCCGGGCCGATGGCCACCCAGAGCGACGACGGCACGCCCGCCTGCGCGGCGCGCAGCACCGCCCGGGCCACGTCCATCACCGCCTCCGGCTCGGTGTCCTGCACCGATACCGGCCGAACCACGGCATCGGACGCGTCGATCCCGTACAGCGGATCGGCGGGCCCGGCCGTGCCCTCGATGATCGATGCGCCGGCCGCGGCGAGCTGCGACGGGTCGCCCCCGCGCACCAGCAACGGGCGGAACGGCATCGCGTCGTGGGCCGCCCGCGCGCTGTCCGGTGTGTCGTGCGCCAGTCCGCTGGAGATCACATCCACACCGATGCGGGTGAGGGCCGCCGGCCAGTCGTGGCCGCCGGGCAGCGCGCCGAGCACCACCGTGGGCAGTGCCGGCACCTGGATGCCGCGGGCGTCGAGTTCATGTCTGCGCATCCCCGGGACCGTATCCCACACAACCCCACTACAGTCGCCTGATGCATCGCGGATGGCTGGCCCGGGTCGGGCCCTGGGTCGGGCTGTCCACCAGTCCGGTGGCGCTCGTCGCGGGAGCCGGCGTGGCGGAGGGGCTCAGCGGTGCGTCGCTCGTCGTGGCGCTGATCGTGGGCGCGGCGCTGCTGGCGACCCTCGCCGGCGCCCAGGGGGTGCTGGGGCAGCGCACCGGCAAGCCGCTGGCCGCCCTCACCGCCACCACCCTCGGCACGCGGGGCAGCCGCTGGGTGGGATCGATGGTGATGCTGGCGATGATGCTGGGCTGGATGGGGGTGAACACCGGCATCGCCGGCGGCGCGGTGGGGCGCCTGCTGCACCTCCCCGACGCCCTGGGCATGGTGCTGGTGGCGGCCGCCATGTTCGCCGTGGCCATCCGCGGGCTGGGGATGCTGAGCTGGACCGGGTTGGTGGCCGGCGTGGCGGCGACCGCGCTGGCGGCCTACGGGATGCACCTGGTCCTCGCGGACAACGTGGTGACGCTGTCCGGGGGGCACACCGGCGACCGGCCGATGTCGATGCTGGCGGGGATCACGCTGATGGTGGGGTACGGAGCGGCGTTCTCGCTGCGCACCCCGGACTTCACGCACGACCTGCGCCGCACCGGACAGGTGGTGGCCTGCGCCCTGTGGGGGCTGTGCGTGCCACTGATCGGCTTCGCGGTGGCGGGGGCGCTCCTGTTCGCGGCCACCGGTTCCTGGGACCTCGCCGACGCGCTGCGGGCGCTGGGCAGCTCCCAGCTTGCCTACCTCTTCGTGGCCGTGGGCTTCACCGGCTCGCTCCTCACCAACGTGTGGTCCGGCGGTCTGGCGCTGGCGGACGTGGCCCCGCGCATCCCGCCGCGCGCCTCGATGGCCGTCGTCAGCGCCCTCGGCGCCGCCGCGGCCGTCGCCGGTATCGCCGACCGGGCCCTCGACTGGCTCACCTTGATGGCCCTCGCTGCGCCGGGATTGGTGGTTCTCTGCATCCTGGAGCGCGGTTCGGGCCATTCGACCCCACCCGCCTGGCGTTTTCGCACCCTCTTCGCGTGGTGCATCGGTATCGTTTGCGCGATCGGGCTGGAAACAGCCGGCTCGATGTTCGCCCTCCCGGCCGCGGCCGCCATCCCGCCTGGCGTGCACTGGCTATTCGGACGGCCGTGGATGCGATGGCACGCACTCGAACCTGGAGAACCTGATGAGCACGAGCGAGGCGCAAGCACAGCGCGGCGGCACCGTCGGTCTTGACGCACACGGCATCACCCCCACGGGCACGGTGCATTGGAACCTCTCCCCCGCAGCGCTGTACGAGCACGCTCTCGCCGCCGGCACCGGCCAGCTCGCAGAGGGTGGGGCCCTGGTGGTCTCGACCGGCGCCCACACCGGCCGCCAGCCGAAGGACAAGTTCGTGGTCCGCGAGCCCGGCAGCCAGGACCGCATCTGGTGGGGTGACGTCAACCAGCCGATCTCCGAGGAGCACGCGGCCGGTCTGCGGACCCGGCTGACCGACCACCTCGGCGGCATCGACCTCTACGTCATCGACGCGTACGCCGGCGCGGACCCCGAGAACCGGCTCGCCGTGCGTGTGGTCTCCGAGAGCGCGTGGCACACCCTGTTCGCGCAGACGATGTTCATCCGCCCCACCGATGAGGAGCTGGAGACCATCGTCCCCGAGGCGCTCATCCTCCACGCGCCCAGCGTGAACGCCGACCCGGCGGTGGACGGCACCAACAAGGGCAACTTCGTGGTGCTGCACCCCACGAAGCAGGAGATCCTGATCGGCGGCACCTACTACGCCGGCGAGATCAAGAAGTCGATCTTCACCCTCATGAACGACCTGCTGCCGAACCGGGGCATCCTCTCGATGCACTGCTCGGCCAACGTGGGTGCCGACGGCAAGGTCGCGATCTTCTTCGGCCTGTCGGGCACCGGCAAGACCACGCTGTCCACCGACTCGCAGCGTCCGCTGATCGGCGACGACGAGCACGGATGGGGCCCGGAGGGCGTCTTCAACATCGAGGGTGGCTGCTACGCGAAGGTGATCAACCTCTCGCCCACGGCCGAGCCCGAGATCTACGCCACCACGCGCACCTTCGGCACCGTGCTGGAGAACGTGGTGATGGACCCGGTGACCCGTCGCCTGGACCTGGACGACGACAGCCTCACCGAGAACACGCGGGCGGCCTACCCGCTCTCCTCGATCCCCAACGCCGTGCCCGAGAAGCGTGCGGGCCACCCGTCGGCGATGGTGATGCTCACGGCCGACGCCTTCGGCGTGCTGCCGCCCGTGGCGAAGCTCACCCCCGAGGAGGCGATGCGCTACTTCCTCGCCGGGTACACCGCCAAGGTCGCGGGCACCGAGGTGGGCGTGGTGGAGCCGCAGGCCACGTTCAGCTCCTGCTTCGGCGCGGCGTTCCTGCCGCAGCCCCCGGCCGTCTACGCCGAGCTGCTCGGTGAGCTGCTGGACAAGCACGGCGTGCAGGCCTGGCTGGTGAACACCGGCTGGACCGGCGGTCCGTACGGCACCGGCTCGCGCATGCCGATCGCCGCGACCCGCGCCATCGTGCGCGCCGCCGTGTCGGGCGAGCTGAACGACGCCCCCACGCGCACCGACCCGATCTTCGGCTTCCAGGTGCCCACGGCCATCGACGGCGTGGATGCCGGCCTGCTCGACCCGCGCGGCACGTGGGCGGACCCGAGCGGCTACGACGCGTCGGCCACCGACCTGGCCGCCCGCATCGCCGAGCACGCGGAGAAGATGCGCGGCTGATGTCCCCGGGTGCCCCGGCGTCTCAGCGCGTCGGAGCACCCGCCTCGCCGGGCGCGGTCTCCTCACGGGGGCCGCGCGCCAGCGAGAGGCAGCCGCCCAGCACCGCGATGGCGGCGGCCACACCCATCGCCAGCCGGTAGCCGTCGACGTAGGCGGCCGCCGAGCCGGGCGGGGCGGCGGCACCCATGAGCACGCCCGCGCCCGCGGCACCCAGCGCAGTCGCCGCGATGCTTCCGAGGATGGCCAGCGACAGCGACTGGCCCAGCGTGCGCATCATGGCCAGCACGGCCGCGGCCACCGCGTACGCCTCGCGCGGCGCGGCGCCCATCACCGCCGACGTGTTGGGGGACGAGAACGCCGCCAGCCCCAGGCCCACCAGCGCCAGACCGGCAACGATGCGCCCCACCGGCAGGTCTCCCGGCAGCGTGGCCAGCACACCCAGCCCGGCCGCAATGATGAACATCCCGCCGCTCGCGAGGGCGCGCGAGCCGATGTGATCCGAGAGGCGCCCGGCCACCGGGCTGAGGCAGACCATCACCACCGGCATCGCCAGCATGATCACCCCGGTGCGGGTGGGTGAGTGGCCGCCGGCCAGCTCGAGCAGCACCGCCGTGAGCGCGATACAGCCGAAGGCCGCCGTGTAGTTCAGGAGGGCCGCCGCGTTCCCCAGGGCGAAGATGCGGCTGCGCGCGAACAGGGTGAGGTCGACCATCGGGTCGCTGACACGTCGCTCCACCAGCACGAAGGCCACCGCGGCCAGCACCCCCGCGGCCATGAGCCCCACCGCCGCGGCCGAGCCCCAGCCCCACAGCGGCGCGAAGGTGAGCCCCACCAGCAGCATCGCGAGGGCCGCCGCGAGTGCCGCACCGCCCAGCGGGTCCAGGCGCGGACGCCCCGCACGGGGCCGCGGCTCATGCAGCGGGGCGGCGAGCAGCAGGGCCACGATCCCCACCGGCACGTTCACCAGGAAGATCCACCGCCACCCGGCGTGATCCACCAGCAGCCCGCCCACCAGGGGGCCCAGCGACAGGCCCAGGTACAGGGCCATGATGTTCAGCCCCAGGGCCCGGCCGCGCTCGCGCGCCGGGAATACCGCGGTGACCAGCGCGGTGCCGGTGGCCGCCAGCAGCCCGCCGCCCACGCCCTGCAGCAGTCGCCACGCGATCATCGCCTCGGCCGCCGGGGCCAGCCCCGCGCCCAGGGAGGCCACCGCGAACACCACCACGCCGGCACGCCAGACACGCAGCCGGCCCCACTGGTCGGCGATCCGGCCGGCCGGGATCAGCACCAGCGCGTAGGACAACAGGTAGCCCGTCTGGACCCACAGCGCGCCCGAGAACGTGAGCGAGAGCGTGTCGCCCATCGACGAGAGCGCCACCGCCACCACCGTGACGTCCAGCGGGCCCATGAAGGCACCGATGCCGGCGATGAGGAGCACGCGCCAGCGGCGGTCCTCCAGGGGCGAGCCGGTCCGCTGCGCCGGCAGCCTCACCCGCGCTGGTGGCGCCGGGCGCACGCCCGCGCGCGTCGGCACCGGCGCATGGTGGTCAGCCGCCGTCCGGGTCGAGCCGGAAGCGCGCGGGCCGCCGCTCGCGGAACGCGGCGGGGCCCTCCGCCAAGTCGGGCCCGCCGAACGCGCGCTCGCGCCACTCCTCCCCCAGCCCCACCACCTGTGCGGGCGGCGCCGCGGCGGTGAGCGCGCGGATGATCGCGCGCGTGCCGGCCACGGCCAGCGGCGACCCCGCGGCCACATCCGCCGCGGCGCGGTGCGCCGCCGGCCACAGCCCCGCGTCATCGGTCAGCTCGTCGACCGCGCCGATCTCGTAGGCCTCGACGGCATCCAGGGGCCGCCCGGTCAGGAACAGGCGCCTGGTGCGCGCCGCGCCCATCAGCTCGACGGCCCGGCGCAGGCCCGCCGGCGAATACACGACACCCAACCGCGCCGCGGGCATTCCGATCCGCGCGCCGCGGCGCGCGATGCGCCAGTCGCAGGCCATCGCCAGCTCGAACCCCCCGCCCATCGTCGCCCCGTTCAGCACGGCGATCACCGGCCTGGGGCAGGCCACGATGGCCTCGGACGCCGCCAGCAGCAGCTCCTCGCCCGCCCGCAGGTGCTCCACCAGGGCGTCGTCGTCGCCGGAGCCGAGGTCGATGCCCGCACAGAAGTGGCGATCGCCGGCCCCAGTGAGCAACACGGTGCGGGCGGCGGCCGCCTCGGGGCCGTTCAGTAGGCTCGCCAGCGACCTCAGCATCCCCGGATCCAGCGCGTTCGCCTTCCCGGGATTGCTGATGCGCAGCACAAGGGCGTCCGCGTCGCGAGACGCCTCGATCGTGGGAGGTGGGGGCGGTGTCGTCACGGGTGGTCGTGGTCGGCGCGGGAGCCGTCGGCTCCTACTACGGGGCGCTGCTGGCACGCGACGGGCACGAGGTCACGCTGGTCGCCCGCGGCGCCCACCTCGCGGCCCTCGCCGAACGCGGCACCGTGGAGGTGAGCGAAGCGGACGGTACATCGTGGAGTGTGCCCGTGCGGGCGCTCGCCGCGCCCGCCGGCCCGGTGGACCTCGCGATCGTCGCCACCAAGTCCCACGACACCCTCGCGGCGGCGCGGGCGTTGGCCCCGGCCCTGGCGGCGGGCTCCAACGTCCTGTCGCTGCAGAACGGCGTGGAGAACGTGGCCCGTATCGCCGGAGTGGTGGGCGCACAACGGACGCTCGGCGGCATCGCGTTCGTGGGGCTGCGCATCCGGCGACCGGGCGTGGTCGACCACGAGGCACAGGGCTGGGTGCGCATCGGACACCCGGACGGCCTCACCACCCGGGCGCGGGCCGTCCACGGACTGGTGGCCCCCTCGTGGGACGTACGCCTGTCGGAGGACATCACCCACGACCAGTGGCACAAGCTGCTGTGGAACGTCGGCTTCAACGCCGTGTGTGCGATCACCGGCGCCACCGCCGGGCGCGCCCTCGCGACCCCCGGCCCCGCGGCCCTGGTGCGCGGCGCCATGGAGGAGGCCGTCGCCATCGCCGCTGCCCGCGGGGTCACCCTCACACAGGCGGAGGTGGACGGCATGGCCGCCTACGACGAGCAGCTCCGCGACTACCACCCGTCCACCGCCCAGGACGTCGCGGCCGGAAAGCGCCTGGAGCGCGACGCCCTGTGCGGCTTCATCGCCCGCGAGGGCGAGCGCCTGGGCATCCCGGTGCCGATCAACGACACCCTCGACCGCCTACTCGAACTCCGGGATCCCGCGGAACGCCCCGGTGAGGGCGGTCACACCTCGTAAGAGGTCGGTGAACGTCCGACCTCCCGGCTCCGATCCCGCCTACGGTGATGTGCGGCAACCCACCCGGACAAGGGAGAGGAACCACATGCGGAAGACCACCTCCAGGCGCGGATGGCTCGCCATCGGCACCGGTGTCGCCCTCGGGATGACCGGCGCGATCGTCGCCGGGCAGATCACCGGCCAGGCGTCCGCCCAGGCGTCCAAGGTGACGCTCAGCGTCGAGCAGCTCCTCATCAACCAGCGCATCTCGCAGGCCGCGGTGCGCCGCAGCAACGAGAGCCTCAACCTGCTCGACCCGATCCGTGCGGCACCCAAGCAGCCCAACAAGGTGCTCGGCTGGCGCACGCAGGATCTCCGCGACTCGGTGATCACCTCCACCAAGCTCGTCGACAAGGCGGTCACCACCGCCAAGATCGCCGACAACGCGATCACGCCGGCGCAGCTCTCCGAGGACCTCCGCGAGGCGCAGCCGCGCTGGGCCCGCGTCGCCCCGGACGGCGCCCTGAAGGAGAAGCGCGGCGTCACCGCCGCCGCCACCAGCGCCGCCGGCGAATACACGGTCACCTTCGACCGCAGCGTCGCCGCCTGCGCGGTGCAGGCCACCGTGTCCAGCGACGGCACCACCGCGCCGCCAGCCGGCCACACCATCAGCACGTGGCTCAGCTCGGGCGACCCCAAGATCGTCCACGTGCGCGCCGTCGCGAGCGATGGCACCACCGGCGCGAACACGCCGTTCCACATCTCGGCGCTCTGCTAAAGCGACGCGCTTCGCGCCAGATGTATGCGCCCTCGAATGAGGGCGTAAGAACGCGATGAACGGACCACGCCGCGCCACCCGGCGCGGCGTACCGTCCTCCCGCCCAGGCGACGCCCGTCGCCCCGTATCCCAGGAGGACAGTCCATGAACCGCAACCGACTGCTCGGCATCGGCGCCGGAATCGTGCTCGGGGCCGGCGGATTCCTCGCCGTCCAAGGCGGCGCGATCGGCCAGGCAGACGCGGCACCCAGCGCCAGCGCGCAGCTCAAGATCAACCAGCGCATCTCGCAGGCCGCCGTGCGCCGCAGCAACGATGCCCTCGCCAAGATCGCCAGCCTCACCGCGCAGGTCGCCGCCCTCCAGGTCCAGGCCGGCGCCGGTCCCATCTGGGGCGTCTCCAACGGCGGCAACCAGGAGAGCCTCGTCACCGGCCGCGGAGGCTCGGGCATCACCTCGATCTTCTCCAACCAGGCCGGCCGCTACACGGTCAAGTTCGACCGCAATATCGCCGCCTGCAGCTACTCGGCCACCATCGCCGCGGACGACCAGACCAAGCTCACCGCCGGTCGCGACATCCGTGTCGCCCTCGACCTCGGTGACGCCGCCCGCACCCAGCTCACCGTCTTCACCTCCCG
>JBIQJW010000232.1:0-361 GCA_044507145.1 Actinomycetota bacterium
GTTCACCGCGGTGATCGACAGCCCGCTGCAGTGGGTGTTCAACCGGCGGGCCATGACCGGGGAGACCGGCGCCGACCACCACCTGGCCGTGACCATGTCCGGTGCCCGCCGGGAGGTGGAGCGCACGCGCGACGACCTGGCCGGGCTGGTGCGCGCCGAGCTCGCGCACCTGTATCCGCGCGCCGCCGGGGCGACGGTGCGCGCGTGCGCCGTCATCAAGGAGCCCCACGCCACGTTCGCCGCGGCCCCGGGTCAGGCGGCCCGCCGGCCGGCCACGACGACGCCGGTGGACGGCGTGGCGCTGGCCGGTGCATGGACCGCGACCGGGTGGCCCGCCACCATGGAGGGCGCGGTGCGATCC
>JBIQJW010000232.1:398-3123 GCA_044507145.1 Actinomycetota bacterium
GGCATGCTGGCCGCGCGGCACCTGCTGCCCTGATCCGCCCCGCCGGGGCGATGTTACGATCGTCACGTTCTCGTTCGTCGACGACCCCGGCGCGGTGATGGGCTCCACCCGACAGTCAGGACTGCACCTCCGAGGCATGCCCGTGGAGCGGGCACGCGACCTCACGAGAGCTGCCGCGACGGCCCTGCCGATCCTCCTCGCCGGCGTCTGGGCGTGGGTGCGGGTGGCGGCCCATCGCACCCGCCTCCTGCTCATCAGCGTCGGTTCGGGACGCAGGGAGGCGCTGGTGGCGCTGGTGGCCTACGGCGGCTACTCGGCGGTGCGCGGACTCTGGGGCGGGACGTTGGGCGAGGGCCGCGAGAACGCCGCGGCGGTGATCGACCTGGAGGAGCGCCTGGGGATCCACATCGAGGCGCACGCCCAGCGCTTCTTCGTGGACAACTCGCTCGGCATGCCGTTCTGGAACCTCTTCTACGTGGCCAGCCAGGTGGTGGTGCTGCCACTCACCCTGTTCCTGGTATTCCGCTACCGGCGCGACGCCTACGCGTTCCTGCGCAACATGGCGATCCTGTCGTGGACGGCGGGCGTCACCTGGTACGCGCTGCAGCCGGTGGCCCCGCCCCGGCTGTTGGACGGCCCCTACGCCGACACCGTCAGCGACGGCTCGTTCATCGACCTCAACTCCGGATTCATCCAGACCTTCTACAACCCGGTGGCGGCCATGCCGAGCCTGCATGTGGGCATGGCACCGGTGGTCGCGTGGGCGCTGTGGAAGCTGACCCCGCACATGTGGTCGCGCGTACTGGGGTTGGTGTACCCGGTGCTGGTGGTGATCTCGATCATCGTCACCGGCAACCACTTCGTGCTGGACATCGCCGGGGGTCTCCTGGTGGTGCTGCCGGCCGCCGCCCTCGCTGCGCTGCTCTCGCACCCGCCGCAGCGCCACCCGCGGCCCGCCGGGCCGGGCGCCACGCCGGCGCCGCCCGGCCGCTGACGGCGCGCGCGTGACCCGCGTCCTCGAGGTGCGCCGGCCCGTGACGCCGGGACGGTCGTCACATGGCGCACCGATGACGCCCGCCCGTACGATCGAGGCCCCTCCCCCGGCGCCCCGAGGTCATCCACGTGCTTGACGCCGCCGCGGCGCTCTCGGCCACGACCCTCCAGGTGGCGGGTGCGCTGGGCGGGACGGTCGATCAGGACCACCTGTTCCAGGCGCGCCAGATGCAGGCGCTGTCGCTGGGGTTCCACATCATCCTGGTGTGCTTCGGCGTCGCCCTGCCGGCGATCGTCCTCTTCATGGAGGGCCTGTGGCTGCGCACCGGCGACCCGATCTACCGCACGCTCGCCGTCCGCTGGTCGAAGGCGATGATCGCGCTCTTCGCCATCGGCGTCGTGTCGGGGACCATCCTCTCGTTCGAGCTCGGGATGCTCTGGCCCGAGTTCATGGCCACCTTCGGCGACGTCTTCGGCTTCGCGTTCGCACTGGAGGGCTTCTCGTTCTTCATCGAGGCGATCTTCATCACCATCTACGTCTACGGATGGGACCGCCTCAGCCCCAGAGCGCACTTCCTGGCCGGCATCCCCATCGTCATCACCGGGCTGACCGGATCGCTCTTCGTCATCGCGGTGAACGGCTGGATGAACGCGCCGGGCGGCTTCTCGCTGGTTGACGGTGAGGTGGTCGACATCGACCCCATCGCGGCGCTGTTCACCACGAACGTGGCCCACCAGTTCGTGCACATGATCCTGGCCGCCTACATGGTCGCGGCGTTCACCGTCGCCGGCGTGTACGCGTGGGGGTGGCTGCGCGGCAAGCGCGACCGGTACCACCGGATCGGGTTCGTGGTGCCCTTCACCATCGCGGCGCTGGTGACGCCCGTGCAGTTGCTGGTGGGCGACTGGGCCGCCCGCGAGGTCGCGGCGCACCAGCCGGTGAAGCTGGCGGCGATGGAGGGCCTGGGCCAGACGACCACGGGCGCCCCGTTCACCCTCGGCGGCTGGTACTCGGACGGCGAGATCCGCGGCGGCATCGCGATCCCGGACCTTCTCTCGCTGCTGGCCGACCACGACCCGAACGCGACGGTGCAGGGGCTCGACACCGTCCCGCCGGAGGACCAACCTCCGGTGAACGTGGTGCGGATGGCGTTCCACACGATGGTGGCGATCGGCAGCGCCCTGGCGCTCCTGGCGGTCGTCTACCTGATCACCTGGTGGCGCCGGCGCAGACCGCCGCGCTCGCGCTGGTTCTACCGCGCGGCGGTGGTGGCCGGCCCCGCGGCGATGGTCGCGCTGGAGGCCGGATGGATCACCACGGAGGTGGGTCGCCAGCCGTGGATCGTCTATGAGGTGATGCGGGTGGAGGAGGCCGTCACGGGCGCCGCGGGCATCCCGGTGAGCTACGGCCTACTCGCGGTGGTGTACGTCGCCCTCGGCGCCGGCGCGCTGTGGATGCTGCGCCGCATCGCCGGACGCCCGCTTGACGCACCGGTGCCCGGGGCGGAGTCGATGCCGGTGCGCGGGGAGGCCCCGTGAGCTGGGCCGGGGTGGTCGCCGCGCTGTTGGTCACCGGCCTCGGCGCCTACGCCGTGCTTGGAGGGGCGGACTTCGGTGTCGGCGTGTGGGACCTCACCGCCGGTCGCGGCCGGGACGGGCAGAGGATGCGCGCGCTGATCGAGCGCTCGATGGGCGCCGTCTGGGAGACCAACCACGTCTGGCTCATCTTCGT
>JBIQJW010000023.1:0-21497 GCA_044507145.1 Actinomycetota bacterium
CTGCGGGATCGGCTCCACCGGGTAGCCGGCCGCGATCCAGGCGTCCCAGCCGCCCACCAGCACGCCCACCCGGGAGCGGCCGTTGTCGAACGCCCACATCGCCACGGTGAGGCTCTGCGCCTCGCCGGGCCGGTCGCAGTAGAAGATCAGCTCGCGGCCCTCGGGGAGCTGCGGCACCTCCTGGTGGAACTCCAGGGGATCGACGCGCAGCGCGTTCTTCACCTGCTCCTCGGCAGAGCGGTACGACGTGCGCACGTCGACCGGCTGCACCGCATCGCCCATCTTGAACGCGGCCGCCAGATCGACCGGCTGCCAGCGCGAGACGTCATCCCATCCCATCGATCCCCCCGGGGGCACGTTCGGCGAAGTCGGGCAACGCTACCAGCCGTTCGGCGTCGGCCAGATCGCCGGCGGACGCCGCGCCGAGCACCGCCGCCACGTACGCCTCGGTGCGAGGCGTACGCACACCGGCCTCGACGGCGCCGCGCAGGTACGCCACCCCGTTGCGGGGTCCTGCGGCGGCGCTGGCGAGGGCACGCCGGGCCAGCATCGCCGGCGCCATGTCCGGCAGCGGCAGGTTGCGCGGCAGGGCGGCGGCGATGACAAGGTGGTGGGTGTCAACGCCGGCGACCGACACCACCCCGCGTGTGCCGGGCAACCCCTCCCGGGTCGCGAGCATCTCCACGGCGGCGCCCAGCTCGACGCCCGCGCCCAGCACCAGGAGCTCACCGTCCACCGGGGCACCGTCCGGATGGGGCACCAGCACCGGACCGCCGCCCCATCGCGGCGAGGCGCGCCCGTACTCCACCGGGAAAGGGGTGCGGCATGGGACGCGATCGGCGATCACCGCCGCCAGTTCGGGCCCCGGCCGGTAGAGGAGCGACCCGTACGCCAACACGGCCACCCTCCGCTGGCGCACCGTCATCGGTGCCGAGCCCGGCGTCGCCCCACGTCCCCACCTCCTGTCGGCGTTCGTCCACGAGGCTAGTGTTCCGGCGGTCCGCACGCCCGCGCACCCCACGATGCACGCCCCGACCGCCACCACCGACGCGAACCGCACGATCGTCACCCCGTGGGTGACGTCGTTGTTCGACGAGATCCGCGACGTGGTCACCGTGCCGCTGGACGAGGTGGCCTTCGTCATCAGGGGCGAACGCGAGACCGTGGCCGGTGATGTGTTCTGGCAGCCGCACGTCCACGAGGTGCATGAACTGCTGTGGAGCACCCGCGGCGTCCTGAGCGTGCGGGTGGGCCCGCGGCTGTGGGCGCTGCCGGCCGGATCGGGCGTCTGGATCCCCGCGGGGGCCGAGCACCACGCCCACGCCGGCGCGGGCACGGGCTATCGCGCCGTCTACATCTCACCCCACGCGGCCTCATGGGCGGCGGATGCTCCCGCGGGGATCGCCATCGGGCCGCTCCTGCGCGAGCTGCTCGACTTCCTGGAGGAACCCGGCGCGCCCGAGGGGATGCGCCGGGGTGCCGAGCGCCTGGCGCTGGACCTGATCGCGCATGACATCGCGACCGGCGCGGTCGCCCCTCCGCTGCTGGTGCCCGAGGATCCGCGCATCCGCGACATCGCGGCCGCGATCGTGGCCGACCCCGGCGACCGGACCGGCCTGGCCCAGTGGGCCCGAACCACCGGCGTGAGCGAGCGCACGATCGCGCGCGCCTTCTCCGGATGCACCGGACTCTCGTTCGGCCGGTGGCGCTCGGCGGTACGTGTCCACTGCGCGATGGCACTGCTGGCGGAGGGCGTGCCGGTGGGCGAGGTCGCCGACACGATGGGCTATGAGAGCACCAGCGCATTCATCGCGGCCTTCCGCCGCACCACCGGATCGACGCCGGGCTCGGTGCGCTGAGCCTTCCGCCCCGCGGGGTGACCGGATCGCGATATCCGCTGGCGCGATCTCGCGCTTGCGGCACCCGGTGCGACCGAATTAGGCTACTTCGGTGAACCAAAATCTGCGCCGCAGGCGTCCCTCATCAGATCGGTGACGGGATGACCCGCTCGGACGATCTGCGTGCCAGGGCCGCCGCGGCCGGCGGCGCCGGCGTCGCCATCGAGGCGGCGGCCAGCCTCGACAGCCTGCGCGTCGATCCCCAGACGCCGGTCACCGAAGGCCGCGCCGATACCACCGTCAAGCGCACGCAGGTGCTGCTGGGGCTCACCCTGCTCCTGGGCCTGTTGATGATCGCCAGCGTCTTCGTGGGATCGGGCGACATCGGCATCGGTGAGGCGTGGCGGTCGCTGTGGAATCCCGCCGGCTCGACCACCGACGTGATCGTGCGCGACTACCGCGTGCCGCGGACACTCCTTGCGGCGCTGGCCGGCGCCGCGCTGGGTGTCTCGGGCGCGGTCATCCAGGCGCTCACGCGCAACCCCCTCGCAGACCCGGGCATCCTGGGCGTGAATGCGGGTGCCTACTTCCTGGTGGTGCTCGGCGCGGCGTTCCTGGGGGCCACCGGGATCGTGAGCAACATCCTCTGGGCATTGGTGGGTGCCATGGCTGCCGCCACGGCCGTGTACTTCATCGGCACGGCCGGCCGCGCCGGGGGCACGCCGGCCAAGATGGTGCTGGCGGGTGTGGCGCTTGGATCGATGCTCAGCGGCGTCAGCTTCGGCATCTCGCTGCTCCTGCCGTCGGTCTTCGACAAGATCCGCTTCTGGGAGGTCGGCTCGGTCCAGGGCCGTCAGATGGATGCCGTGATCGGCGTGACCCCGTTCATCGCGGTGGGCCTGATCATGGCGTTCGCGCTGGCGCGGCCGTTGAACGCCTTGGCGCTGGGCGACGACATGGCGCGCGCGCTGGGCGCCCGGATCCGGCTGACACGGGCCGCCAGCTTCGCGTCCATCACGCTGCTGTGCGGCGCGTGCACGGCCGCGGTGGGGCCCATCCTGTTCGTGGGACTCGTCGTCCCCCATGTGGCCCGAGCCTTCGTGGGCGCCGATCAGCGCTGGCTATTCCCCACCTGCCTGGTCCTGGGACCGCTCCTCTTCGTGGTGGCCGACATCATCGGCCGGGTGATCGTGCCCTCGGAACTGCCCGTCGGCCTGGTGACCGCGTTCGTCGGCGCACCCGTCCTGATCTGGCTGGTGCGCCGGGGGAAGGCCGGCGGATGAGCGCCGACCCGGGGTCATCGCCGATGCTGTGGCCGGCGCGCTTCCGGCGCCTGCGCGTGGGGGCGCTGGACGCGATGGTCGACGTGCGGGCCTTCGTCGTGGTGACCATCCTCGTGGCGGTCGCGGTGGGGTTGTCCGTCTGGGCCACGACCCTGGGCGACATCGGGACCGGCCTGATGGACGTGTGGAGCAGCCTCACCGGCGCCGCCGACGACAACACGCGCCGCGTGGTGATGGAGTGGCGCATGCCGCGGGTGGTCGCCGCCTTGGTGGCCGGAGCCGCCCTGGGCGTGAGCGGGGCGATCTTCCAGTCGCTCACGCGCAACCCGCTGGGAAGCCCGGACATCATCGGCTTCAACACCGGCGCCTACACCGGCGCGCTCGTGGGCATCCTGATCATCGGCGGCAGCTACGTCGTCACGGCCGCCGGCGCGCTGATCGGCGGCATCCTCACCGCCGTCGCCGTCTACGCCCTGGCGTACTCGCGCGGCGTGCAGGGATATCGCCTGATCGTGGTGGGCATCGGCGTCAGCGCCATGCTCAGCGCGCTGAACGGTTACCTCATCGTCAGGGCCCGCCTGGAGGAGGCGCTCACGGCGGCGGCGTGGGGCGCCGGCTCCCTCGCCGACGTCACGTGGACCGAGGTGGTCCCCATGGTGGCCGTGATCGCGGTGCTCCTGCCGGCGGCGTTCCTCCTCGGGCGAAGCCTGCGCCTGCTGGAGATGGGCGACGACGCCGCGGTGGCGCTGGGCGTGCGCGCGGAACGGGTGCGCCGGCTGATGGTGCTGGTGGGCATCGGGCTGATCGCGTCGGTCACGGCCGTCGCCGGCCCGATCGCATTCGTGGCGCTGGCCGCCCCCCAGCTTGCCCGGCGCGTCGCCCGCACCGCCGGCGTCACCCTGCCGGCCGCCGCCGCGATGGGCGCGGTGCTGCTGGTGGTCAGCGACATCCTGGCGCGCACGGTCATCCCCGACCACCCGCTGCCGGTGGGCGTCGTGACCGTCTGCGTCGGGGGTGCGTACCTCATCTGGCTCCTGCTCACCCAGTCCCGGAAGGCGTGACCGAATGACGACGACGCACACGCAGCGGGTGGGCCCCGCGTCACGGCTGGCTGCCGAGGGTCTGTGCGTGGGCTACGACGACCGGCGGATCATCGAGGGGCTGGACGCCTCGATCCCCGACGACTCGTTCACGGTGATCGTGGGACCGAATGCCTGCGGGAAGTCCACGCTGCTGCGTAGCCTGGCGCGCCTATTGAAGCCGGCCGAGGGCACGGTGGTGCTGGACGGGGAGGACATCCACGGCCTGCCGGCGCGCTCTGTGGCCCAGCGCCTGGGGCTGCTGCCGCAGGCCTCGACGGCCCCTGACGGCATCACGGTGGTGGATCTGGTGGCACGCGGCCGCTTCCCGCACCAGGGCGTCCTGCGCCGCTGGTCCGACGCGGACGAGCGGGCCGTGCAGCGGGCGATGCAGGCCACGGGGGTCGCCGAGCTCTCCACCCGACCGGTCGACCAGCTCTCTGGCGGCCAACGCCAGCGCGTGTGGATCGCGATGGTGCTGGCCCAGGACACGCCGCTGCTTCTGCTGGACGAGCCCACCACCTATCTGGACATCGCGTACCAGATCGAGGTGCTGGAGCTCTGCCGGCGCCTCAACCTCGGCGGCCGGACGCTGGTGGCCGTCCTGCACGACCTCAACCAGGCGGCGCGCTACGCGACCCACATCATCGCCATGCGCGAGGGATCCATCATCGCCCAGGGCGCCCCGGGCGAGTTGGTGACCGCCGACCTGGTGGACCGGATCTTCGGGGTGCGCGCGCGCATCATCGCCGACCCCGAAACCGGCACACCGCTCGTGATCCCCCTGGCGCAGGGCGCCGTGGGATGAGCGGACCCCAGATCAACGACCACAACGAGAGGAACGGCATGCGACATGGCACCGGATGGATCGCGAGGGCCCTCGCGGTCATCGCGACGGCTGCAATCCTGATCGCCCTCATCGCCGGCTGCGGATCCGACGACGACGCGGCGGAAACGGCCGGGACCACCGCGGGCACGCCCGGGGCCATCGGCACCGTCGAGACGATGTTCGGCCCCGTGACCATCCCCGAGCCCGAAGACGGCGAGCTCACCGTCGTCGCGCTGGGATGGTCGGACGCCGAGATGGCGCTGGCCCTGGGCGTGAAGCCGGTGGCGGTGCTCGACTGGCAGTCGTTCGGCGAGTCGAACAAGGGCGTGGGTCCGTGGGCCACCGAGCTCTTCGGTGACACCACCCCGGAGGTGTTCCCCCAGGCCGACGGGCTGAACTACGAGCGCATCCTGGCGCTGGATCCCGACGTGATCCTGGCCACGCGCAGCGCCAACGACGAGAAGGAGTACAACCGCCTGTCGGAGATCGCGCCGACCGTCTACGCCCCCGAGGGCACCGCGGCGTTCGCCACCACCTGGGACGTGCAGCTGGCGCAGGTCGCCGCGGCACTCGGCCAGACGGAGAAGGGCGAGCAGCTTGCGGCCGACATGAACGACCGCATCGCGCAGGCGAGGGAGGAGAACCCGGAGCTGGACGGCCTCACCGTGGCGTCCGCCGCGAAGTTCGGCGACGCCTACGGCGCCTACCTGCCCGGCGACGGGCGCTTCGACATCCTGGCCGACCTGGGGATGCGCAACAACGACGGCATCGCCGATCTGGAGGCCAACGGGTTCTTCGCGACCGTTCCCGGCGAGAAGGTCTCGGTGCTGGACGCCGACGTCGCGGTGATCCTGCCCATCGGCTTCACGGTGGCCGACGTGGAGAAGGACGACCTGCTGCAGTCGCTCTCGGTGGTGAAGGACGGTCGCGCCGTGGTGATCGATCCCGAGACCGACCTGGGCGGCGCCTGGAGTGCGGCGAGCGTGCTGAGCATGGGCTACGTGCTGGACGAGATCGTGCCGCAGCTCTCCGCGGCGGCGAAGAAGGTCTGACCACCTGAGGGGCCGCCGCGTGTGCGGCGGCCCCGCGGTACCTACGCGGAGACCAGCTTCAGCACGGCCTTCGCGTCCTCCTTGGGCCGCACCTTGTACCGCGCGTGCTCCAGCGTGCCGTCCGGGCCGATCACGAACGAACTGCGCTGGACACCCATGAACGTGTTGCCGTACATGGAACGCTGCACCCACACCCCGTACGCCTCGGCCACCTCATGGTCGGGATCGCTCAGCAGCGTGAACGGCAGTTCCTGATCCGCGCGGAACCGGGCGTGTGACTCCACCGGATCGGTGCTGATGCCGAGGATCCGGGCGCCGGCGGTCTCGAACTCCGCGATGCGGTCGCGATACTCACACGCCTGGGTGGTACAGCCGGGGGTGGCGTCGCGCGGGTAGAAGTAGAGCACCACCCGTTGCCCGCGCAGCTCGGACAGCGTCACCTGCGTGCCGTCGTCCGCCTCCAGGGTGAAGTCGGGCGCCATCGCGCCGGGCTCGAGCTGTGCCATTGCCACCGTCCTTGTCGATGCGGGAACGGTGTCTAGCATGCCCCGATGACCGACTCCCCCGCCCGCGTGCGTCGTGCCGTCGCCACCGACGCCCCGGCCTTCGCCGCCATCGCGGTGGACGCCCTGGCCGACAAGTACCGCCCGGCGCTCGGTCGCGCGGCACATCGGGGCGCCACCGCCATCGTGCGTGAGGGCATCGTGGCGAGCCCGGGTTCCCGGCACATGGTGGCCGAGGTGGACGGACGCGTCGCCGGCGTGGTCCACCTGGCGCTGGGGCCCGCGGGAGACCACGCCGAACTCACCCGGGCGCTCACGGCGGCCGTGGGTCACCTGCGCGGGCTGCGGGCGGCCCTGGTGTTCGGGCTGCTGGGGCCACGCCACCTGCCCGCCGACGCCGCCTACGTGGACGAGCTGGCCGTGGCGCCGTGGGCGCGCGGCAGCGGCATCGGCCGTGGACTGCTGCGGGCCTGCATCCAGGAGGCCGGGCGCGAGGGGAAGTCCCGGGTCACGCTGATGGTGACCGCGGACAACGCCCCGGCCCTGGCGCTCTACCGCTCCGAGGGCTTCGTGAGCGTGAGACGGCTGCGGTGGCCGCTGGCGCGCTGGATCTTCCGCGCGCCGGGCGCGCACGTCATGGAGCGGTCGCTGACCCCGCCGTGACCGGTTCGCCGGCGTTCGCGGTGGAGGGCGCCGCGCAGGCGGGCAGCTCCACCCTGGCGACACCCACGTCGCCGGCGTCGATGCTGATCCGCCCGCCCATGCGCTCGGCCAGCGCCCGGGCCACACCCAGGCCCAATCCCGCTCCGGGCCGTGCGGCGGCGCCGTCGCCGCGACCGAACGGCTCCAACACCAGCGAGCGCTCGCGCCCGGGTATCCCCGCGCCCGTATCGACCACCGCCAGCTCCACCATCCCGACCGTCCCCGCGCGGGCGCGCAGTGTCACCACGCCGCCGCGCGGTGTGGCGGCGGACGCGTTGTCGAGCAACTCGGCCAGGATCCCGTGTACCAGGGCCGGATCCACCTCCAGCGCGGGCAGACCGGGCGCGATGTCGTGCTCCAAGCGCAGACCGCGTTCGCGCAGCCGCGCGTCATGGCCCTGGCCCAGCGCGAAGGCGATGCTCTGCGCGCTCACCGCCCGCGTCTGCACCGGTCGCTCGGCCCCCTCAGCACTGCGGAGCATGCGCCCCACCACGCGGTCCAGCCGATCGGCACCCGCCACGATGTCGCGCAGCGGCGCCTGCGCGGTGGCCGGCGCACGGCCCAGCAGCTCGGCGCTGCGCGCCTGGATCGTGCTGAGCGGACCGCGCAACGCGCGCACGGCGCTGCCGGTGAGGTTGCGCCGCAGGGTTTCCAGGCGCGCCTGCTCGGTCCGTTCACCCACCGCCACCAGCCGGCCGCCCGGCACGGCCCATGTCTCGGCCTCCAGCACCCGCCCGTCCGACAGCGCCAGGCGCCGCGACGACGCCCCGACTCCCGCCAGCCCCGCCCGCACGGCGTCCTCCACCTGATCGGCGTCCGCCGGGGCCAGTCCGTGCACCAGGCGCTCGAGCGCCTCGTTGCGCACGAGACCACCCGAGGGGGTGCGTGCCGCCACCGGGAGCGGCATGGGCGCCAGCGCGGACCCCAGGGCCTCCATCCGCACCTGGGCGGCGCCCTGCAGTTCGATCATCCGGTGCGACGCCCCGTCCAGTGACCGGTTCAGGCGCCCCCACTCCCCGGGCGCGGCCGGCAGGGGATGGATGGGCCGCCCGCCGGCGAGCGCGTCGACCTGTGCGGCGAGCGCACGCAGGCGGGCATCCCGACGCGCTGCGAGCCACCACGCGAGGACGGCCGCCACGAGGGCGGCGAGGACCAGGAACACCACGAGCGGCCACCCGCCCGAGAGGATCCCGGCCGGACCCATCGCCAACGGTGCACGGGCGACCAGCGTGCCGCCGTCCGACAGCGGCACGGTCTCCTCCACCACGCCGTGTCCCACCGTCGCGCCGGAGCCCCACACCGCGGCACGGGCCGCGATCGGCGCGCCACCCCGCTGCCAGAGGGCCGCCGGACCGCCGTCGGCGCGCAGGCCGCCCTGCGGCCCGATGATGCGGATGGCGACCGGCACGCCGGCCACCTCGGCACGCGCACGGGCAACGGGGGCACCGTCGACGGCGGTGGCCACGGCCTGCGCCTGGGCGCGCAGGTCACCGGCGGTGCGCGTCGCGTCATCGCGAAGCCCCAGACCGAGCGTCACCACCGCCACGAGGGCCAGCGCGACGAGCGCGACGGCGAACGCGGTGGCCGCGGCCACCCAGGGCGGACGGGGGCGGGGTACCTCACTCATGCTCCCCGGTTCTGGCCGCGGGCCGCGAATCCTCCCCGCCCGGTCGCGCCGCCACCAGCACCAAATAGAGCGACCCCGCCGAGGCGGGGCCGTTCCGTAGCAGGCGGTAAGCCGGATTCTGTCGTGGGCAGCCATCCATCTGGGACGTCCGTTGCCGGACGCCTCATGCGGCCAACCTGGGGCTCAGCGAGCAGCGTCGACGCCCCGTTTCGGCCTTGCACCGGGTGGGGTTTACCCAGCCGGCCTGTCACCAGGACCGCTGGTGCGCTCTTACCGCACCTTTTCACCGTTGCCGCCGACGCGAACGCCGAGGCTGTGTCGTTTCTGTGGCACTTTCCCTGGGGTTTCCCCCGCTGGCCGTTAGCCAGCACCCTGCTCTGTGGTGTCCGGACTTTCCTCGGACCGTCGCCGGCCCGCGGCTGCCTCGCCTGCGCGGGGGATCCTAGCGGCGCGCGCGCCTAGAGGGCGCGCAGCACGCCCACCACCACGCCCAGGATCACGAGCTGCTCGGACTCGATGATGGGGTACGCCGCGTTCTCGGGCTGCAGGTAGACCCGTCCCGCCCTGCGGCGGAACGTCTTGACGGTCGCCTCATCCTCAATCTGCGCCACCACGATCTCGCCGTCCTCGGCCACCGGGCTGCTGCGGACGACCACCAGGTCGCCCTCGAAGATGCCGGCGTCGATCATGGAATCGCCCACCACACGCAGCATGAAGTCGCCCGGGAACGGGCTGACGACCCAGTCCTCCACATCCTGCTCGGCCAGCCTCGGCATGCCGGCGGCCACCTGGCCCACCAGCGGCAGCGCCGCGGCGTCGCGCGGCGCCGCGTCGGCCTGTGCCACCGGTTCATCGGCCTCGGTCCGGCACACGAACATCGCCCGCGGCTTGGAGGGATCGCGCTTGATGTGGCCGGCGGCCTCCAGTTTGGCCAGGTGGGCGTGGACGGTCGACGGCGACGCCAATCCCACGGCCAATCCGATCTCGCGCACCGTGGGCGGGTACCCGTTACGCCGGCAATGCCCGGAGATGAACTCCAGGATCGCCGCCTGCCGTTCGGTCAGCTCGTCCACGACTGCGCCCCTCCGGTGCGAACAGATGTTCTCACCACGCTAGCACGGGCCGCGATGCACCCCAAGGCGCGCGCGCCCTTTCGCGGCGATCGCCCGTGGGTATACTTGCCGCCCGCACGCGCTCGTGGCGGAATTGGTAGACGCGCAAGGTTGAGGGCCTTGTGACCCGTACGGGTCGTGGAGGTTCAAGTCCTCTCGAGCGCACTTGCACGCGTACGGCCCCGTTTCCCGGGGCCGTACGCGTTTGCGGGACCCGCCGCCTACCCCTGCGCCAGCGACGCCATGTCGATGACGAACCGGTACTTCACGTCCTGGGCCAGCATCCGCTCGTAGGCCTCGTTCACCGCCTGGATCGGGATGCGCTCGATCTCGGACACGATGCCGTGCGCCCCGCAGAAGTCGAGCATCTCCTGCGTCTCGCGGATGCCGCCGATGTTCGATCCCGCGATCGAACGGCGCGCCCCCACCAGGTTGAACACCGACGGCGACGGGTGCGGTGCCGCCGGGAGGCCCACCAGCACGAGGGTCCCGTCGCGCCGCAGGGTGCGCAGGTACGGATCGAGGTCGTGCGGCGCGGCGACGGTGTCGACGATCAGGTCCAGCCGCGCGGCGTGGGCGCCCATCACCGTGCGGTCGGTGGAGATGACCACCTCGTCGGCACCCAGCGCACGCGCGTCGGCGGCCTTGCCCGGTGACGTGGTGAAGAGCACCACGTGGGCGCCCAGGGCGCGCGCAAGCTTGATGCCCATGTGGCCCAGGCCGCCGAGACCGACGATGCCGACCCGGCGCCCCGGTCCCGCCCCCCACCGGCGCAGCGGCGACCACATGGTCACGCCGGCGCACAGCAACGGCGCGCTGGCGGCGGGGTCGAGGGCGCCGGGGATGCACAGCACGTAGCGCCGGTCCACCACGATGCCGTCCGAGTACCCACCGGCCGTCGGACGCCCGGTCTGCTGTTCCACGCTGCCGTAGGTCCACGTGGGCACCCGGGCGCAGTACTGCTCATCGCCCTCATCGCACGCGTCGCAGTCCCGGCACGAATCGACCATGCAGCCCACGCCCACCCGGTCTCCGGGCGACAGGCCGTGTACGTCGGCGCCCACGGACCGGACATTCCCGATGATCTCGTGACCCGGCACCAGCGGATACGTCACGGGCCCCCACTCCCCGCGCGCCATGTGAAGGTCGGAGTGGCAGACGCCGCAATGGGTGATGTCGATGTGGACGTCGTCCGGGCCGAGGGGGCGGCGCTCGAACGTGACCGGACCGAGGGGGCCGTCGGCCGACGGTGCGGCGAAGCCATGGGCGATGGTCATCCGCGTCTCCGTGAGGTGTGAGGCGGGCGCCGTGGCGCCCTGGACCGGGGGCACGATCCCACACCGTCGCCGCCGCCGGCCCGGCGCCCTGCGACCCCTCAGCCGCGCCGGCTCAGTCGTTGCAGGCCGTCCCCAGTCGCGCGGCCGCGCGGGCACGCTGCTTCACCGCGACCTTCAGGCGCGCGCGGACCTTGGCCTTGGCCGCGTCGCCTTTGGCCTTACTGAGGTTGATGCGTAACTGCCTGACCTTCTTGTTGGCGGACTTGTAGCTCTTGCGGGCGGTCAGACACTTGGCGGTCGACGACGCGGAGACGTTGCCGGTCACGTCAACCCACGCCTGGGTGCCGTACCCCTGCTTCGCCCGCTCGAGCATGTCGGAGCAGTCGAGCGGGTAGCCGCTATCGGGCGCACCGTCGCGATATCCCCAGCCGATGTTGAGCCAGTTGGTGCCACCGGTGGCGTGGTAGCTGACGCCGACGAGGTCCAGCGAGTTGTTGAACGGCGGCGTACCGGTCACCGTCCGTTCGGTGCGGTTGCGTCCGCTGAAGTAGTGCCCGGTCCAGGCCACCGGCTCGAAGCCCCTCACCTTCGGGTCCTTCCACTGCAGCATCACCGCGATGCCGCAGTGGCCCGGGTCGGCGGGGTCGGCCGCGTTCAGGAAGATGATCTGCGCGCCGACCTTCTTCACCTCGGTCTCGGCCGTGGCCGCGACCGGCGCGATCAGGCCCACGGCCGCCGCAAGCGCGACCAGACCGCCGGTGCGTCTCAGTCCCTCGAACACCGCTGCGGCCCTCCGTCCTCGCCTGGGAAGGCGCTGAGCGTATTCCGGTGGCCGTGCGCGCGTAAAGATCGGTGCGCCCGGGGGTGGCGCGGCGGCGGCGACACGATGGATACTCGCCGCACCGCGTGCAAGGCGACCCGACGAAGGGCGACCCATGCTGAATCGCGTCCTGCAACTGATGGCGCCCGCCGCCCTCGCCGCCGGGGTGTTTCTTCCCGCCGGCCCGGCGGCCGCTGCGACCGACTGCCCCGGGACCTTCCAGGTCCTCCACGACGACCGGATCGGCGCGATGACCCTCCCCGCCGGCCCGTACCGCATCAGCGTCGACCGGCTGACCTGCCGGTCGGCCTCCACCCTGTTCGCCGACTTCCTGCAGGACTACGACGGCGTGCTGCCGGTGCCGTGGCGCGCGAACGCCGCTCGGCGCAGCTTCACCGACGGCTCCTCCGGCTTCCGCGTGCGGCCGGTCGGGTCGGGCCCGAACCCGCCGGGGCCTCCCGGGCCGCCGTCTCCGGTGGTCTGCCCCGGCACCTTCAGCGTGCTGCACAACGACCGCATCGGGGCGCTGCCATTCCCCCGTGGGCGCTACACCATCACGGTGCTCACGGGCACCGCCGGTCTGCCGTGCGCGCAGGCCGCGAGCGATTTCGCCCGCTTCCTGCAGTATCCGAGGGGCGTGCTGCCCACGCCGTGGACCACCGCGGCCACCTCATCCCCCGCCGCGGGCGCGTTCTTCAACGACGTGCCTGGCGACCGCTCGTTCCGGGTCGACCGCGTCGCCGGCGGCATCGCCGGCGGCGGCGATTCGGGTGCCACCTCATGCGGCCCGTTCCGCGTGCTGCACAATGACCACATCGGCAGCCTGCGCGTGCCGAAGGGCGCCCATGACATCACCGTGCCCACCGGATCGGTGATGACGTGCGCCGCCGCGTCCCGCCAGTTGGTGCGCTTCCTGGCCGCCGAGGCGCTGCCGCGCGCCTGGGCGCTCGACCCTGTCACGGCCACCTTCACCCAGCGGCGCAACCCGCAGATCGCATTCCGGCTCTCGCCGGTGTCCGGCTCGGTGCGCTGAGACCCCGTCCGCGGCCGGTTCCCGCCGGCCGTGGACCTCGCTCACATGGTCTCCCCAGACCCGTGCGGGCGCACGCGGCCGCGATGCCAGAACACGCCCAGCACGCCCGCGCCGGCGATCGCCGCGAGACCGCCGAACAGGAACGCGAACGCGAGGATGCCGGCCGACGGGTCGCCGGGGGCCACCACGAACGGGTGCGCGGTGCGCAGCCGGTCGCGCAGCCGCAGCTGCCCGAACACCTCGTGCCGGCATGCCACCACGTTCTCGCCACCGCCGGCGGTGAACCCGCCCACGGTCGCCAGGTCGCCGACCACCGCCGCGTTCATCTGGCGGCTGCCGCGCACCTGCGACGGCGCGCGGCCCGGACGCTCGACGGTGCACACCACCGACGCCACGATGGTGTCGCGCGCCCTGGAGTCCATCCCGTCCACGCGCAGCCAGATCGTGTGTGCGGTGCCGTCCGGCGCCGTGAAGCGCGCACCCGCGGCCGGAGCCCCGCCCAGGGGGGCGACCATCCCCTCCCCGACGATCTCATCGGACCCCGGCGCCGTCCCGCTCACCAGGCCGGCGATCCCGTACGCGGCCGCCACGGCGCCGACGATGCCGATGACCAGCGCCAGGACCAGCCACACGGGATTGCGGCGCCGGCGCAGGCGCGATCCCGGGCCCCCGATCGCCCACCCCGCATGCCGGACATCGGGGCCGCTCATCCGGCGGGCGGCCAGCAGTAGCGCGGCGGGGGCGGCCCGGACCCGGCCGAGTCGTCGCTGAAGAACATCACCACGTCGCCCACCCGCTCGGCGGCGCGCAGCAGCGCCGGGGTCCGCTTGGGCACCGCACCGCGCATGTGGCCGGCGCGGTCCAGGTCGGCCCGCAGTACCTCCCGGGCATAGGCGGCGAAGCGGTCGCGCCCCTCGACGTACTCCGGCCGGTCGCGGTACACCACCACGATGTGCTCGCCACCGGCCAGGCGGCCGCGCGCCGTGCCGTCCGCGCACATGATCTTGTCCCCGCCGTACGACGAACGCAGCCAGGAGCGGCCCGTACTGCGCCCCAGCAGGTCCATGGGTTCGTCATAGGTCACCTGCACCCCGTGGGTATCGGCCGGGTCGACGCCCACGACCTCCAGGTACGCCCGCAGGAGTTCCTGAGGCGTCGCCGGCAGGTACGGGAACGGCGAGGGCATGCGCGGGCGCTCACGGCGGGCCGGATGCACGGCCTGGGCGATGGCGTCCCATTCGAGCACCGCGATGTGCACGTCCGACGGGGCACCCTCGGGGACCTGCACCGGGGCACGCCGCACCACCTCGGCGACGGCGGCGGCCTCGGCCCCCGCCGGCACGATGAATCCCACGCCCACCACCCGCGCGACGACGCTGCCGGGGCCGTCCCCGTCGCCGCCGCCGCTGCTCGTCATCCGCAGGTCCCGAGAGATCCCCAGCATGCGTTCCGGGCCCACGCCCGCAAGGGCGGTCACGGCGACCACCAGGTCCTCGTCCAGCACCGACGGGCGACCCACCGACCGCAGCACCCAGCGCTGCTCGGCCGGAAGCCGCACCGCCACGGGCACCGCCGCGCGTGCCGTCGGCCCTTCGGCGGCGTGCACCACATCCCATTCGACCACGCCGCCGCGCTCGCCCGTGAGACCGGGGTTGATCCGGTCCGGGACCCGGTAGACGCCGTAGACCAGGTGTGGCGATGCGGCGAGCCCGGACGCCGCCAGGTAATCGGTCACCTCCCCCCAGCCGCCCACACCGCGCGTCGCCACCCGGTCGATGGTGATCGGATGACGGACGGGCGCCAGATACGGCTCGCGCGCCCGGTCACGGGCCGCGCGTTCGGCCAGCATCACCTCTTCCCAGCGCGCCTCGTCGCGCACCGGGTCCGGCGCGGGCTCGGGCTGGCGTACGCCGTGCACCACCTCGCCAGCGGGCCCCTGGAGCACCCTGCCGGCCAGGCGGTGGTCGGGTCCGGTGAACTCACGGCCGACGCGGGCCGCCGCGGCGCGTTCCTGCCAGTACGCGTCGCGGGCCCGTTCGGCCGGGCTGAGTCGGGCGAGGTCGGCCTCGGACGGCCGGCCGAGCGCATCCATCTTGTCGACGGCCCGGTCGGCGAGCCTGCGAAGGATTCCCATCGGCGCTCTCCCGAGCCGGATCGGCGCCAGCCTATGCGGACCGCGCCGCGGCGGGCAAGCGCATCACCCGACGGACGGATGGGACCGGAGGCTCAGGCCAGAAGGTCGCCGGCGTCCGGCGGCACATCCACCGCGCAGTCCTGCAGCGCGCGCAGCGGCACGATGTCGAGGGCCCGCTCGTGCGTGGAGGCGAGCACCACGTACGCCGGCGCGCCATCGTGGTAGGCCCGGAGCCAGTTCGCGGCCGTGACGCACCAGCGATCGCCCGGGACGAGCCCGGTGAAGCGGAACTCCGGACGGGGTGTGCGCAGGTCGTTGCCGATCGATTCCTGGTGGTCGAGGAAGGCGTCGGTGACCACCGCGCAGATCGTGTGGCTGCCCGGGTCGCGTTCATCGGCGCGGCAGTATCCGTCGCGGAAGAACCCGGTGAGCGGATCCATGCCGCAGGGGTCCAGCGCTCCACCGAGCACGTTGCGTTCGCCCACCCGTCCTCCCGCGCAGTCGGTGTCGCACATCCTCTCGGGCCGGGCCACCGATGGCACCGGGCCCGGACGCCGCGACCGGATGCCTATCCTCCCATGAGAGGACAGGAGGCCGCGATGCACGCCGGGCACGGGCACCACCACGATCAGGGCGCCGGACACCCCACACACGCGGGCCACGGCGACCACGCGGGACACGCGGACCACGCCGGCCACGGCGACCACGGCGACCACGCCGGCATGTTCCGGCGCCGCTTCTGGGTGACGCTGGTGCTGACGTTGCCGGTGCTCGCCTACAGCGGGCACCTGCACGGCTGGGTGGGCTTGGACGGCACGCCGGCCGGCGCCGACATCGTCAACCCGGTCCTCGGCACCGTCATCCTGCTGTACGGCGGCTGGCCCTTCCTCACCGGTGCGGTCGGCGAGATCCGCGCCCGCGCACCCGGGATGATGCTGCTGATCGGGATGGCCATCGTGGTGGCCTACGTGGCGAGCCTCGCCGACGCGCTGGGACTGGCCGGTGTGGAGGTGTGGTGGGAGCTGGCGCTGCTCATCACCATCATGCTGCTGGGCCACTGGATGGAGATGCGGGCGATCGGCCAGGCCCAGGGCGCGCTGACCGCCCTGGCCGAACTGCTGCCCGACGAGGCCGAGCGCGTCGTGGGCGAGGACGTCCAACGCGTGGCCGCCGGCGACCTGCGGGTGGGCGACGTGGTGCTGGTGCGACCGGGCGCCCGCGTGCCGGCCGACGGCGTCGTGGTCGCCGGACGCGCCCACATGGACGAGTCGATGATGACCGGCGAGTCGCGCCCGGTGGACCGCGGCACCGGCGACCGGGTGATCGCGGCCACCGTCGCCACCGACTCGGCGCTGCGCGTGCGCGTGGACGCCATCGGCGACGACACCGCCCTCGCCGGGATCCGGCGCCTGGTGGAGGAGGCGCAGTCGTCGCGCTCGCGCAGCCAGCTCCTCGCCGACCGCGCCGCCGCCATGCTCTTCTGGGTCGCCCTGGCGGCCGGTGTCATCACCTTCGCGGCCTGGATGGTCGCGGGCGACGCCGGCGACGCGGTCACCCACACGGCCACCGTCCTGATCATCGCGTGCCCGCACGCCCTGGGACTCGCGGTGCCGCTTGTCGTCGCCATCTCCACATCGATGGCCGCGCGCGCCGGCATCCTGGTGAAGGACCGCGCCGCGCTGGAACGGATGCGCACCGTCGACACCGTCCTCTTCGACAAGACCGGCACGCTCACCGCCGGCGCCCACCGTGTCACGGCGGTGGACGCCGTCGACGCGGACGCCGACGACGTGCTGGCACTGGCCGCGGCCGTGGAGGGAGACAGCGAGCATCCGCTGGCACGCGCGATCGTGGCCGCGGCGCGCGAGCGCGGCCCGGTGCCGGCGGCGCACGGATTCCGCGCGATGTCCGGGCGCGGCGTGCAGGCCCGGGTGGACGGCACGCCGGTCGCCGTGGGCGGTCCGGCGCTCCTGCGCGAGCGGGGCATCGACCGGCCGCCGGAACTCGACGCCGCAGCCGCCCGCGCCGGCGAGCGCGGCGCGTCGCTGCTGAACGTGGTCCGCGACGGCTCGGTGGTGGGCGTGCTGACGTTGGAGGACGCGGTGCGCCCCGAGTCCTCCCGTGCGGTGGCGGACCTGCGTGCGGACGGCGTGGATCTGGCGATGGTGACCGGCGACGCGCAACCGGTGGCCGATCGCGTGGCCGCCGACCTGGGCATCGACCGCGTCTTCGCGCAGGTGCTGCCCGGCGACAAGGACCGAGTGGTGACCGACCTCCAGGACGCCGGCCGGGTGGTGGCCATGGTCGGGGACGGGGTGAACGACGCGCCCGCGCTGACGCGCGCGGATGTCGGCATCGCCATCGGCGCCGGCACGGACGTCGCGATCGAATCGGCCGGCATCGTCCTGGCGTCCGACGATCCACGAGGGGTGGTGTCGGTGCGCCGGCTCTCGGTCGCGGGCCACCGCAAGATGGTGCAGAACCTGTGGTGGGCCGCGGGCTACAACATCGTGGCGATCCCGCTGGCCGCCGGCGTGCTGGCCCCGGTGGGGTTCACGTTGCCCATGGCCGTCGGCGCGGTGCTGATGAGCCTCTCCACGATCGTCGTGGCGCTGAACGCCCAGCTCATGCGCCGCCTCGATCTGCGGCCCTGGGCATCGGCGTCGCCGCGCTGATGCCCGGTCGGGGTGGCGTTCAGCCGGCGCGTACCGCCGCGGGCTCCGGATCAGGCCGGCCGCCGCCCACCTGCGCCAGCAGTTCGTAGGACCGGATGCGTGCCGCCGGCGAATGGACGGCGGCCACGGCCATGATCTCGTCGGCGTCGGTCCGTGCGGTCAGCTCCTCCAGGCGGGCGCGCACCGTTTCGGGCGATCCCACGGCCGCGCATTCCAGCATCTGCTCGACGTGGAGTCGCTCGCGATCGCTCCAATGGGCGTCGATGTCGTCCACCGGCGGCGGATAGCGCCCCGGGGCGCCCCGCAGCACGTTGGTGAACGCCATCTGCACGCTGGTGAACAGGTGCCGGGCCGTCGCATCGTCGTCGGCCACCACCACGTTCGCGCCCACGATCGCGTACGGCTCGCCCAGCTCCGCCGAGGGCCGGAACTCGGCGCGGTAGATCGCCAGCGCCTCATCCAGCGCCGCCGGTGCGAAATGTGACGCGAACGCGTACGGGAGCCCCAGGACCGCCGCCAGCCGGGCCCCGAAGGTGCTGGACCCGAGGATCCACAGCGGGACGCGCAGCCCGGCGCCCGGGACCGCCCGCACGCGCTGGCCGGGCACGGCCGGCGCGAAGTACTCCTGGAGCTCCAGCACCTCATCCGGGAACCGGTCCGCCCGGCGCGGATCGCGCCGCAGGGCGCCTGCCGTGAGCTGGTCGGTCCCCGGCGCGCGCCCCAATCCCAGCTCGATGCGGCCCGGGTAGAGCGATTCCAACGTGCCGAACTGTTCGGCCACCACCAGGGGTGAGTGGTTCGGGAGCATGATCCCGCCGGCGCCCAGCCGCAGCGTGGACGTCCCGGCCGCGAGATACCCCAGCACCACCGACGTGGCCGCGCTGGCGATCCCCTCCATGTTGTGGTGCTCGGCCACCCAGTACCGCCGGTAGCCCAGCCGCTCCGCGGCGCGGGCCAGCTCCAGGCTGTCGCGCAGCGCGTCGGCCGGCGTGGCGCCCTCGGCAACCGGGACGAGGTCGAGGATCGACAGCGGCGGGATCGTCATGCACAGCTCCGGGACGGGGATGCGGGCGCCCCCGATGGTAGGTGGGCGGACCCCGGGCGCGCCCGACGGGCCGTGTGGGTCCGGCCGAACCATCCGGTTCGGGCCCGCGGGGGCGCGGCACTACGGTCCTCGGGGTGAGTCAGCGCGCATCGGGCCCCACCGCCGCAGCCCCGGGACGGCCCGGGACCGGCGGGGGCTTCGCCTTCCGGCCGGACGTGGAGGGGCTGCGGGGCATCGCCACCCTCTTGGTGCTGTTGTTCCACGCCGACGTGGCCTTCCTGGGCGGCGGGTACGTCGGCCTGGACGTGTTCTTCGTGATCTCCGGCTTTCTGATCACGGGCCTGCTCCTGCGCGAACTGGAGCGCACCGACCGGGTCTCGCTGGGTGACTTCTACGCCCGCCGCGTGCGGCGTCTGCTGCCCTCGATCGTCGCGGTGCTCGCCTTCGTGGTCGCCGCCGGCTGGGTGCTCATGTCGCCCCTCGCCCGCGACCGGCTGGCGGGCGACGTGATCGCGGCGAACTTCTACTTCGTCAACTGGCGCTTCGCGTCCCAGGAGGGCGATTACCTCACGCGCGGGCTCGATGCGAGCCCGGTGCAACACTTCTGGTCGCTGTCGGTGGAGGAGCAGTTCTACCTGGTCTGGCCCGTGATCCTGGTGGCCGTCGGGGTCGCCTGGCTCGCGCGCACCGGCCGCAGCCCGCGGCCCGTGCTGGGCGGGCTGGTGCTCGTGGCGGGGGTCGCCCTCCTCGCCCACTCGATCGAGCGCACGCACGCGGATGCCGGCCCCGCCTACTTCTCCACCCTCACCCGCGGCTGGGAGTTCCTGGTGGGCGCCGCCGTCGCCCTCGTCCCCGCCGCCCGCATGCGCATGCCGCGCCCGCTCGCCGCGGCCCTCGTGGTGGGCGGCCTGGCGGCCCTCGCCTGGTCGGCCGTCACCTACGACGACACCACGGCATTCCCCGGTCCGGCGGCTCTGGTGCCGTGCATCGCCTCGGCCGTCATCATCGTGGCCGGCGCGTCGGCGGTGGGCTCGGTGCCCGGACGGCTCATGGAGGTGCGCCCGGCGCGCTGGGTCGGGCGCATCTCGTACTCCTGGTACCTGTGGCACTGGCCGCTCTTGGTCTTCGCCGCCATCGCCGTCGGCGAGCTGTCCACCCCGGCGAAGCTGGCGATCGTGGCCGGCTCGGTGGTGCCGGCGTGGCTGGCCCACCGCTACGTGGAGGAGCCGTTCCGGCGCTCGCCACGGCTGGCGCGCTCACCCGCCCGCACGTTCCGCTTCGGCCTCGCGTGCACGGTGGCCGTGGGCGTGTTGGGCGCCGCGTGCTGGGCCACGAGCCCCAGCGTGCCGATCGCCGCGGCATCCGACACCCTGGGGGCGCGCGCACTGCAGCTCGACGCGACGCCGCAGGCCCGGGCCGACGCCATACGCCCGAACCCGAAGACGGCGATCCGTGACCGCGGCCGGGCCGATGCCGACGGGTGCCTTGTGGACCAGGAGGACACCCGGTCGGGCCGCTGTGTGTACGGCGACCGGACATCCCGCACCACCGCCGTGCTGTTCGGCGACTCGCACGCCATGCAGTACTTCCCCGCGCTGGACCTGATCGCCCAGCGTCGCGGGTGGCGGCTGGTGGTGCTCACCAAGTCCGGCTGCACGCCGGCCGACGTGGTGATGTGGAGCGAGCGCTTCCGCCGGGCCTACCGGGAGTGCGGGCGCTGGCGCACCGCCACCCTTCGCCGGATCGCGCGCGAGCGGCCCGCGCTGATCGTGGTGGGCAACCTCAATACGCACCGGGTCGTGCGCGACGGGCGGCGCCTCGACCGCGCCGACAGCGCCCGGGCGCTCGCGTCGGGCATGACCCGCACGCTGCGCACCCTGCGGGCCACGGGGGCGCCGGTGGCGCTGGTCACCGACAATCCGCGCCCCGACGGCGACCCGCGCGACTGCGTCTCGCGGTCGTTCCCGAACCTGCGCGACTGTGCCTTCGCGCGCCGCGATGCATTCCGCCATGCGCCCGTGAACGCGCGCGCGGCGCGCCGGGTCGCCGGCGTGCGCGCCATCAACCCCACCCCGCTCTTCTGCCCCGGACGCCTGTGCCCGGCGGTGATCGGCGATGTGCTGGTGTACCGCAACACCGCCCACATCACCGCGACCTACATGGAGAGCGCCGCGCCCTGGATCGAGCGCCGCCTTCCCGCACCCGCCCGCCGGTGACGCGGGCCGGGCGCGGCATGTCAGTCCCGGAACTCCACCGCCCCGGTGCGACGCCGGTCCACGCGGACCGCGAACACATCCGGCCGCGCGTAGTGCCCGGTCGCATCCGCCGCCAGTCGCGCCCCGCGGATCGCCTCGGGCTCGATGTCGGCCACCACGAGCCCCTCGGTGCCCGCGACCGGGGGCACGATCCACGCGCCGTCCGGGCCCGCCACCGCCGAGCCGCCGTCGAACGTGAAGCGCTCGGGCGCCGCGCGCATCGCGTCCACCAT